>NZ_CP124543.1:4057196-4369288 GCF_029953635.1 Halotia branconii CENA392 | reverse complement strand
GGCGGGACAATTACTGGAATTGCCGAAGTCCTTAAACAACGTAAGCAAAGTATTCAAGCGATCGCAGTTGAACCCAGCAACAGTCCAGTTCTCTCTGGTGGTGAAGCCGGGCCGCATAAAATTCAAGGCATTGGCGCTGGATTTGTCCCGGATGTTCTGCGCTTGGAATTAATCGATGAAGTGATTCGAGTTAGCGATGAGCAATCAATGGCTTATGGACGGCGTTTAGCCAAAGAAGAAGGATTGTTATCTGGAATATCTTCTGGTGCTGCTTTGTGTGCTGCCATCCAAGTAGGTAAACGTCCAGAAAATGCCGGAAAGCTAATCGTGATGATTCAGCCTTCCTTTGGCGAACGTTATCTTAGCACCCCAATGTTTCAAGACTTGTCTTTAGAAACTGCTGGTATCCGTTAAAAAGATTAGAAAACAAGGGAGGAACGATAATATACTCCCTTGTTAGCTTACGTCTTAGTACTGTTTGTTTAGGCGGTTGCCATTGCCATTTGTCGGCAAGAATCGGCACAACGACGACACATATCAGCACAGGCTTTCATTTGAGCATCATCGCCCATGCGATCGCAGTTTTCTGCACATCGTTGACATAGTTCTGCACAAACGCCACAGGTACGAGCGTGTAAATCAGAACCTCGCAGCATAAAATTAGCGCTGGTGTTGCAAATTTCAGCGCAATCAAGCATTAGCTGAATGTGAGCGAGTTCTGCGTGACGACCACCTTTTTGGAGGCAGTAGGTGACTGTATTCAAGCAGATACTATGACAGTCCAAGCAGTTTTGAATGCACTGCTGCATCTCCCGGTTAACTTGGTTTAAGGTGAGTTGCTCGATGGCCATTTTGCACCTTCTTTAATTTTTTAAGTTTACCTAGAGGTGTGATAACCTCTGGACTCACCTTAAAAGCTTAAAGACACCATTACGTCTGACTAATGGTAGAAAGAGTTAGGACTTACGCAAAACTAACGCAATTTCGTCATTACGAGCGATAGCGACGTAATCGCAAAAATCCTGCGATTGCTTCCCTACACTTCGTTTCGGTCGCAATGACGATTTGGGCTTGCGTAAGTCCTGAGAGTATTTCTAACTATTGGATAGGAGAAATTTTATCGAACTCCTAAGAAATAAATTTTGCATCCGAGACTGAAGCCTATACGCAACGAGCCTTTTGTTTCTTTCGCCCTTCCCGCCGGTGCGCCTTCGTTGGAGACTCACGTAAGTTTAGGTGCTGAAGATTGTTGTACTAGTTAATGCCGATCGCGTTACCGTTTTAGGTTACTGATCGCATTGCCCAATTTTTAGCCATTTCTGCGTTGCTATTGACTAATTTACCCTTCTTCTTGCCAGTTTAGGTGTTACTACTGAATAATAGTAACTAATAGGAAACCTGCCCTGGCGATTAGAAATCGTGGCTATACAAGCAAAACCCGCAAAGCGGGTTGAAAAACTCTAATTTTTGCTTAGTCCGCGAAGGCGGACTAAGATTCGCCTAAAGCTTTGGTAAAAGCTAATTAAATAAAGAATTATTTAAATAATTAAATTTATGTCAGCAGAAAATTCCACCCCAGATGCCATCTGGATTATTACTGAAGAAGTGGCTGAAACCTCAAATACAACTACTGAAACAGTCACAGATAGTGTAACCAGAAGCATTGGAGCCAGAAGCAGTGGCGATATAGGAGGAAGAATCGGCGGAATTGAAACCAAGGAAGAAATAGTTGTCAGCCAAAAAAAAGGCGAACTAGTAATTACTAGACGCAAAGTAGAGGTAACTAAAATCAAGCAAGAAATGAAGGGATTTCTGCAAGCAATGCGGGAAATGCTTGATGAAGCAGAAGAACCCAATTCCAAAATGCAGTTAGATGAGGTTGAGCTTTCAGTAGAAATTAATGGCGAAGGACAAGTTAGTCTGTTTGGGATTGGTAGTGGTAAAGCCGGCGGCAAAGGAGCAATGACTTTTAAATTCAAGCGGAAATAATCGGTGTTGATGTATGGGTAGGAATTGGGCGATCGCTATCGGGATTAATCGCTATGAAAATTTGCGATCGCTAAACTTTGCCAAGCGAGATGCATCTGTCATGGCGACTTGGTTTCAACAAGAAGCTAGATTTGAGCAGGTTTTTTTATTTACTGATGATTCTCCCTCAATTGCAGTCAATCCGCCAATTCCCACTCAACCTACTTTTGGTCATTTGCGGCGATTTTTACGCGCACAGTTTGAGAATACTTTATTAAAACCAGAAGATAATTTATGGTTTTTCTTTGCCGGTCATGGCAATCGCTATCAAGATAAAGATTATTTAATGTTCTCAGATAGTGACCCAGGAGATATAGAACATACTGCTATCTCTGTTGATTATGTTACCCAAAGATTGCGTCGCAGTGGTGCTGATAATGTAGTGTTGTTTTTGGATGCTTGCAGAGATGAAAGTAGCCGTTCTGGATTGGGAATTGGCGAGCAAAGACATCAGGGAGTGATTACATTTTATTCTTGCACAGCTAACCAAAAATCTTGGGAAATTGAGGAATTACAACATGGTGCTTTTACATATTCACTATTAGAAGCATTGCGACTACAAGGTGAGGCTAATTGTGCCACAGTAGAGCGTTTGGCGCAATATTTAAGTTATCAAGTTCCCGCTATTAATACTCGCTATGGAAAGGAAACACAAAATCCTTACTGGCAAGCAGAACCGCCTTATAAAATGTATTTTATTTTATTAGAGCAAACTGCCACACTTAGAGATGTTGAGCCATTAAAATATCAAGCTTCGCAAGCTGAAAACCGAGGCGATTTATCGTTAGCAAAACAATTATGGGTAAGAGTTTTAGCTGTATCTCGTGGTGATTGGGATGCAATTGAAGCGATTGAAAGGATTGCGGTGCGTCAGCGAGGAAGTTTTGAACCTATAATTTCAATTTCTGAGCCTGAGACTTCTTCAAAGGGAGGTAGATCAGTAAGTTCTGAGCAAGTTGAACAGCCACTTCTGGCACAAAAGCAAGCAGAATATGAGATTTTACAACAGATACAGCAAGCAGAATATGGACAGAAGTTGCTATATTACCAAGAAGAATTTCTGAAAACAATTGAAGCTGGAATTTCTTTTGATAGTTATAATTCCCGACAAAAATTAAAGAAGATTCAACGTACTCTTAAACTAAGAATAGCGGAAACAGTAGCAATAGAGGCTAAATTTGCATTACTAGTAGAAGTCATAGCAATAGAGGCTAGATTGGCATCACTAGCAGAAACTATTAAATCTTCAATTCAGCAGCCAATTCCCACTCAACCGACTCAAGAGCGAATAACCCGACAAAAGTTTTTGAAGTGGGCTGGCTTGGGAAGTGCAGGTTTAGTAACAGCCGTAGTAGGTCGTGAAATTTTTAAGGGTCTATTGCCAATCTCTGTAGCAAAACCCAAATACATACTTTCAAAAGAGAAGGTATTTGGATTACCTTTGTGGACGGTTGAGTTTGAAACGGTAACGGTAGATGAAAAGGGAGAAGTAATTAAACGATATCCTAACAAGCAAGCTAAGTTCTTTAAGGAGAATTTGGGTAATGGTGTAACTCTAGAAATGGTTTCTATTCCTAGTGGTTCTTTTAAGATGGGTTCACCATCAGGGGAGAAAAGTAGAACTTCAGATGAAAGTCCGCAGCACGATGTCAATGTGCCTGCTTTTTTTATGGGCAGGTTTGAAGTTACCCAAGAACAGTATCAAAAAGTGATGAGTAAAAATCCATCCAACTTCAAGGGAAAGAAACGCCCTGTAGAGCAAGTGTCTTGGAATGATGCAATAGAATTTTGCAAAAAGCTTAGTGATAAGACTGGGCGTAAATATCGTTTACCTAGTGAAGCAGAATGGGAATACGCCTGTCGTGCAGGAACAAAAACACCATTTCACTTCGGGGAAACGATTACAACTGAGTTAGCTAACTACAATGGGGATTACATTTACGCTTCTGAGCCAAAGGGCAATAAACGCGGAGAAACAATAGAGGTAGAAAGTTTTCCACCCAACGGCTTTGGATTATACGATATGCACGGGAACGTTTGGGAGTGGTGTCAAGATACTCGGCATGACAGCTACGAAAAAGCGCCTGGAAATGGAAGTGCATGGATAGATAGTAATTCTTATTCTCGTCTGCTGCGGGGCGGCTCCTGGAGTAGCAATCCTTCTAACTGCCGTTCCGGGTCTCGCTTCAATGGTAGCCGCGACAACTATTACTACTATTGTGGTTTTCGTGTTGTTTGTACCGCTGGGAGGATTCTTTAGTAGCCCTTTATACTTTCGCCCTTTTCCCCTCTACCCTTCTTTCTTTTTCCCTTCTTAAGGGTAGCGAAGCGGAATGATCAAATTTTTTTGAAAAAACAGAGTATAAACTTCAGTTTGTGCGTAAGTCCTGTAGCTGAAAAGATTCAGGGTTGAAAGCGAATATGTTGAAGCGATCGCACTTGAGCAATAATTTCAAAGTCGTGATCGTTGTGAATCAAAAGTAAATTATTCTCCAATGCAGCTTGAGCAATACAGCAATCAATCGGACTGCGAACGGTTAGCCCTTGGCGGCGCAGGTCGTAGTAAATGCGAGCAGCCAACTGCCAGGAATGAGGTGTGGGTTCGATATAATCTTGTGTTTCAAGATAAGTAGAAAGGATAGTCCATTCTTGCTCGTTCAGGCTACCTTGAAGCAGTTCAAGCTGAGTAAATCGGGTAAGGAAAATCTGGCGATCGGCAATTAGGATTTCAAGCTGCGGGCGTACTTGACCAATGCGATCGCGGAAGACGCTGATCCAAACAGATGTATCAATCAGCAGCATCACGAGTTTCGCGCAGGGCTTTATGGTTAAAGTCCGGGGTGAACTGGATTTTTCCGGCAAGGTCAAGAAGGTTTTTCTTCCTACGCAAACGGATAAATTCTTGCAAAGCAAGGTTTAGCAGTTCTTCTTGAGTGGTGAGGTTGGTAAGTTGGAGAGCTTCGTTAAGAAGGGCTTCATCCAGGTTGAGAGTGATTTGCACAGGCTGACTATTGGAGAACTCGTTTTAAGGACAATGTGTTCTTTTGCATATTATACGCGTGCAGCACGTTTAGCTTTGCGTGCTTGTAATTTTTCCCAAGCGGCTTTGTACTCTGGTTTTGGTGTCAATGTGGCAACATCAGCTAAACGCTCTTTGTTACGTTCTTCCCAATACTGACGAATTTCTTGGGCTTGTTGCAGTACAGTTTGATACTCTGCTTCTACTTCGGCACGATGGATTTCAATGTAAGCCATTGCTGCATTGAATTGCTCATCGGTAATGTAGAAATAATTGCGAATTAAATGGGGTGCATAACCTTTATGAATATAGTCCATCAACTGATACAAAGTGATGCGTGTACCTATGATGGTCAGTCCGCGTTCTGTACGAATAATAGCCGTTTCATGCTGCATAGTTATACACCGGAACTTCAGTGAAGTAATCTGGCTCTTGCCCAGTCAGTATAATTTGCTGTAAATGCTCTACTGTTGAGGGTGCAAAAAACTGTTCTCCTGTTTCTTCGTTGACGCGAGCAGGCACATTCTTAATTACAAAAACTTGCCCATTGAGTTGGAGTGTATAAGTCACCAGTTTTTCAATTAAAACTTCTTGCTCATGACTCGTCATCATTGTTTCTCCTTTTTGTAAAATCATCATTCCATTGACGTGGATCGGGTTCGTATAAAGTAATAATTTTTATTAAAGGACGATCAGGATAACTGCATTGAATGTGGATGGGGCGTTGGTTTTGGGTCAAACCACTAATAAGGCAACTTGGGCTATATTTATCATTTGGATAATCTTCGATAACTTGCCCATTGGCGATCGCTTCTCTAATTTCTTGAACTTTAACTTGCCGCAAAATTAATTGGTCAACGGCGTGCTTGGAAGATTCAAATTGTTCATCACAAATTTTCTGACGGATTTTTTCGATCAGCAAACTCATGGAAATAAAGTGATGCGTGTACCTGCGTTCCCCGCAGGGGTTGCCAAAGGCATCGCTAGTCCGCGTTCTGTATGAATAATAGCTGATTGGTCATTATTTCCATATTAAGCCACACAAAACCGTCCCTGACCGACTTGGAGAGGGACGGAACTGTTAACTGTTAACTGATTTAATAGCTACTTTTTCTCGTGTCCCTTACAACCACCTTAATGATGGTGGTGTTCATGACCATGACCATGAGAACAGTTTTGTAAATCCTGACTCATGAGGTTTTCACTTATTTCCTTGAGGGATTCATCTACAGGGTTTAAACCAATCCAAGCGTCAATTTTGTCTACTTCAAATCCTACCTCGCGGCGATCGCCTACTTGCAGTAAAGGACGGCGAATTAACATCGGATCTTTGAGCATTAACATCAAGGCGGTTTGTTCATCGATGTTTTCAGGAATAACCTCACCAGATTTTACCTTGGGAGCCGAACGATTAAACCATTCAGCTACCGGGCGATCGCCAAAAAATGAGCGCAAGCGATCGGCTGTCCAAGGTTCTGTAAGCAAGCTGTATGGTACTACTTCATGACCAGCAGCTGTGAGCAAAACTTTTTGCTTTGTACCACCTTTACAACCTGGTTTACTGTAGAAAATTACCCTTGCCATTTAACTAACTCCTAATTCTAGAGGCTCAGATCCCCGACTTCTTAAAGAAGTCGGGGATCTTGTCTGCTATAGGACTAAAAATTTTTAGCACTATGCTTAATCGTGTCAAACTCGAATCTTGCTTTCGGCTCAGTTTCGCCGTAAACATTAAATGTCACAGTTGGCTCATTACCCACTGCTTCTACACTGTGAATTGCATCGGGAGTCAGGCTAACAATATCACCTGGAGATAGAATGATTTCTCCCGTCGGTGCAATTTTTTCTGGAGATTCTGAGCTAGGGGTGCGTTGCCAAAAAGTGTTTTTTTCTTGACCTTTTAACACCGCGACGACTCCCCATGTCCCATGATTATGAATGTTTGATTGAGTTCCCGGTGCAAATGTGACTGTTTGCACCGTCAGCGGAAAACCCAATTCATCATAAAGTAGTAAAACAGAGGTTCCTGTTGTCGGAGAAGGTTCTAAATTTTGACTTCTCACCCAGTAGGAATTTACGATCAAGCGCCTTACTAACATGCGGATTTCTGGCAAACGAGTAGATTCATCTGCCACATTGTTAAGAACATCTTCTATCTCAGTTAAAAACCGATAGAGGCGATAATTCTCTCTCAATAAATCCCATGCTCTGACAGATTTACAGGCTTGATACTGACCGTTACCAGTTACTAGCCAATCCCTACCTTTCATAACTCTTAAATTCTTAGCCCTGAAGATTGGGGTAAGAGAAATACTGGTGCAGGATACATAGTTCCCAAATTATTATTGTTAGGAATAACTACCGGAGATGAGGGAAAAGTACTAGGAAGCGGATTACTAGGAAGTTCAAATGTGGAAAGAGGTTGATAGAAAGAAAAATTATTCATGACTGTTGAGGTGTTGATTGTTGAGTAGTTAATCATCATCTTCTACTGGACGAGTCAAAATATCCAGGAGGATTCCTGCTCCGAAATCATGCTGATCGCTAATTTCTTTGACTCTGGTACTTACTAGCTTCGCTTGTTTGATCGCTCCTAACTTTGCTAATACCAATCCCGAAGCAGCATAAGCATTTAAATACAGCCTGATTTGGGGTTCTTCTTGCCGTTTCACTAATATGGGTTGAAGGTGATCCCAATCATCAGGAAATTGCTCTGCTTCTTTAATTTTATCTATAACTTTGGTTGCTGTTTGTAATGCCAAAGCATAATTATTTTTATAGTAGAAAAACCTATAAGCTGCTATCAAAACATCGGTATTATCTCCAGTTTTGGCTAGAGCTTGTTGAATATATTTTTCAGATTCTGATGTATTTTCCCAAGTTTGTGCTGCTAATATCAGCAACTTTTTGATATCTTCCGAAACCTCAAACCATGAGAATCGATTGGCATCAACTTCTTGCATAATCATCTCCTATGGGAGGCAGGGGAGCAGAGGAGCAGGGGAAGCAGGGGAGGCAGGGGAGGCAGGGGAAGCAGGGGAAGCAGGGGAAGCAGGAGAAAGAGTTAATTTTTCTTCATCCCCCTTGCACCCCGCACCCTGCCCCAATTCCTCTTTTCCATGCCCAACTTAAAACAATGCCAAAATGTACACCAAAGTAAACAAAACAATCCAGATAATGTCTACAAAGTGCCAGTAAATTTCTGCCATTTCCACAACAGTATGATTGCTGGCAGAATAGCTATCAGGACGACGCGATCGCCATAAGACACTCAACATCCATAACAGTCCCACAAAAACGTGCAAACCGTGGAACCCAGTCATGATATAAAAGCAGTTGGCAAAGACGTTGGTAGTCAGACCATATCCTAAAGTTGCGTACTCATAGACCTGACCCAGCAAGAAAGTTGCACCCATGATGGCGGTAATTGCGTACCATCTCTGCATTCCTTTGAGATCATTCTTTTTAATCGCCACAACACCGAAATGCATGACGAAACTACTAGACACTAGAATGATGGTGTTAATTGTTGGTACGAATAACTCTACCTCAGTTGCTTCTGGAGGCCAAACCGCTGTAATTCCGCGAAAGAACAAAAAAGTGGCAAAAAAACCGCCAAACATCAAAGATTCAGAAGCAAGGAAAGTTAACAATCCCCAAATTCTTAAATCTGGATGATGTTCTTCGTGATGTTCGTTTGTTGTCGCTATGGTCATAGATTTATCAACAATATTTGCGCTGTGTTTGTTGTGGAAGCTTGAATAAAGGATGAAGTTGGAAGCGATAAAATTTGCATTCCTCATCCAAAATTCTTATTTAATTCCAATACCATTCATGTAGACGTAATTTATCGTGTCTGATAAGACTCGGAGTTTTGAGTTCCAAGCTTGAAGTTTCAAGTTCTAATCTCGGAGCTTTGAGTTCCAAGCTTGGAGTTTTGAGTTCTGATCTCGGAGCTTTGAGTTCCAAGCTTGGAGTTTTGAGTTCTGATCTCGGAGTTTCAAGTTCCAAGCTTGGAGTTTTGAGTTCTGATCTCGGAGTTTCGAGTTCTGATCTCGGAGTTTCGAGTTCTCAAATCAAATGACTATAAGATCGGGCTTCGACTACGCTCAGCCCTCGACGCTCAGTTCTCGACGCTCAGCCTCTAAGCGCTAGCTTCTGGCGTTGCAGAGGGCTGTACTTCATTACTCAGATCATGGCCATAGTCGTAAGGACCATGAGTCACAACGGGTAACACTTCCCAGTTTTCGATCGCAGGTGGTGAGCTGGTTGTCCATTCTAAGGACAAAGCTTGCCAAGGATTATCACCCGCTAGTTTGCCTTTGCTCCAACTGTAGATAATGTTGATCGCAAAAGGAATTACTGATATCCCCAAAACAAATGCACCAATGGTACAAAGTTGATTGAGGTCAACAAATTGGGGGTCATACATAGCAACGCGTCGGGGCATTCCTTGTAAACCCAATTCGTGCATCGGTAAGAAGGTCAAGTTAGTGCCAATGAAGGTGAGGACAAAGTGAATGCGACCCCAGGTTTCATTGAGCATTCTGCCGGTAATTTTGGGGAACCAGTGATAAATACCGGCATAAATGCCAAACACGGAACCACCAAAGAGAACGTAATGGAAATGTCCTACTACATAATAGGTGTCATGTACGTGAACATCAAAAGGGGCTGTTCCCATCGTTACACCGCTTAAGCCACCCATCACAAACATAGACAACAAGCCAATGGCGAATAGCATAGCGCTGGTGAAACGGATTTTACCACCCCAAAGGGTAGCAACCCAGCCGAAAATTTTCACGCCAGTAGGCACGGCGACAATCAAAGTCGAGATGGTGAAGAACATCCGCATCCAACCGGGTGTACCACTGGTAAACATGTGGTGTACCCAGACGAATAAACCAACAACGCAGATAGCCAAACTTGAATAGGCGATCGCTTTATAACCAAAAATTGGTTTGCGGGCGTGAACGGGAATCACTTCGGACATAATGCCGAAGATGGGCAGAATCATCAAATATACTGCCGGGTGAGAATAGAACCAGAATAAATGTTGGTAAATAACAACGTTACCGCCTGCATCTGGTTTAAAAAAGGAAGTTCCGAAGTTGAGGTCAAATAACAACAGAACTAAACCTGCTGCTAAAACGGGTGTAGATAACAGCGCCAAAACTGAAGTTGCGAGAATTGCCCAACAAAATAAAGGCAACTGATCCCATTTCATGCTGGGAACTTTCATCATCAAGATGGTGACGACAAAGTTTAGCGAACCCAAAATTGAAGAAGTTCCCACCAAAACGATCGCTAGTATCCACATTGTCTGAGCAATGGGCGCTGTCACTAAACTCAGTGGTGGGTAAGCTGTCCAACCAGATTGGGAACCACCAAAGAGAAAACTACCCAATATTAATGCGCCCGCAGGTGGGTTTAACCAAAAGGCGATCGCATTTAGTTTGGGAAAAGCCATATCTCTAGCACCGACCATCAACGGTACTAGGTAGTTACCAAATCCCCCAATCGCACTCGGAACAATCCATAAAAAGATCATGATCGTCCCGTGATTGGTCATGAAAGCGTTATACAAGTTGGGGTCTAGCAAGTCAGCTTCTGGTGTAGCTAATTCGGCACGGATAGCAACAGCCATCAGTCCACCGATGAGATAGAACACAAACGCCGTCACCAGATATTGAATGCCGATGACCTTATGGTCAACATTAAATGTAAAGTAGTCGTACCATTTCCACGCTTGGGGATGGGAGCTATGTGCAGCTGCTGAAGTTTGAGGTTTATTTCCTTCGGGTGGCGTATTCCGTGGAAATTCTGTTTGTGTCATAATTTTTTCCTTTGTTAGTTGTCAGTTGTCAGCGATGCACTGAGTTTCGACTGCGCTCAACTACCGCGTAGTCGAAGTGTTGTTAGTTGTTTTTGATCTGGTTTAATACCCCAATCTTGCAAGTGTCGTAGCCTTAACAAATATGATTGCCACTGACCACTGACCACTGACTAATGACTAATGACCACTGACCACTGACCACTGACTAATGACCACTGACTATTGACTTTAAAGTTGCTGCATCAATCCCCAGATTGTGGACATGGGGGGCGAGAAATTCTGATGTGGATAACTCAGCCGGATTAACAGCAATGGCTTGATTGAGATCTTGCTTTTGAGCAATTTGGCTTTCTGTCAACCAGCTATCAAATTCTTCTGGAGTGTGAACAACTACTGTTGTCCGCATCGAACCGTGATAACCGCCGCAAAGTTCCGCACAAACAACCGGATATGTACCTGGTTTTGTAGCGACAAATCGCAGTTGGGTAGCCATACCAGGAAGCGCATCTTGTTTTAACCGGAAGTTTGGAACCCAAAATGAATGAATGACATCCTGCGCTGAAAGATTGAGTAGTACATCAGCGCCTACAGGAACGTGCAACTCCCCAGTGGTAACACCACTATCGGGATAGTTAAATATCCAGGCGTACTGCATTCCTTTGACATCAACAACCAAATCTGCTTGTTTACCTATGTTTTGGGGAGATGCACCAATGCCAATAGTCGGCGCACTTGTAGATTTGACGTTATCGTTATTGAGAGTTGCAGCGAGAGCGGTTCCCGCACGCTTCGCGAACGCGCTGTTGCTGATATGAGCAACATGAGGATGATCTCCAGGTTCAAAACCTCCCATGCGGTTAAAGACATCTACACTGTAAATGCCTAAGCAAAGCACAATAAATGTGGGGATTGCTGTCCAAAAGATTTCTATGGGAACATTGCCTTCTACTGGCACACCATCGGTATCATCTCCCCGACGGCGACGATATTTAACTAAAAAAATCAGAATAGTTCCTTCTACCACTAAAAACAAAGCGATCGCAATGGTAAACATGATGTTGAAAAATCCATCTACCAAAGGCGCTTGTTGCGATGCTTGCACCGGTAGTAGAGTGTGGTTTTGACCAAGCCAAATACTGACTACTGTAACTACTATCCCGCCAACCAGAGTCCATAGTGAAACAGGAATTTCTTGCATATATGCTACCTGCTCTATAAAACAGCGTTAAAGGTGTGATTTTCTGGTATTAGGTATTAGGTATTGATGATTGGGTATCAAGTATTAGTTAAACTGCCCAATATTAACTCCCAATCATACTTCCCAGTCTCCAGTTACTTTCTTTCACTTATTAACTTTCTATCTCACACTTACAAAAATTGGGGGAATTTTCCAGATGTTTTCACATCTTTCCCCCAAAAACTAACAATATATTTTAACTCCTATGCCAAAGATGCTTTTGCTTGGGAAAAATCTCATTGTGACAAAGAGACATTGTTAGTTCTAATATTGTTCAGTCTAGATTAGCAGCAAGTATAAATTTGTTAATAACTGACAACTTGGATTTACGATTTTGTTTACTGTGAACTTTATACCATTTACAGTAAATATCTAGTACAACACAGTCAGACAATTGTAATTACGAATTACGAATTAATCTCAGCGGTACTAGTATTCCCCTCTAGTTACCTTGCTTAATATATCTCCCCCCGCTTCTAACAATGTCCCTTTAACAGTTATCAGTTATCAGTTATCAGTCAAATGCCACTTGATAACTGTTTACTGTTCACTGTTTTAATTACTTAATGCAACATGGGTGTAGCAATTCTTAGGACAAATCCGTGAACAAGCCTCACAACCAATACAATTTTCTGGAGAAGTAACTGCCATTACTTTCCGTTCAATTTCTTCATCGTCTTCATCTTCAACAAATTCGCCTTCTTCGTTGAGTGCTTTTAAACCTAACACATTGTAACCACAGACTTTGACACATCTGCCACAGCCGATACATTTATCTTTGTCAATTTCTTGAGCAAACTTTGGTGTCCAAGTTTGACCGCCAAATGTAACTCCTGTTAGTGTTGCCATGAATAGCTCCTCGGCAATTATGCCTGTAATATTGTTGGTTAGCTAATTGTCATCCTCATTTAATATTAGGCTTTAATTTTAGTGTTTAGCAGTTAATTTTCTCTTCATTAAAATTTGATGACTTTAGCTAAATTCTTGCTTGTTTTAAAGGTTTTAAGCTTAAATGAAAGTTTTTGCCAATAATTATTTAGTAAACATTCAGATACTAATACTAATTTAACATCCACAAATATCTAACAGTCCGCTTTAACTTTTAACCTTACTTGCGTAGTAGATGTATTTTGGGTTGAGGAACGTAGACCCAACATGAACAAGACTTTGTTGGATTTCGCTATCGCTTAACCCAACTTACTATTCTTTTGATAGCTCAATACTAATTGAATCTCAACAGGTATATATTATAGCCTTTTGTATTGCTAAAATAATCAATTAATGTAATTACGAATACAAGTTAACAGTAGTAATAATTATTAAATAATGAGACTCTTTGGCAATTCTGTTTGAAATGTACAAATGTAGATAGAACAGTAATTAGAGATACAACTGATGTTTGTCTTGATTAAAATGACATACTTTTAGAGTAAATATTATGACGCAATCAAGTTTTATATAATTATCTGTCTAACATTTATCAAAGTAATGATCGTCTATTTGTCTGATATTAACTTATCAAGATTATTCAACTTACAAAAGAACTGTAACGTTTATAGCAGAATGTGAGTTAGTGTCAAATATTAAAATTATTAATAAATTGGATAAAAGTAAATCATAATAGGCATAAATATTAGACAAAAAGCCTTTAGGTAAAATTATCAGGCTAAGGTCAAAAATTTCGTAAGCTAAGTATTAATTAAATCATTAAGAAATACTTCCAAGCTCACTCTGAACAAACTCTTTACAGTATTTATGAAATGTATAGTTAATAAAGAACTAATATTAGGCTCAGTTTAAAAGCCTGAAAAGAAACTTCCGATTGGATGCGAAATCTCAAAATGTAGGTGGGGAGTTTTTGCAGCAAGAATAATTTTTTCTTGCTCGGTGAATAATTTAGTGATAAGTGATGAATAAAGAGGACACATCCAGGGGAGACCTGAGCCAAACATCTCAACGATTAGAGTGGGAAGAGAGCCAATATGCCTTATACAATTCCTAACAACAGTTGCGTTGGATGTGACAACTGCCGTCCTCAATGTCCTACGGGTGCAATCCAACTAGAGAATGATGAATACTGGATCGATCCTTTGCTTTGTAACAATTGTGAAGGTTATTATCCTGAACCCCAATGTGTAATAGCGTGTCCGACAAAGTCTCCCATACCTTGGCAAGCGAAAAAAGGCAGATGCAAGGTTGAACCGAGAGATGCTACCAGTCCAGATTTGTTTTCTAATGGTAAGAATAATCCATTTGCTTCAGCGATCGTGATTTGGGAAGCTTGTAATGTTTTGGCACAGCGGACATCTTTAAATTGGGAAGCTGATGCTGAAGGTAACTTATGTTATGGCCGACGAGTCAAGCAAGGCCGGGGAGCGATCGCTTTTCACATTCAAGATCCATTTAAAGTTAGCGATCGCGTCACCGAATTATCAGCGATTGAAGAACTTGATATTAGAGCTACTTGTATTCATTTAATGTTTGCGGCTTATGCTACAACCCTAGATCAACCTTGGGAGATGGAGTTTGCAATCAATGAACGGCAAATTGAAAAATATTTAGGGTTAGAAAAACGCAAAGACCTCAACAAAAATGCCAAGCTAGCTTTAATGAAAAACATCGTGCAGCAAGCTTGCTCACTGATTGTTTCTATTGACTGGCCACAACAAGGCAGAGTTAACGGCTTCTCGGTGACAAAAAGCCGCTTGTGGCACTTATTAGAGGTTGAACATCACTTTCAAGAAGACGATCGCGGATGTAAATATCTAATTGGATTAACTTTTAAAGTCAAAGCCGGAATCTGGGCGCAGTATTTCTTAAACAAACAAGCATGTAAAGCACGAACCGCATTTTATCAATACGGTAGCCTACCCAAAATATTGTTAACTACTGTGATGAGTATTTGGCAGCAACATGAAGGCGCAGTCAGACTAATGCTGTGGTTGCTGTTCAAAACCAAAATGGGCAAAGAACAACGTATTACTATTCCGACTTTGTTACGCATTGCTTACGGCGAAGAAAAAGTTACCCAAGCATCCCGACAACGGGAAGAACGTAAACGCTTGTTGCGAACATTTGAAAATGATTTGGAAGTTCTCAATCATCACGGCATCAAACCAGTTTTTGATCCAGTGACTTATCCTCCAGAAATTCAACCTTTGTGGGCAAAGTTAATGGCTATTCCCGAAGACCCAGACGAAGCATTAGAATTTTGGATTAACGATGGAGGAGGTGAAAACCGCCTGACAGATACAGGCCCTCGTGGTAAGTGGAATCTATTGATGAATGCGCGGATTTTATCTTTTGAACTACCGCCAGAATGGGAACAGCAAATTTCGGAATCACAGAAAAAGCAACGACGAACTACTAAGACCAGAAGAAAACCTAAAATCACAGGTGATCTGTTAGGTGAGCAGATTTCACAGGCACGAAAAAATTTGCAAATATCTCAACGGGAATTAGCAAAGCTTGCAGGTAAAAGCCAAAGCTGGATTCGAGACGTAGAAAATGGGCGTTTAAAAGCCAAACTAGAAGACCAAGTACTGTTACGGAAAGTACTGAATATTGTTTAATTTCAATAGAATCTTGAAGCGCCGATCTACACTGATAAACATGGATAATTCCAAATTATTAGTGTATGTCGGCATTTGTAATTTATCCCTCTCCTTCTGTCACTTTCCATGTAAGAAGAACGAAAAACTATAAAAAATTCAGTATTTTGCGTAATTTGTAAGATTTGACTACGAAATATCTACTAGAATCATTGCATTTACCTAATATTGAAGACACACTGAAAATCATGGAAATTATCACAGGTAGCGGCAACGACACTGTTATTAGACCAGTTATTGTCAATGGCACAGTGTTTCGGAGTAACGATACTATCAGCACTGGTGCTGGTAACGACACAATTAACCCAGGACTAGGTAAATATGAGTCTGTTGATGGTGGTGAAGGTTTTGACCACTTGATTGTCGATTACTCTGTTGGTGATACGGGGGGCGGTATGTCTTTTAATAGTGGTGTTAACCCTAATTTAGGCACTGCTAATCGACATGAAAGCGGTTCTCTATTGGATTACGTCGCCTTCAAAAATATTGAGAAATTCACCGTCATTGGTACTAGCAAAGATGATACTATCAAAACATTCTATGGCAGTAATGTCATTAAAGCGGGTGCTGGCAATGACAGTGTGACGGCTATTGCTGGCACTTTAGATGGTGGTTCCGGTTTAGATTACCTTACCCTTGACCTCTCCACACAAACAGCTAACCTCAACCTTTCTAACCTCACGAATATCAATATTTCTGGTGTTGTCACTGCCATCAATTTTGAGGGATTTTCGATTACTACAGGCAGTGGTAACGACATTGTTACCCATTCGGGAATTGTTAATGGTGCTGTGCTGCGAACCAATGATGTCATTAAAACTGGTGCTGGCAACGACATTATTAACGCCGGACTAGCTGGCGGAAGTATCAATGATGGTGACACTGTTTATGGTGGTGATGGTATTGACCGCCTGATAGTGGACTATTCTGTTGGTGATACTGGCACTGGTATGCGTTTCAATGGTAGTAGCACTTATGGCTCTGCTATACGACAAGTCAGCAGTACAAACAATACTCGCTTGGATTTCATTGGTTTTTACAACATTGAGGAGTTCACAGTTACAGGCACCAGCAAAGATGACACCATCAATACTGTTGCTGGAAACGACATTATCAATGGTGGCGCTGGAAACGACATTATCAATGGTGGCACTGGAAACGACATTATCAATGGTGGTGCTGGAAACGACATTATTGATGGGGGTGCAGGTAATGATAAGATGACTGGCGGTACTGGAAATGACACCTACATCGTTGACAGCACCGGAGATATTGTCACCGAAATCTCCACACTCAGCACTGAAATTGACACAGTAAAAGCCTCCGTTACTTATACCTTGGGAGCAAATCTAGAAAACTTGATTCTGACAGGTTCAGGAGCAATTAATGGGACTGGCAATAGCTTAAACAATAACCTGACAGGTAACACAAGAAATAATATCTTGAATGGTGGTTCAGGCAATGACACTATTGATGGTGGTGCAGGCAGTGACACTATTGATGGTGGTGCAGGCAATGATACCCTTATTGCTAGTTCAGTCAGGGATGTGCTGGGTAAGGATATCCTTATTGGGGGAGACGGAAATGATACCCTCATTGGCGGGGCAGGTAATGACATATTAACAGGTGGCAATGGCGGTGATTTCTTCCTTTACAACACCAATGCTGCTTTTAGCAGTTCAGCTATTGGCATTGACAGCATTACGGATTTTCAAAGAGGGAGCGATAAAATCATCCTAGATAAAACCACATTCATAGCCCTACAAAGCTTAGCTGGTAATGGGTTTAGCCTGAGTAATGAATTTGCCATAGTTACTAGCAACACTGCGGCTGCAATCAGTGCTGCCAAAATTGTTTACAACCAAAGCAGCGGCTCTCTGTTTTATAATCAAAATGGACTTGCGGCTGGCTTCGGAACTGGAGCAAATTTTGCTAATTTAACAGGCAACCCATCATTGACTGCATCAGACTTTGTGATCCAAGCTTGATGAAAATGTTTTAACAAATCATCAATTAGGAGATAAAGTGCATACATTAACCATTCTTTAGATTTCGCACCGCGATAAATTATTTCTCATGAAATCTTATCAAAGGGAAGAGAAAGTTTAGGCTTTATTTTCCTTTTGTTTGGTAATGGCACCAAACTATCAAATACCAGTATGCCAAAAGCGATCGCCTCCAATACAGGAAACCGCCTTCGTAATAAGGACTTTAGTCCTTGTTTTCTAAGCACTAAAGTCCTTACTCTACACTTGTCCTAACAAAGATACTACGCGTATTAAGGCAAAAGACGCGATAAATCGCCGTCTCTACTATCAAAAAACCTCAACCTAATTGTATTGAGGCTAAATCAAGCTATCTCAATTTTGCAAAACATCCTGAAGCATGGGAGCCAATTCTTTATTTAACCGACCAGCCCGGACAAATTCCGCATAAGTATCTGCCTCAATTGCTAGCAGTTCTCCGCGAAACTGTTCAGTTGTAAAACTCTGAAGATTGGGATATTCATCCTGCAATTTATCAATTTTTACTTGTAGATCTTCTATTTCGCCCTTAATTAGCGTTTCTTGATAACGGTAAAACTCTGGGTCTATACCAGGACGTTGAGCTGTTTGCAGGTATTGCAGAACGCGTTTTAAGGCTACATTGCGAGCAGCTAATTCTAGATATTGTTCGCGTAGGGGTGCATCACCCATCAATTCCAGCTTTTGCAGTAAAGGTTTAATTGTCAATCCCTGGACAAGCAGAGTAAACAAGACGACTCCAAACACCGCAGCGATAATTTTTTCTCGCTCTGGTAAGCCTATAGGTACACTCAATGCTAAGGCAATAGAGACAGAACCACGTAACCCCCCCCACCAAAGGATAGTTTGGTCAGGTAAAGAAATTTTAGATTTAGTGATGCTAGCGCTCAAGTTGCTAAGAATGAAAATAGCACCTGCCCTCATCAAAATCATTGCTCCTATTGTCACAACAATGATGTCCAAATTCTCACCCAAACTAGCAAAGCGAATTTGGTCGCCAATTAGCAAAAATACAATTGAATTGACAAAAAACGCCAAAAATTCCCAAAACTCGGAGACAATAATCCGAGTACGGGGATTCATGCCAATGCGAGAGCCAAAGTTACCTAAAATCAAACCTGTAGTTACAACTCCAATTACCCCAGAACCACCCAAGTCTTCAATAATCAAGTAAGTACTATAAGCAGAAACCAAAGTCAAAGATTGTTCCACCATTGGCAAATCAAAGCGCTGGGTGAGGTAAGAAATGCCAAAACCAATCAACGCTCCCACCGCTAAACCAATGCCGACAACTGTAAAAAACTCCACTAAAATTGGTTGGAATCCCAATTCCATAGTTCCAAAAGGTAGCGCCACTAAAAAACCAAAGGCAACTACTGCCATGCCATCGTTAAATAAGCTTTCGCCTTCCATCAAGGTGATTAGACGGCTGCTTACACCCAATTCACGAAATACAGCAGTGACAGAAACTGGGTCAGTCGCAGACAGACTTGCACCGATTAGTAAAGCTGTAGTTAAAGATAGTCCAGCTAACTGATTGAGACCTATTGCTATCCCCGCGATCGCAATTACTACCCCCAATACAGCATATAAACAAACTGGCAGAAACTCCTGCTTCAAGCTCGACCATTTCAAATTCCAGGCAGCTTCAAACAGCAGTGGTGGTAAAAAAATAAACAAAATCAATTCTGGAGAAAGGGTGACAAGACGGACATCAACAACCGCTAACCCTAAACCGACAATTACCAGTAGTAAGGTATAAGGTATGTGGCGAAACCAACTAAATACCTGTGGTAGGGTTGCCACACCTAAAGATACCGACAGTACCAAAAGAAACTGCTTGAGATTGGTGGTGATGACTTCCTCGTTAGTAGCCGCATTAATTACCGCTTCAAGCACCATAAACAAATTCCTAAAAATTTTGCGATCGTCTTCATCTAACTATTTTCAGATGACATCAGTTAAATGTAGGACTTTTATGGGCAAAAAATCAGGACAAACTCTAATTGCTTTGTATCCTCTGTAGTTGTTGCTACATTTGAATCACCACTAACTAATGGTGGATTCCAAGCGTTCAACACAGGCAAAATTCACTGTTAAAATACGACCAGTCCGCTTACTTAAACAAGACACACAGCTTATGATTACTCAAATGATGGTTCAACCCTCATTCTGGGTAGAATCTGGGATAAAACTCAGTAAAGTTAGGAGCATATATTTATTTAAATTTACTGAAGAATTACAGTCTCGACTTGAAGGATTATCTGAGAAAAAGAAAGCTGGATTGCTAACTCCAGAAGAAGATGCTGAATTGGCGGGCATATTAGAACTTGATAGAATTTTTACCTTGCTTAATGCCAAAATCATCTCTGAATCATGACAGTCAATGATGCTAGCAAAAAATTAATCAGACAAAGAGCCAAATTTCTGTGTGAATACTGTCATTCTTCTGAAGAAGCAAGTGCTGCTCTATTTTCGATTGACCATATTGTACCGCAGTCTCTTGGTGGTTCAGATGATTCCGATAACTTAGCGTTAGCTTGTCAGCGTTGTAATGGATATCGTTATAACTTCACTACTGGAATTGATCCAGATACAGGCCAAATGCTATCTCTGTTTAATCCACGCCAGCAAAAGTGGTGTGAACACTTTATTTGGTCAGCAGATGGTCTAAAAATTATTGGTATTACTTCCGTAGGACGAGCTACTTGCAATCGTTTAGACCTCAATGATGAACGTCATAATGAAGGATCTATCGTTAAAGCGCGTCGTCTTTGCATGAAAGGTGGTTGGCATCCACCTGATGAAGATCCGCGACAATAACTATTTTATTTGTAACGATTTCTTAACATTTACCCATACAATTAATTTAGCTCACCTTATACCATTTCACGAAATTATTGATACAAATTACTTTTCTTACTCCCCCTGCCTCCTCTGCTTCCCCTGCTCCACGCCAGTTGCTCCTGGGGGGAACCACGCCACTTGCTCCACTTGGGGAGACCCCAAGACCGCAGTGGCTCCCCAAGACCGCACTGCCTCCCCTGCTTGCCCAAATGTATCAACTTTAAAGTGAAACGGTATTACACCCGTACATTCTTCTTGACGTTCTAAACTCACACGCTGAAGTTGCTAATTTGGCATGAATGAGGAGAAAATCTATCAGTCAAGCTAAACTAACTTTCAGATCGTAATAGTGGATGTTACCGAATTAGTCAAAGTTTCAATTATTCTCTTGCTGCTTGCTACAGGTGTAGCTCTGCTGTCCCGGCGGTTGAAAATCCCTTATGTTACAGGTTTAGTTTTAGCAGGTTTGCCCATCACTGAGCTGTTATCTCGTCCGATTGGTTTAAATCCTTCCCTTGTTTTGAATCTTTTTTTGCCAATTCTCATCTTTGAAGCTGGTATTAATACAGATGTCAGCCGCCTACGCAGCACCTTTAAACCAATTGCCCTACTAGCTGGGCCGGGGGCTGTGCTTTCTGGTGCTATTATTGCCGTCCTGTTGAAATTTGGGTTGGGACTGAGTTGGATACCTGCTTTATTTGTCGGAGTAATTTTGGCAAACACTGATACTGTTTCCATGATTGCCGTCTTTAAGGAAATACCAGTACCCTCCCGGCTTTCCACCATCGTTGAAGGAGAAACCCTATTCAATGATGCCGCTGCCCTAGTTTCATTCAACCTGATTTTGCAAGTATATTCAACAGGCTCACTTACATTTATAGAGGGAATCCAACAACTGCTGTTTATCTCTCTAGGAGGCTGCCTTATAGGGTTAGTCTTGGGCTACTTGAGCATACCTGTATTCGCCCGTTTAGATGATCCCCTGAGTAGTCTCTTACTAACAGTCGCAGTTGCATTAGGAACTTTTCAGGTTGGGCAATCTCTCAGTGTATCGGGTGCTGTGGCTGTAGTTGTAGCGGGATTAATTTTCGGTAATTTTGGACTTTATCGCAATACTTCTGCTTCTAGCCGCATCACCTTGTTGAGTTTCTGGGAATATGCCAGCTTTACTGTTAATACCTTTATTTTTCTGCTGATTGGTGTAGAAATAGACCTAATAACGCTCTGGAGAACTTTACCTGCAATTCTATTTGCAGTTTTGGCTTATCAAATCGGGCGAGTTCTTACGGTCTATCCGTTGCTAGCAGGGATTCGTTGGATTGACCGCCCAATTTTGCTGCGCTGGCAACATTTACTCTTTTTAGGCAACATCAAAGGTTCACTTTCGATGGCCTTGGCGTTGAGCTTACCCACTACATTACCAGGGCGAGATATCCTCATCGCTTTAGTTTTTGGCAGTGTGCTTGTGTCGTTAGTGGGACAAGGTTTAAGTTTGCCTTGGGCAGTAAAACGCTTAAAATTATCTAATTTTTCAGAAGCTCAACAACAGGTTGAACAATTGCAAGCCCAGCTGATGACTGGTAAAGCTGCACAAGATGAATTAGATAGCCTGTTGAAATCAGGCGTATTACCAAAGGCTGTTTATGAAGAGATGCGTTCAGCTTATCAGGTACGAATTGCCAGTGCAGAAAAGACACTGCGGGAACTTTATAATCGTCGTCCTGATGAAGTGGAAAGTAGAAGTGGCAAGAGCAGTAAACTTGAAGCTATTCGCCGACGTTTACTTTTGGCAGAAAAAGGAGCGCTCAATGAGGCAATACGCAAGCGGATTCTCTCAGAAGAAATTGTGCGCGGGCGAATACAAACTCTTGATGAACAATTGTTGAAACTAGAAGATGATTAAAATAATTCGTAATTCGTAATTCGTAATTACAGATTAGGAATTTTTTTAATTACTTTACCAGGACTGATAAAAGAAATTCCCTGTTGAAAGTCAGTACCAATCATCACTGCCTCCACTAAAGGCTCAGATATTTTTGTTTGGGCTACCCACTCTACAATAAAGTTTGCGCCTAAACCTCCACTGGTGTCATTTCTATTGATAAAAAAATCTGTAGAAGCTAGGGCATCAAGTTGAATAGGGCGCTCCAAATACTGTTTAACTAGTTTACCGTCTGAGTTATAGTAGCGCACGGAAGTAATAATAATAGGGTTATTTATATCTGTATTCCGAATACTAAGCGTAACGGCTAACTCAAAATTCTCCTGGCGATTGTGGTGATAGATATGAGAATAAACAGGAACATAGATAGTTTGACCGCTTGCTATTTTAAAATTTTTATCTAGTGTTACTATTTTTTGAGATGGAGTTGTTTGAGTGGCATCGGGTTGTGATTTGGGTGGAATTTTTGTTGATTGACAAGATGCAAGAAAAATAATAGCGATCGCTAAATAAATATGTGGATACGGCTTCATCAAAACTATTTACACCAATTTTTTATTATGTGTAGCTAACCTTATTTAACATGAGTTTCCAAGGAAGGCGCACCTGCGGGAAGGGCGAAAGAAACAAATCAAATCCTCTTCCCTTCTGCCTCCTGCCTTCTGCCTCCTGCCTTATTTCTTAGGAGTTTGATGAACCTCTCCCCAACCCCTCTCCGACGCGGAGAAAGGCAGAAATCTTTCAAGTTTTGAACAAAACAATCCAGATTTAAAAGCCTCTCCCATTGTAGGGGCTACGGTGTACACACAAGTCTTTTAAAGTTGCTGTGTAACGTAAAGTGGGTTAATTTTTGCAGGCTAGTACAATCGCATTATTAGTCGAGACATTGGCATTGTTAGCGGATACAATCGCATTGTCAGTCGACACATTGGCATTGTCAGTCGATACATTGGCATTATTAGTCGAGACATTGGCATTGTCAGTCGATACAATCGCATTGTCAGTCAATACATTGGCATTGTCAGCGGATACAATCGCATTGTCATTCAATGGGGCAGTTTTAGATGACTTGTGTGTACACCGTAGACTCTGGGAGAGAGCAATGGAAGCGGGGTTTTTTGAGCCGTCAAACTCACGTTTATTGAATAAATAATTTAGGTAGGGACTGCTATTAACATCTTTGTTCAATAAAATCAATAACTTGATGTAAACATCCTGGCTTAGTCACAATTAATACAGTTGAATGAGGTTTTAGTATTGTACTACCGTTAGGAATCATCAAATCATCATGAGGATGGGGTTGATAGCCAATAATTAACGAGCCAGTAGGAAATTGGGAATCTTGAGCAATTTCGGCAACACTACGACCAGCAACATAGCAATTGTTTGGGATGGAAAGTTTCAAAACCTCAATCTGTCCCTGCTCAAAATGCATCATTGATTCTACTTGCGGATACTCAATGGCATTCACCATTGTAGAAACTGATAATTCAACAGTACTAATAATGTGGTTGGCTCCAGCTATCCGCAGTGGTTCAGCAAAATCGGGGTGGCGCATTCGACTCAAAATATGAGGGACACCGTAGTGTTTAGCAAGAGTTACCATTGCTAAGTTTAAGGCATCACTTCTAAGAACAGCTGCCAAGGAGCCGGCTTTACGAATCCCAGCTTCTAACAATACTTCTGTACTGACAGCACTGCCTTCAAAAGCCATTGCTCCTACTTGTTCACGGGCGTAGCGGCAAGCGATAGGGTCAATGTCAATGACGGCAACAGTATGCCCCAGTTCTACCAATTTTTGTGCCAAACTTAGCCCCACTAAGCCTGCTCCGCCAATTAGTACGTACATGGTTATTCTTGATGCTTTTCAAGTTTTTACTTTACAACTTATACCAATTCTATGTAGGGCTGCACTCAATATTGTTCGGTTAAGACACCAGACGCGATAAAACTGAATAACAGATATGACCTAAAAGTAATAGCACTTGTGAGCAGTTCGATTTAATTGTAAATTTTAATTAGGTATTTTTTCATTAACTCCTTAACTTGTGTCGCAACCAACGGGTGTGAATCTTGTTGCAATTTGGGTAGAAGTTCTAAAAGCACACGATGTGAAACTACACTAAGATAAGCGATCGCTGCTTCTCGAACAAAACCAGTCGGATGGCGCAAAGCGAGTAAAATTTCGTGAGTTGTTAATCGAATCCGGCTCACTTGTGCTAAATGAAAGCAGCAAGCTAAACACCAATCAGAGAGTAAATTACTCATTGTCAGCATTTTACGCAAGCGATCGCTCACTGGCAGTTGTTGATATTCGGCAAATCCTGCATCTACTAAATAATGCAGTTTTTCTTGGGGCGATCGCTGGTCTAAAATATTCAATAATAAAGATTTTGTCGGTAAATTCACGGTATGCTCTAAAATTTCTAATCCCCGTGCTAAATTTACCGCTGAATGCGATCGCAAATTAAAGGCCGCAGCTTGCATCTTTTCTGGAGAATAAAGTAACTTCAGTAGTAGCAGTAATCGCTCTTTCACATCCAATTCCAATTCTTGGAGGGAGCATTGTAGTAATTCGCAAACAATCATTACTCTTTCATTGAGTTGATAATTTTCGATAATTTGGGGTGTTTGGAAGTCGATATAAGTAGCGTAAATCTCGCCTAAAAACTTTAATTCTTGGTTAATTAAAAGTTCTACCCGACTGTGCTGAAACCGATCTATTGAATTAGTAATTTCGGGTTGTTTTTGGATTTTGAGTAAGCTGCGAAGAATATGATATCTAGTAGCACCCCAAGATTTTTCTAAGTGCAACCATAAAGTCTCCATTGCTTCTAAAGTGGAAATTTGAGCAATGGTACGCCAAGCATACATTCGTACTATTTCTGGTTTATAACTATTAGTAGCTAGTTGTAACAGCATTTCTAAAGCTTCATTTTCTAGCTTCACTAAAGCACGCATCGCGGTAGCGCGAGTTGACTTATAGTAAAGCGCGCCTAATAGTGCCGAATAATATTCTTCTAAATGAGTAGCTGCAATCATTTCTAAAACAGCACAGCGCACCCGTAACGATTCATCTTGCAATAAATTAGGGATGTGAATCCGCAGCGCCTGTAGATATACCGCTTCTCTTAAAGCTTTAACTCCATTGATTCGTTCTCGTTCTTGTTTGTGAGTCAGCATCCGGCGCATAGTTTTAGTCGCAGCGACTTTTTGCATCGGCGTACCCTGACGCAAAATCAAAGCCGCTGCTGTAGCGCGAACTAAAGAATGATGTCGTTGTTGCAGGTAATCTTCTAGTTGGCTTAAATTGGGATTTGTTTGGGCTAACCAAACGTAACGCAAAGCCAGAGCAAAAACTTCGGGATCAACGCTATTTTGAGGCTGTTCTAACAAAGCCCTAACTTCTAGCACATAAGTAGGATTTGCACCTCCGGTGAGCATCACCTCCAAACTTTGACGCTGTAAATCTGGAGGTAATTTGATCAATAAAGGTGCTAAAACTTGGGCTGCACCTTGGGGATCAATTTGGGCTAAAAGTTCAATGCAAGAATGTTTATCTGCGGCGCTGCCTTTTTCGCCCAAAGCTTTGACTACACCTTGTTTAAAGACACGCAAACCGACATTTGAGGCACTTAATTCTCCTCGTTCTGCACTCAAAACTAACAAATCAACATAGCGTGATCGCAGTACTAAAATTACTTTTAAACAAGTAGCAGCGGCAAGTACTGTTTCGGCCACAAATATCCATTTTCCTAATGATTCCGGCACAAAGCGGTGGCAAAACAATAAAGTTACTAAAATTATTGTTCCTGCTAAACCTGTGGCGATCGCTTCTGCTGTGCCACCAGATAAAGCTTGCATCCGGCTACGAATGTGTTCGGGTATAGGTTGATATAGTATCGGGCTACTACTAATTACGAAGGTGTAGCGGAGCAATTCATCGCAAAACTTTAAACTCACCAATCCCCAGAAAATTCCTTGGGTTTGGATTCCTGGTAAGAGATTGAGTAATGCGATCGCTCCTGGTACTATAAAGCCTACAGATATAGGTAATAAAGCAGCAGTAGAAAATACGCCGAGGCGTTCGATTAGTCGGCTAGAAACAAACCACTGAGTTGTTAACTCACACAGTCCGACAATCCCACCAAATAAACCCAAAAAACTAGCAAGATCGCGATCGCCTAAATTAGATTTCAATTCTCGCAGATATTGAAAATCTACCAATAACCCAATTACTTGTAAAAGCCCGACAAAGGCGAACAATTGCCATGTGTAGCGACTGAGTGGAGCTTGAATACGTCGATGTCGTGAGGCTTGTTCTTGAGTAATTAATCGCTGTGGCGCATCAGGAAAAACTGCTTGATATTTATGAGTTAAAGAGCATAAAATCACTGCCCCCAAGACAATCACTGCACAAGCGATAATGATGACTTTATTGAGCTTGGCGAATTGCAACAGCCAAGGCAAACTAAAACCACTAATCACATCTGCCACTAACACACCGCTGCTGACTAGAGGATAGGTGCGCTTAATTTCTCGAATGTTAAATAGTTGATTAGCGACAATGGAAGTATTGAGATCGTTAACTACATAAAGTGCATCTACCCATAGCCGCATCAGAAATACAATAATCACAGATAAATATGAAGCGTGTAGTCCCCAGCGCAGTAACACTAATAACACTAACGGCGTGACCATACAGGGTGCGATCGCCACAATTACCCAGCGCAAAGGAAAAATCTTTTGCAGCCAAGAATAGAAAAACACCATTCCTGCACCCGTTACAGCACTGGCAATATACATCCAAGGCAAGGGGCCAGCTCCATATTCATCCAAAAACAGCGCTACTGTACTGTCCTCAGCCCATCGTAATCCTACAGACACAATTGTATAAAAAGCGAACATCAATAAAGTGCGATCGCCTTCTTCCGGTCGAAGATTTACCCACTGTAGCAGTCGTGCCAGAGTGCCTTTATTTGCAGCCAACAAGTGATTTTTTAATTCCATGCACTTTTACTTTCTGATGCAATCCGTAGGGGAAGAAAGGGAGCAGGGGGCAGGGGGCAAGGGCGATGAAGAAAAATTAAATTACCTCTTCTCTTTCTCCCGAAGTCGCTCCACTTGGTGAGGCAGCCCGCAGAAAGTTGTCCCAACAAAGAGGAGCCAGCGCGGTCATGGGGGTTTCCATGCCACTTGCTTCAACGGGGAAACCCCCGCAACGCAGTGGCTCCCCAGGAGCGACTGGCGTTGGACTGCCGTTAGCGTAGCGATAGCGAGCTTGCGTTCGCGTAGCGTCTCGTAGAGAGCGTCACCCGGAGGGGGAGACCCCAAGACCGCACTTCTCTCCTTTTCTCCCTGCTCCCTGCCCCTCTGCCTCTTCTTCCCAATGCCCTAAAAACAACAAAAGCCCCAAGCAACTGAGTATTATGTTTCCCACTCAGCGCTCAGGACTATCAGTTTTAAGTAAATTGCTACGACTTCAGGATCGTTTGGATATTTTCAGTTGCAGATTATACTTGTTAGCGATAAAATTCGGAGAATTATTTTTTGGGCGATATCAGCATCATCATGTTTCTCCCTTCTTTTTTTGGTGCTTGCTGCACTTCACCAAATGGCTCTAAATCAGTAGCCATACGCTTGAGCAAGTGTTCTGCCAAGTCGCTGTGTTGAATTTCTCGACCTCGGAACATCACGGTAGCTTTGACCTTATCACCATCTTTGAGAAAACGCTCTGCTTGCTTAACACGCACGTTGTAGTCGTGTTCCTCAATCTTATAGCGCATCTTCACTTCCTTAACATCAGCCGTGTGCTGCTTTTTCCTGGCTTCCCGCGCTTTCTTTTCCTGTTCAAACTTATATTTCCCATAGTCCATAATCCGACAAACCGGCGGGTCGGCCTTGTCACTAAGTAGCACTAAATCTAGATCTTTTTCTTCTGCTAGTTGTAGTGCCTCTTGGGGAACCATAATTCCCAACTGCGCGCCATCGGTATCAATGACTCGGATTTTTGGGAAGCGGATGCGTTCGTTAATTTGGGGCAGATCGCGAGTTCTTTTCTTTTCAATCACAGGCATTATGATTTGTGGAAGCTCTTTAGTTAATAATGTGGTTTGGTCTTAATTGACGTTCCTCAGAAGTACGATATTTAAAATAACTGAGGACTTAAAAAAGAGTCTATAGCTCTAGCATAGCTAATTCATCAAGTAGTTTGTCTCGCTGTATTTGTTATTCTACTCACTGTAAGCAAATTTCTCTGCAATAGTTAACGTAAATTACATAACCCAAGAAAACGTTAATTTTTATTACATTTTTTACAAAATATTTATAACTATGTAATGTCGTTTCACTTTAAAGTTGATGCATTTGGGCAAGTAGGGGAGGCAGGGGAGGCAGGGGAGGCAGGGGAAGCAGGGGAGGCAGGGGAAGCAGGGGAGACAAGGAGACAAGGGGACAAGGGGACAGTTCTTTCCCCAATGCCCCATGCCCCATGCCCAAAAACTCAACCACAAGAGACAAAGGTTTTAGTAGTATTTAACGATACAACCATACCCGAAGTAGCGAAAGTAGCTGTTCAGTATCTACAGGTTTGGTGATGTAGTCAGAAGCTCCGGCTTCGATGCACTTTTCGCGATCGCCTGGCATGGCTTTAGCAGTTAAAGCAATAATTGGCAGGGTGCGGAACTCTTGTTGCTGGCGAATGGCACGGGTAGTTTGATAACCATCCATTTCTGGCATCATAATATCCATGAGAACAATATTAGTCTCAGGATTAGCTTGCAACATTTCAATGCCGTCTCGACCATTTTCAGCAAATAATACTTGCATTTGATAACTTTCTAAAAAGCTGGTGAGAGCAAAAATATTTCGCAAATCATCATCTACAATCAAAATTGTCCGATTCGCAAGTACTGGATCGCTTTGATGTAATTGTTCTAGGATCTCACGCTTCGGTTGGGGCAAATTAGCCTGGACTCGATGTAAAAATAAAGCTGTTTCATCTAACAAACGTTCAGGCGATCGCACATTCTTGATGATGATAGTCTCTGCTAATCCTCGAAGTTGGGTATCTTCTTGTCGAGTTAGTTCTTTACCTGTATAAATAATGATTGGCAGTTTCAATAGGCTAGGCTCTTGTTTGATCTGTTCAATCAGTTCTAATCCACTCATATCGGGTAGACCTAGATCTAACACGATACAATCAAATCGCTGGGATTTCAAAATTAACAGCGCTTCTTTTCCTGTACCCACAGCTGTACTTTGGACATCACTGTTGCCAATCAATTCAATAATACTTTGAGCTTGTACGGGGTCATCTTCTATGACTAAAAGATTTTTGACTTTACGCTCAATAAAGCCTTTAATGCCAGTCAATACTTCAGTTAGTGTTTCTGGAGATACAGGTTTTTGTAAATAAGTAATTGCTCCTAGCTGTAGCCCCCTTTGCTCTCTGTCATCTACAGAAAATATATGTACTGGAATATGTCTAGTCTCTGGATCATGTTTGAGACGATCTAAAACTGTCCAACCATCCATTTCTGGCATGTGAATATCTAATGTAATGGCATCAGGCTTAAATTGTTGTGCTAAAACTAAACCTTGTTTGCTTTGTAAAGCCACCATGACTTTAAAGCCTTGTTGGCGAGCCATTTCTAGTAAGATCCGGGCGAATTTATCATCATCTTCGATAACTAGCAAGATGCGATCGCCTGGTTGAATGACTTGGCGATCGTCGGCAATTTCATAAGGTAAATTAGGGGCTAACTGGGGTAATGATCTAATCGGTTGAGGAGGTAGTGAAGAGGTGGTTTCTAGCCTTGTCTTTGGCTTGGGAATCGTTATTTGAGTATTCCCTGAATAAGTCTGGGGTAGATAGAAAGTGAAGGTACTTCCCTGATCTGGTTGGCTAACTATTTCAATTCTTCCCCCCAACAACTGAGCCAATTCACGGCTGATAGATAAGCCTAAGCCAGTTCCCCCGTACTTGCGACTAGTTGTGCCATCCGCTTGTTGAAATGCTTCAAAAATAATCTTTTGTTTATCTTCAGGAATACCAATACCTGTATCACTAACGGCAAAAGCAATCATCGGATGCTCAGGTTGTTCTGCCTCAGTAACTTTACTAATTTGTAACTTTACGCCTCCTTGGTCGGTAAACTTAAAGGCGTTAGCCAACAGATTTTTCAGTATTTGTAACAGACGTTTGGGATCTTGAGAAATGATATCTGGTAAATTATTGTCTAATTCAACTGCAAACTTGAGTCCTTTATTCTGGGCTATTTGAGTAAAAGTCTGTTCTAGAGAACTCTGTAAATCTACTAAAGGAATTTGCTCAATTTCTACTGATAAAGTTCCCGACTCAATTTTGGCCAAATCTAAAATGTCATTAATTAACTCCAGTAAATCTGTACCAGCCGAGTAGATAGTCCGGCTGTACTCTACTTGTTTATCGGTTAAGTTGTCTCCGGAATTATCTGCCAGCAGTCTAGCCAAAATTAATAGGCTATTAAGCGGTGTTCGCAACTCATGAGACATATTCGCCAGAAACTCTGACTTGTATTTAGAAGACAAAGCCAATTGCTCTGCTTTATCTTCTAAAGAACGCCTTGCTCGTTCAACCTCTTGATTTTTACGGGCAACTTCCCGGTTTTGTACTTCTAATAATTCTGCTTTTTCTTCTAGTTCTTCATTTAGCTGCTGTAATTCTTCATTAGACTGCTTCAACTCCTCTTGCTGCTGCTTTAAGAGTAATTGTGATTCTTCTAACTCTTGTGCCTGTTGTTCTAGAAGCTGATTACTTTGTCTTAATTCTTCTTGTTGCAGTCGTAATTCTTCTGTTAAAGCAACAGACTCTTGTAATAGCTGCTGAGTTTGTGCGCTTGAGGCAATATTATTCAAAAATACACCAACGATTTCAGTGAATTGCTCTAGAAATGCCAAATGCAGCTGACTAAAACGTTGAAAGGAAGCCAGTTCAATGACAGCACTGACTTGGTTTTCAAATAATACAGGTAACACAATAATATTTAGCGGCAGTGCTTCTCCTAAGCCAGAACTAATACGGATGTAATCGTTAGGAACTTCAGTTAACAGTATTTTTTCTTTTTCTAAGGCACACTGTCCTACCAGTCCTTCACCTAAGCGAAACTGATTTGCTAAGTTTTTACGCTCTTGGTAAGCATAGCTACTTATGAGCTTGAATACAGGCTGGTTATCAACCGAGTCCATTACGTAAAAAACGCCTTGCTGCGCCCCAACCAAAGGTGCTAGGTTCGATAGTATCAGGCGAGATACGCTTTCTAGATTTCTTTGTCCTTGGAGGATTTGGGTAAATTCAGCTAAATTCGACTTTAGCCAATTTTGATCGTCATTTTTTTGATTGGTGTTTCGCAGATTCACAATCATTTGGTTGAAAGTTCGCGTTAGTACACCAATTTCATCTTGGCGATCGCTGTTTGGTAAACTCACCAATAAATTGCCATCTGCAATATTCTCCGCCACCTCCGAAAATAGCCTCAGTGGTTTAGAGATATATCTAGTCAGAATAAACCCAATCAAAGCTAAGATTAAAAATAATAGGGGAATACTAAAAACAATTATGTTAATAGTTCGCTGGGCAGCTGCGTGTGCTTTCTGAGACCTCTGCTGCAAGAGCATATTCTCCTCATCCTTCATGGCCTCGACAATCTGCTGGATTTCATCCATCAGTTGCTTGCCTTCATCTGTTAAGATAATTTTTTGAGCAGCTTCTAAGCCTTGGTTTTGCCGCAGACTAATCGCTGCTTGCATGACAGCCAGCCTCTTCCTAATCAGTGGCTGTAACCTATCAAGCCGACTTTGTTGGATGGAGTTATCTGCTGTTAACTTTTTCAGCTCCTGAAATTTTTGATCTAGTACTTTCGTAGCAACATTATAAGGTTCTAGATAACGCTGTTCTCCTGTAATTATGTAACCGCGTTGTCCAGTCTCAGCATTTCTCAGTTCCAGATTTAAATCTTTGAGTTCACTTAGTACTTCGTATGTATGGCTTTCTCGGCGCGAAGTTTCAATAAGTTCATTAGTGCTTTGGTAGGAGATTAGACCAATTGTGGTTAGAAGCGCCAGACTGATCGCAAAACCAGATCCAATCTTGGTTCCAATCTTTGAACTTTTCAACATTTAGGACTTTTCTTAAAATTATTTCTGCTACTGTTACAACTATATATAACAGGGAATGGGGAATGGGACATAGGGCATAGGGGAGGCAGTGCGTTGGGCGGCTCTGACGACTTGTAGCAACTGCCGTCATGGGGCATGGGCTTGAAAGTCTTTTGGTGTTGTGGTTTGATCTCAGTTTATGTTCTAAAAAACTACTTGGCGATCGCTATACATTAATTTTGATCAACTCCCAATTCCCTGTTTGATATGTAAAATGGTCAGCGTATCTTGCTTGATCCATCCAGGCGATCGCTCATGGCCATAACTAAACCTCAGCTGCCGAATTTTTTACGTTTTGCTCAAAATTCTAATCTTTCTCAAAAATTAATGTTGGTTGGGTTAACCATTACCCTGTTTTTCATCTTTATAGCTTTGTTTGCTCCTGTATTCCAAGCTTGGGGATGGCTACAAGATCCTAAAGAATTTCTCTCAAATCCAATTCAAGAGCCACCTTCAGCTCAATATTGGTTTGGTACGAGTCGCCTAGGTCATGATGTCTTCTCCCGCACACTGTTTGGCGCTCAAGCTGCGTTGCAAGTGGTGATTTTAGCAACAGCATTGAGTATGATTATCGGCGTGCCTTTAGGCATGGTAAGTGGGTATCTGGGCGGTAAGTTAGATAAATTTTTGCTATTTATTATGGATAGCATCTACACCTTACCGGGGTTATTGCTGTCGGTGACGTTAGCATTTGTAGTCGGACGGGGAATATTAAATGCTGCGATCGCTATTAGTATTGCCTACGTTCCCCAATATTACCGCGTTGTTCGCAACCACACAGTCAGCGTCAAAACTGAAGTTTTTATCGAAGCAGCGCAAGCAATGGGTGCTTCTACTTGGATTGTTCTGTCTCGATATCTATTTTTCAACGTCATTCAAAGCGTACCCGTACTATTTACCCTGAATGCCGCCGATGCAATTTTAGTATTAGGCGGTTTGGGCTTTTTAGGACTAGGACTTCCCGAAGAAGTGCCAGAATGGGGACATGATTTAAAACAAGCTTTAGAAGCCCTACCCACAGGCATTTGGTGGACTACACTTTTCCCCGGTTTAGGAATGACATTCATGGTTGTAGGGTTATCACTACTTGGTGAAGGGTTAAATGAATTTGTCAATCCACGATTACGGCGAGAAAATGGAATCCGGAAATAGTCGATGGGCTAGGAACTAGGGGCTAGGAACTAGGGGCTAGGGACTAGAATCGCTATATTCTTGACGTTGACTTTTGACTAAACTTGTATTTTTACTGAGAGATTTGTGTGAAAGATAACTTTTCTTTAATTGCTGCGGCCGCTGGTGGATTCATGCTTTCTGTTGCTTTGGCTGGAATACTCCGAGGTACGCCAGTTACATTGCAGGGACAATCTCGTGTCAATTCCTACTTGACAGCTAATCAACAACATGTAGCAATACTTCGCAAAGACGAGTGAGTTACAGCTGATAAAATTTTGTTTCAGACTAAGCTCAGATGTACCCAAATTCTCATAGGCTCTTAAGAATGCCGAACAGCTGACTGTTTGGCAAATTTAATTAAGAAAATGAAGATGGGTAAATGTAAGCGTATTGGCATTCTAACTAGTGGAGGAGATTGTTCTGGTTTAAATGCGGTTATTCGATCTGTTGTGCATTGTGCTTGTGGAAAAGGTTGGGAAGTATTAGGGATTCGTCAAGCAACTCTAGGCTTAATGGCACGTCCACCGCAATTTACAAAACTGGAAATTGATTTAGTTGACCCGCTGTTAACCTCTGGTGGCACAATGTTAGGAACCACCAACAAAGGCGATCCTTTTGCTTTTTTGATGGCTGATGGTAGTGTCTGCGATCGCTCCGAGGAAATCATTGCAGGTTATCATCAATTAGGTTTAGATGCTTTGATTGGCATTGGTGGCGATGGTAGTTTGGCTATTCTCCGTCGTTTGGCACAACAAGGCAATATTAATTTAGTTGGTATTCCCAAAACAATTGATAACGATATTGGGATTACCGAACATGCTATTGGTTTCGATACTGCCGTTAATATTGCTACAGAAGCACTTGATCGGTTAAATTTTACCGCTGCCTCTCACAGTCGAGTCATGATTCTAGAAGTGATGGGTCGTGATGCCGGACACATTGCGATCGCTGCGGGAATTGCCGGAGGAGCAGATGTAATTTTAATTCCCGAAATTCCCTACAATCTTGACCATATTTGCCACAAAATTAAACAGCGCCAAGAAAAAGGCAAAAATTATTGTCTAATTATTGTGTCCGAGGCAGTTCGTACCCAAGACGGTGAAACTGTGACCATGACAAATAGCTTGGGTCAATCTCGATATGGTGGTATTGGTCAGTACTTAGCCGATCAAATTAGCAATTGCATTGGTACAGAAACACGAGTCACAGTCTTGGGACACATCCAACGTGGTGGAACAGCTTCACCACTAGATCGATTAGTAGCCGCTGCCTTTGGTGTAGCAGCGGTAGAGCTGATCGCAGAAGGTAAATATGACTACATGGTGACTTGGCAAAATCGCCAAGTTTTTGCTGTACCCATTGCTGAGGCGATCGCTCAATATAAAACTGTCAACCCAGAGGATACTTTAGTCAAAACTGCTCGTGGTTTAGGTATTTATTTGGGAGATTAATATTGTAAATCACTAAAAACTACACGCGACTTGCGGGATAGAGTTTTGTCAGTTGTCAGTTGTCAGTGGTCATTTGTCGGTTGTCAGTTGTTTTTAATCGGTGTAACGTGAGTTCGACAAGTATACCTTATACACACAAGTCCTATTTACCCTCAATCTAAAACTTAAGGCTAGACAAACAAAGCCCATCTTTACCACTAACTACTAACTACTGACCACTGACAATTAATATTAAAAAATTATTAATAAACTATTGTTAAATATTAAATTTATAGTATTAATTTCCATCAAAATATAAAACTCACTCTTCAGAACCCCGACTTCTTTAAGAAGTCGGGGTTCTTGTTGTTCAATATCACCATATCAATATATATATGAAGCCTTGATTGAAGGTTTTTATCATACAGATGTACAATACAAATAGTTGCCGATCGCTCACTCTAACTTTATTCTATCAGGAAGCTGTCTATGCCTAATCGCTAGCATCCTGTGGTAAATCAATATGTATTAGGCATAGAGCAAGAGCAGCATATTTGTAGGCACATGGAATATCTCGTAAAACCAGCTCTGTTAATAGGTAAAATCTGGTGCGTTAAATTTTGTCATTTGCACAATTCATCCAATTTATACTGTGCTGATTTATCAGTATAGTCAATTCGTGAGCATTGGTAATTGGGTAGCCAGCACATTGTCAATGGCATACAGCTTTATTGATCTCAAACAATTGGCATTATTAGCCTTTAATCAGTGAACAGTTAAACGGTTATCACAGTTTCACTCTTTGGATTTGACTCCTATTAAATTAGTGAATAATTATCAAGTCGCTTTTGACTGATAACTGATAACTGTTGAATTTATTTCCCATGTTCCATGCACTAGACCCAATTTAAAATTCCGAGGAATCAATGACTATCAATACTTTTCCCAAGACCAAAAATGCATATAAGCGCCTTGAAGAAGAAACAAATTTGCAAGGGAAAATTTTGATAAGAAATGGTATCAAATCTGAAGATCCCAAGAAAAATGAGCCGAAAGCTGAAAATTTGATTATCAATGACTTAAATCGTGGTCGAGTCGCTATTTTTATTGATGGTGTCAACTTATTTCATGCAGCTTTGCAACTGGGGATTGAAATCGATTATCTCAAATTGCTTTGTCGTTTAACTGCTGGTTCACGATTATTGCGTGCCTTCTTTTACACTACAATAGACGTTTCACGACAAACTACTATGCGTCCTCGCAGCAATGAAAAACAACAGGGTTTTCTATTTTGGATGCGTCGTAATGGTTATCGTGTATTTACCAAAGAAGTACAGTCAGTAGATAATTCCAAAGATAATTCCAAAAAATCCAATTTGAATGTAGAAATTGCTGTCGATATGATTACCTTGGCTCCTCACTACGATACTGCAATCTTAGTTAGCGGCGATGGAGATTTAGCTTACGCGGTGAATGCTGTCACCAGCACAGGGTCTAGAGTGGAATTAGTAAGTCTGCGAACAATGACCAGTGACAGCTTGATTGATGTTGCTGATTATTTTGTTGATCTCGATAGCATTAAACAATACATTCAAAAGGATTCTCACCCAGGCTATAATTATCGGGCGATGTCTAACTCTAAACTTTAAATTGCGATCGCTAATCCATTGAAATTCACTACCAACAGGGAAATTTTCTGCGTATTTTACTTAAATCCTAATCAAGATGGATATTTTAATTGTTGAGGATGAACCAGAAATTGCTCAGTTAATTCAACTGTCTTTAGACAAAGAAGGATTTTCTTGTCGTGTTAGCCGCGATGGAATCAATGCTTTGCGGATGTTTCAGGAACAACCGCCAGATTTAATCATCCTAGACTTAATGATTCCTGGATTGGATGGATTAGAAGTTTGTGCCAGGATTCGCCAGAAACCAGGTGCAAAAGACCCCTATATTTTAATGCTCACAGCTAAGGGTGAAGAAATTGATCGGGTGATTGGCTTGTCTACTGGTGCTGATGACTACATGGTCAAACCTTTCAGTCCTAGGGAATTGGTCGCTAGAGTAAGGGCGCTATTACGGCGCAGTCTCCGCCAAGGAGGACAAAATCAAGTCAATCGTACTCAACACTTTATAGTAGATGTAGATCAACGTACAGCCAGTCGTCAAATAGATGCTCAAGAACCAGAAATTTTAGACTTAACTACCCTAGAATTTAATTTATTAACCACTTTTGTTAGCAATCCTGGCCGCGTTTGGAACCGCACCCAGTTAATTGACAAACTTTGGGGTGATAATTTTTTTGGTGATGAACGGGTGGTGGATACTCATGTCGCTAGGTTACGAAAAAAAGTTGAGCCTGATCCTAGTAATCCCGCTTTTATCAAAACTGTTGTTGGGGTCGGTTATAAATTTGAAGATTCCCCTGTAATGTAAGTATGACTAAAACAAACTGGCGTTGGATAAAGTCCTTGCCTTTAGCGTCGCGCCTGTTTTTCTCCCACTTAGTAGTGATGGTAGTGGGATTATTGAGTCTTGTAATCATTAGTAGATTTTCTTCACCGCGCTTTTTCGTCTTGCATTTAGAAAGATTAGAAAGCAGGGGATTGAAGCTAATTAATATTCGTACAGAATTAGTTCAAGGATTTGAGATAGCTTGGCGGCGAAGCACTCTTTGGTCAGTCATAGTCGGTACTACTGCTGCGGGAGGCTTGAGTTATTGGGTATCAAAACGAATTATGCAGCGGTTGACCGAAATGGAACAAATTACTCAAAAGTTTGCTGCTGGTCAATTAGAAGCGCGATTACCTTTGTCTGACATTCCAGAACTGCATCGATTAGGTACTAGTTTTAATCGTATGGCAGCTAGTTTAGAAGGAGTGGAAGCACGGCGGCGAGAACTAATTGGAGACATGACCCACGAATTACGTACACCCTTGACTGTTGTACGCGGTTACTTAGAAGAACTTGCAGACGGAGAAATAGAACCGTCACCAGAGATTTATCAGCGGCTAGCCAGGGAAACTAAACGTTTAGAGCGTTTAGTCAACGATTTGCAAGAACTTTCTAAAGCAGAGGCTGGTTATCTACCAATTAATATACAGCCAATAAATCTGTTTCCTTTATTAGAATCATTAGTAGAAAAATTTACTGACCAGATGTTGGAAGATGGCCCTGTTCTGCGTTCAGAATTTTCATCTCAATTACCGCTAGTATTGGCAGATATTGACCGTACAGAACAGATATTGGTCAACTTGCTGGGTAACGCAGTGCGTTATACTACCCAAGGTTCAATTATCCTACGTGCTTGGACTGAAGCATCTAAACTTTGGATTGCGGTTATTGATACAGGTATTGGCATTGCCTCAAAAGATTTGCCTCACGTGTTTGAGCGCTTTTGGCGCACCGATCAATCACGCGATCGCCATTCTGGAGGAACAGGCATTGGTTTAACGATCACTCGCCGTTTGGTTGAATTGCAAGGCGGTCAAATTGACGTAGAAAGTAAGTTGGGTGTTGGCAGTACATTTCGTTTTTTCTTGCCTTTGGCTTGAGTTATAGATACAACGAATTGTCACAAGTTGATTGTATCTACGTCACATCAAATTGCTAGCTTAAAAGAGATTAGGAGAATACCAAGCAGAGGGAGACTTCTTCGATTCTTCTTAAAACTCAGTGCTTAGTCCTTATATGTCTACTTTTATTCTGGCTACATTTTTAGTGAGTTTAGTGACTGTATCTGGTTGGACTGCAATCTCTTACTTGTTTCCTCAAAATCATTCCCAAGATTAAAGCAATCGTCATGTTTTTCTAACTCAAGCGTCACTCGTTGGCGCTTGAGTATTTTTGTGGGCGATCGCTATTGGATATTGATAGCAGAGAACAGACAAACAAGGTGGGTAATGGTAATTGATTCTCCTTAGGTACTTACTAAAGACTATTTTCAAACCCAACCTACAGTTCGAGTTTGAAAACACGCCCTAGCATTCATGAAAGCAATTGCATTGATATTGAAATTTTTCTGAGATAGGTGGTAAATTCTCTTATGCTTCAATTATTGTTTAGATCCACCACAATCAAAAATGTTCTCAATTTTACACTTGAAAACTGCATATCAATCCATAGTAGGCTCTTAGTGATTTAAAAGTATAATTACAACTCTGTTAGTTTTAACTTGAAAATAAGTAAAAGTACTGATTTATGTGTTTTCTGACTTCGCCTAATATTTATCGTATTGAGGAATATCAGGGTAGCATCAAAATTGCTAAATGTGAAATCTGTCTTGTAACTTTAGCAGTTCTCGGATGAATGCAATAAAAAAAGAGGGGTAAAAGCTTCGCCGTGAGTGTCAGCCGAATCGGTAAAGGGATGAATTAGGTCGCTCACTATTCCACTCGCTTTTTACCCTTCATCATTAAGTCACAAACAAATCAGGAGGCAAAATAGTCAAGATCCTGATTATCTAACCATAACTCAAGGAGTATTAATCATGAATCAGATGCAGTTGACTCTAATTGTTGGTTATGTGCTGATGTCCTGCTATTTTTTCAGTAATTGGTTAAGATTTTCCTTACGTCATCCTAGCTCTTTTCCTGAAGAGAAATTTTTATCGTTTGTCATGTTTCTAGTTACAACTATTTTTTGGCCTCTAACTATTCCTATGTCTTTTTTAGAGATATTAAAAAAACGTAAGCTAGAGTTGAGTACTGTGATTCCCGTTATTCTAGCAATGTTTGCTTTTAGTATTTCTTACTATTTGAGTTATCTATATGAGCATGGATTTTGCTATCACAATTTATTCTGCTCTTACTCTTCGTAATGTGAAAACTGAGTAAATTTATTGCAGAGAAACCAAAACTTTAACCTGACCTTAAAATTACTTTTACCTCTATAACAAATATCTTGTAAGTAAAAATTGAACTTAACTAAAAAGCTTTTCTATTACTATAATTTTTAAAGATATTAATAATATATAGCAATCCGATTTGATTAATGAATATATTTGCGTAGGGAGGAAACACTTCGGCTACGCGGTAGTTGAATCTCGACTTCGCGGCAGTTGAGCGTAGTCGAAACTCGATTGCCGCGCAGCGCTGCACTGAGCCTGTCGAAGTGTCGAAACTCAGTGCATCGCAGGAAAAAAGGGATTTAGGGGTGTACTGAGTTTTTTCTCCAAATCAAATATGAGTCTTATATATCTAATCCTCTTTTTTTTATAATTCAAATTTTAACTATCCAGCCTGTGCCGCACTCACTCTTGTCTTGATAAAGACGCAACATCTAGCTTGTGTTTCTTGCAGAGATATGAGGATGCTTAAAGGCAAACTGTAGCAAGTGGTGCGCTATTTATAATTGCCGGGACTGGTATTAGTCGTCTTTCTCTAAAGAAATTATCCTGAGATAGATTTTTCTGCAAAGTATTGATGCTTGGTAGGATCATATCAAGTATTAATCTCAATATTTACCAACCAAATTGGTAGTGTTATGCCCAGAAAAGAACAAGGATGGATTACATTTCAAACATCGGAAGAGGAGCGTAAGCTTCTAGAAGATTTCTGTCAGCAGTCTCAGCGTACTAAGACTGAGATATTGCGGGAACTAGTACGTGGTTTAAACAAGCACGATACAACACCAGCACCGCTACCAACCATACAGGCGGATAAGGAAAATGTTTACACTTCTAAGTTAGAAATTAGTAGTCCCAGAAAACCGCTAAAAGTTAGTTCCCGCAATATTTTAAAGGGCATTGTCAAGCGAGTAGTTACTGGAGCCGTCAATAGTGAGGTGACAATAGAAGTTGTTCATAAAGTTGAGTTAACCTCAATTATCACCAGAATGTCAGCAGAAGAATTACAACTTTTGGAAGGAACAGAAGCTTATGCAGTAATCAAATCCAATGATATAGTTATTGCCAGAGAATAAAGATGAGTTAATTGCATTTTCCTGTTTATTAGACTGTAAAATCAATGATTTTTATTATAAATAGGACTTACGCAAAACTAACGCAATTTCGTCATTACGAGCGATAGCGACGTAATCGCAAAAATCCTGCGATTGCTTCCCTACACTTCGTTTCGGTCGCAATGACGATTTGGGCTTGCGTAAGTCCTGATAAACAGGGATTTTAAAATTGACTAAACCATATCTAAAGATCATCAGATTATGCAAAAGGTCTAATATTTTAATTTAATAATCAATTTTCATTTTGAAAGAAATACTATTAACTCGATTGATTGTCTCACTACCAGCAATAACTTTCCAACCTAATTTTTGGTATAAACTGACAGCAGGATTTGAGCTTCTAGTGCTGAGTGATATTGACTGATAAGATGTTTTTGCTGCTGCTAATAAATGAGTAAGTAATTGTGATCCTATACCTTGATTTCTATATTCGGGCAAAACTGCGATCGCAAGTTCAGGAGTTTGATCATCAACATAACCATATCCCTGATTTTCACCTGTTAATAAACGTAGCCAAGCAGCTCCTACTGGCCGATTGCTACTGACTGCAATAGCGACAAAGCCCATGTCATCTTTAAGTCCCCAATTCTGGACATATTTTGCCAAATCAGAATGATTCATTGCATCTTGCACATTTAGATTAGCTTCTTCTCCCATGTGCGCCGCTTCATAGAGCATTTGCCAAAGAAAAGGCTCGTCTTCCTTTGTGATGGGACGAATTGCGTAATCCATCTTATGGAATTTACTCAATGGAGTTGCTAAACCATCAATACTGACTAGATTTTTTTGTTGCTGAAAATCTTGAACTGCCTCTTCTCCTTTTTTATCTGCCCAATCTACTAGAATTTGTCGTTGTCCTTGATATTCATAAAGTGGTACGCCAAAACCACAAGAGGTCTGCACTTTCTCAATATCAGCAACGATAATTTGACGAGTTCCAGGAAGTTGCGGAAACAGAGAATACAATGAGTTCCACTCAGGAAAATTAGGTAAAACTGTATGACCCTGACCGTAAAGACGTAGAATACATGGAGGTTCTACAAAAGCGCAAAACATAAAAGTGATTCGTCCATTTTCTTGGATATGGGCTGAGGTTTCGTTACCACTGCCTGTGAGATCCAAGTAACCAACCTGATGGGGCGAGAAAATACGAAAGCAATCCAGTCCTTTAGGGGATAGGTTAACGTGTCCTGTAGGACTCAATGGAGCAGAACCAACAAAAAAGAGGTGCTGTGCAGCAATAAACTTTTGTAGTTCTTCAGTAATACAGTCAAAAAATTTAGACATAGACTATTTTATATTTGCATTAATGCTAAGTCGCGATCGCCTGGCGATCGCGACCTTATTGTTTTAAATCTAGAAATTGAGATTATGCTGGATAAATCCGCAAACGCCGATTTGGTTCTTCTCCAAAACTGTGCGACTTGAGGCGATAGTGTTCTACCAGCTCATGTTGCATTTTGCGGACTTGCGAAGAACGAGGCAATAACTCAACTGGCTGTCCTTTAGGAATTACAATTTGCTCGACGGCAAGTCTGGCTTCTTCTAGGGCATCAATTTCGTCATCACTAGCACTGTGTAAAAACAGTTGTAATTCTCGTTCATCAGATATTTCTGGGTCATCAATATTTAGTAACCGCCTTAAACCACGGGTAATCTGCCCAATTGTGCTGGACTTAATCATGTGGATTGGTACATGACGGGCTTTGGCGATTTGCCGGAGTTTGGCATGATTTTTGACATGCGATCGCAATGCTAAAATTGCATCAGCACTATCAATATCTTTTGTCAATACCACTGGTAAAGTTAGCACGTTAATTACTTGTTCTAGTTGATGGCGGCTGACACCATAAGGATAAATGTGCAGTGGTAAATCTTCACCATTTGGCCCTGGATATTTGGTAGCACTAAAATCGATGCTATCCGAGTAATTAAAAGATTCATCCAGTAAGCGATCAAATTCACTTTGCCCACTTACCCGTTCGCGTTCTAAAGACAATGGCGGCAATGCTACCATTTGTCCAGACGAACGCCAGCCGTTGGATTGTCGTGCAGGCAAGAAAGATTCCTCTGTTGTGGCTGTATGTCCACCACGACCATTGACAACAGCTAACTGCCGTGTAACTGCCACCTTACCTTGATCATCAACGCTTCTGGTTTGTGGGGTAGGTTGCCGCCCTCGCAATAGATTATCTACTGTATCAGCAACGCTTTCGTGTACAACCCAGCGTTGCCGTTCTAACATTTCCACAGCAATTTCAAAGGTAGGGGGAGCTTTACGTTCTAAAACAGTCTTTTGACTACCTCTGCGTCTGGCTTCGTCATCTCCTAAAGTCACCGCCTGAATACCCCCAACTAAATCAGCAAGAGTGGGGTTTTTAATCAGGTTTTCAATTTGGTTTCCGTGGGCAGTACCTACTAATTGCACACCTCGTTCAGCAATGGTACGAGCCGCTAAAGCTTCCAATTCTGTGCCAATTTCATCAATAACGATGACTTCTGGCATGTGGTTTTCTACTGCTTCAATCATCACCTGATGCTGAAGTTCTGGATGAGCCACTTGCATCCGTCTAGCGCGGCCAATGGCGGGGTGAGCAACATCACCATCACCAGCAATTTCATTGGAGGTGTCAATAATTACTACTCGTTTATGTAGTTCATCTGCTAAAACACGGGCAATTTCCCTTAAAGCCGTGGTTTTACCCACGCCTGGACGACCCAACATCAGAATGGATTTACCAGTTTCTACCAAATCGCGGATCATGCCGATGGTTCCGAATACTGCTCGACCTACGCGACAGGTCAAGCCAATAATCTTACCAGTGCGATTGCGGATGGCACTGATGCGGTGCAAAGTTTGCTCAATTCCTGCCCGATTATCTCCGCCAAAGATTCCGACTCGCACAATACAATCATCTATTTGTTCTTGAGTAACGGGTACTTCGCTCAGATACTCGGCTTGATTGGGAAAACGAGCTTCTGGTCTACGTCCCAAATCCAAGACTACCTCAATTAAACTATCTTGTTTGGGATGATTCTCTAGTATTTGTCGCAGGTCTTGGGGCAAAATGTCTAATAACTTTTGGAGATCTTCTGTTATCGTCATGCTTTCTATTGTGACGTTTTTAGAGATAACGAGGATATTTCTGTGGGGGATTTTCCCGTTAAAGAAAGTATCCAGAACGAGCGATTAGCGCTCCTGCTGTGACTTGAGCTGGGAAACGAGAGAATGGGCAAGTCCTACAGCTTGCCAGAGTAGTATATCGTTTTCTTCTAGGCGGATAGTCGCCTTAATACTAGTATTACTTACCTCCTGATTCTCTAACTTTTCGAGAATTGGTGACAGCAGTACACGAGCGTAGCTACCATAAGCGACCCCAGCGACGGAGGCGGGGGGGCAGGGAGCTGGGAGCTGGGGGGAAAGTTCTTCTTCCTCCCCTGCTTCCCCTGCTTCCCCGGTCACTGAGCGTCTTGTACTGAGCGAAGTCGAAGTAAGCCGAAGTGCTGCTTCCCCTGCTCTCTTCAGCAGCCCCATTGCCCTCAACTTAGCAACGGTGTAGCTATTAGTACCACCTGCTAACTGCACATATCCCGGTAACTTAGCTGTCAAAACTTTTTGTCCTAATTTCACCGCTGCTGAGGTAGTGCCATCTCCGATGTCACCACTCATTGGGCGACCATCGGTTTGCCAAATTAAAGCACTACGCAAGGGAGTAACTAAGTTATAAATTGCCTGGAGGTAGTCAATTATGCCCTCGTCATCAGGGCAACTGATGGCTAATACTTTCAATTGACCGACCCACGGTGAAACTGTTTGCCACAGTCGCTGAAATTCTGCCCAATGTCCTACTTTTGTATGAATTTCTACGGCATCTACTGCTGTTGACATTACCAATGGCGCGATCGCATCCGGTGTTGACATGTATGATTTTGTATTAATTATATCGTTTGGGCAAACAGGTAGACAACGACCGCAGCCGTAGCATTTTTGGTGTTCAACTCCCGAAAAGTTGTCTTTTATACGGTTAAATACAATTGCTTGTGCCGGACAAATTTGTTCACAGGGTCTAGGGCAGTCTGTGGGACACTCAGTAGAATTAAACTCTGCTTTGCGAAAATGGGGGTCTTCTCCATCGTTCAAGCTGACCATTAAAAAGGGAGGGTTTTCTTGGCAGTGAAAGCCTCGCTTTTGGGCATCCTTAAATAGATACTTGGCCACTTCTAACGCTTCTTGGGCTGCTGCCATGACGGCTGGATCAGCTGCGACATCTATACAGTCAGCGCCCGCCAAAGTATAGGCTAATGTTAAACTTCTGACTGTAGGTAAATGTTGGTAGCTGGCTCCGCAGATCAGCTTGAACCAGTGACCTTCTTTTAGGGATTGTAAAGGAAAAAACAGATCAGTCACATTTCTATTATGCTTTGATGTGATTGAAAATAGTATTCTTGACTAGATAAAAAATCCTAATTTTATTATCTTTAGTTTCGAGTAGTCAATTTTCTACTGAAGAAATCGACTATGAAGACGATATTTGCGAAAGTTTCCGTCATTGTTATAAAGTCATATATTTTTGTTTCTTGATGAAGAAGTATAAATGCTGAGTTTTATCTAGCATAATCAACAGCTTACTACGCAGCTGGTTTAATAGGAATGGCGATCGCAAACTCTGCACCTTGTCCTGGAGATGAGGAGTAGGTAATCTCCCCTTGATGTTTCTGTACTACAATTTGGTGACTAATCGACAATCCTAGTCCACTACCTTGTCCTACTGGTTTTGTGGTAAAGAAAGGATCAAACAGACAAGATTTTAAGGATTCATCTATACCAACACCATTATCTGCGATCGCTATCTTCACAGTCTGCAAATCTATTACCTTTGTGCTAATCCGAATCTGCGGTTTCGTCAAAAGTCCATAATCCGTAGTTAATAATTGACGATTTTTGATTACAGATTCTTCTAAAGAATCAATTGCATTATTCAATAAATGCATAAATACTTGGTTCAATTCACTTGCATAACAAGTAACTAAGGGCAAATTAGCATATTCTTTGATGACGGCAATGGCTGGACGATTTGCTGTTTTCTTTAGTCGATGCTGTAGCATTACCAAAGTACTTTCAATTCCTTCATGAATATTCACTGCTTTCATTTGAGCTTCATCGTGTCTAGAGAAATTTTGCAGTGCTAATACGATTTCTCGAATCCGATCTGCTCCTCTATACATCGCGCCTACTAGTTCTTGTAAATCATTAATGACAAAATTCAAATCTATATCATTAACTATTGTTTGAATCTTTAGATTTGGTTGTGGATACTCTTGTCGATAAGTTTCAATAATATTAATTATATCTTGTACATATTGACTGGCATATTGCAGATTACCATAGATAAAACTAATTGGATTATTAACTTCATGAGCAATACCTGCGACTAACTGCCCTAATGCCACCATTTTTTCATTTTGAATTTGTTTAACTTGGGACATTTTTAAGTTATCAAGAGCTTCTTGTAACAGAAAGTTTTTTTCTTGAAGTTTAATTTGCAGTGAACGTAAATTAATTTGAGTTTCAATACGTGAAACAACTTCTGCTACATGAAAAGGTTTAGTAATATAATCTACACCACCAACATCAAAGGCTTTTACTTTATCTAAAACGTCATCTAAAGCGCTAATAAAAATCACTGGTACATCACAAGTTTGAGCATCAGCTTTTAGTTGTTGACAAACTTGATAGCCATCCATCCCTGGCATGTTAATATCTAATAAAATTAAGTCTGGTAAAACTATTTGGCAAGCAGTTAAAGCTATTTTTCCGTTTAAGGCTTTACGAACTTCAAAACCTTGGGCAGTCAACATTGCTGATAGTAATCGCAAATTATCTGGCGTATCGTCAACTACTAATATATTTCCTTTGGAATGTTGAGTTAGGTTTAAATGCATTTGAATCTGAGTTTATTATAGTTATTAAGAATATTGAATGTTAATGAAAAGTATTGTATAATTATCATCAAAGAATTTGTTTACCAACGAGGGTTTGAGGCAAGCAAATCAACAACTAATTCTTGTTCTAGAGGTTTAGAAAACAGATAACCTTGAGCAAATTCACAATTTAAGCTTTTCAATTCTTCTAACTGTTCTTTGGTTTCAACTCCTTCGGCGATCACAGACATACTCATTGATTTAGCAATACTAATCATAGCAGGTACTAGTCCCATATCTTCTTGATTATCCTGCATACGTTTGACGAATGATTTATCAATTTTGAGTGCATGTAATGAGAATCTGTGCAGATAACTTAAAGATGAGTATCCTGTACCAAAATCATCTATAACTAACTTAATTTCTCGTTCCTTCATTTGTTGAAGCATTCTTTTTACTGCTTCGGTGTTTTCCATGATTACACTTTCTGTAATCTCCAATTGTAAACTAGCAGATTTTATATTAGTTTCATAAATAATTTGATCAACTTGTGATATTAAATTAGGATGTGATAACAACCGCGCAGTTAAATTAATACTAATTGTCAGGTTTTTTGGTATTGTTGGGTGATTTTGCCAAGTTCGTAGTTGCTGACAAGCCGACTGTAATACCCAAATATTAATATCATTAATTAAACCTGTTTCTTCTGCTATAGGAATAAAATCTATGGGATCAATAAGACCACGAACCGGATGTTGCCAGCGTACAAGTGCTTCAAATCCAGCAATCATACCTGTAGTCAGAGAAATAATTGGCTGATAGTAAATGAGAAATTCTTGACGTTCGATAGCTCTACGCAAGTCATTTTCCATCTCTAAAAGCTGGATTGCTTCTTGATACATTGCTGGGTCAAAGATATGATATCTAGCTCTGCCTAAAGCTTTAGCACGATACATTGCTGTATCAGCATCACGTAGTAAATACTCTGATTGCTCATAGTTTTTATCACCCCAGTTAATGCCGATACTGGCACTTATAAATACTTCATATCTAGACAATTTAAAAGTGAATGATAGTTGTTGCAAAATATTCTTAGCAACTTGGATTGCAGAATTTATATCTGTCAGATTTTCTAAGAGAATGCCAAATTCATCACCACCTAATCTTACCAAAGTATCAAATGGTGCTAAACACACTTGCAGACGGCGGGCTATGGCTATGAGTAATTCGTCTCCCACAAGATGTCCTAGAGAATCATTGACAACTTTAAAGCGATCGCAATCTAAAAATAATACAGCAAATTGATAACTGGGTTCTTGCTTGGCAAAATTTAGAGCTTTTTCTAGTCGCCTCATAAACAAAACTCGGTTTGGTAAACCAGTTAAAGAATCATGCAGCGCTAAATGAAACAATTCGCTTTGCAGTTGTTGGCGATAAGTCATTTCTGCTTGAAGATTTTGTAGAGCTTTTTCTAACTCATACGTCCGCTTTTTTACCCTTTGTTCTAGTTCAGCATTGAGACTTAATACTTCTAATTGCGCCGCCCTCAATGCCATTTGATTCTGCACACGCACCAGAACTTCTTCAAACTCAAAGGGTTTGGTAATATAATCTACACCTCCGACTCTGAAAGCTTTTACCTTGTCGAAAACATCATCTAAAGCACTGATAAAAATCACCGGAATATCCGCAGTCAAACTCCAAGCTTTTAAACGCTGACAAGCTTCATAACCGTCCACCTCAGGCATCATAATGTCAAGTAAAATGAGATCCGGTAACACTGTTTGACAAGCAGTTAATGCCATTTGCCAGTTTAAAGCTTTGCGAACGTTATATCCTGACTTGGTAAGCAGCGAAGACAACACTCTTAGATTGTCTGCTATGTCGTCAATAATCAAAATATCTTTTTTATCAGGGTTTAACCGCTGGTAATTCATTCTGCGTTGTTTCTAGTCAATTCCATGATTTTCTTCGGCCGAGAGTTGTTCACTAAATCTCTGAAAAATCAGAAAATTCTACTTTTGTTCAGCAGAATATAGAGAAACTTTCTTTGCTACAACTTGCTACTGATAAAGTATATTGTCTAATTAAGTAATATCGGCAACAAATGCCACAAAATACTTTGTTAGATAGATAATATATGTGTTTCTAGCAGTTGACGTTTAACTGATATATTTTACATTTAGATGTTAGTTGACGTTTTTATTCAAATTCAATATATAAACTGTTCATCAAAAATGCTTCACACTTATAGCTGTTACTAAATATTTTAGGACATAAGCTGATCATAAAACCTTGATACCAAGAGACTTTCAAGCCTATTCCCTGTTCCCTGTTATATATAGCAATCCAATTTGATTAACGGGACTTAGGCAAAAAAAGAGAATAAAAAAGGCTATAATGCAGAATTAGCATAGGTTTTACGTCAAACTAACCCCCATGAAAGAGACAACTCCCACAGCTATGCCCCCATGCTTTGAAAAATGGTGTCAAAGGTTTGACGATGTATTTGGTCATAAAGCGCAAAAAAGGGAGTTTAGACATTATTTAGGGGGGTTGTTAGGAGAAAGCGAACGGAAAAACTTGTTCCAGCTCGCAGAAAATGCCGTAGGAGTAAATTACCACCGATTACACCACTTTTTGACAGATTCCCCTTGGTCGGCCACAAAGGTGAATGAACGACGCTTAGAGGTAATGAACAAGTGTAGTCAGACTAAAATCAGTAGGGGATTTAGCTTGATAATTGATGATTCAGGGCATAGGAAAAGTGGTAACTTTACCGAAGGTGTGGGAAGACAATATATCGGAGAAATTGGCAAGACAGATAATGGAATAGTGGTGGTAACAACTCATTTATATGATGGGAGAAAAAGCCTACCATTAGATATAGAGTTATATCAACACGCTGATTCATTACCCGAAGGAAAACAAGACCCTCTATTTGAGAAAAAAACAGAGATAGCAATTAAGTTAATAGACCAAACAAGAGAGCGAGGATATCAACCAGGAATAGTGATTGTAGATGCCGGATATGGTAACAATACATCATTCCTATTAGAACTAGAAAATCGCAAATTAAAGTATTTAGGAGGAATAGCCAAAAATCGGAAAGTCACAATTAGTGAGCAAGAGAATAATCAACGAACAATTAGGATAGATGAGTTAGCAAAGTCTATACCCCAAGAGGCTTTTAGCGAAACTCAACTCAATTTAGATAAACCTAGAAAAGTATGGGTAGCAACTTTTGAAGTAGAGATATCACGTCTGGAAGGTAAACGAAGTATAGCTATCGTCATGAATGCTGCTACTTTTTCTGATGCCACAGATATCGACTACTTTATTACCAATGTTTCTACATCTGTTGTAACTTCAGAATGGATAGTAAACACCTATTCTCAACGCAATTGGGTAGAGGTCTTTTATAGAGAAGCCAAGGGTTTTTTAGGATTGAAAGAATATCAAGTCCGAGATAAAACCAGTCTCATGCGACATTTTATCTTGGTATTTTGTGCCTATACTTTTGTCCTTTGGCATCAGTTGACTGGTGGTTTTAGACGTAGGTGGGCAACTAAACCGTTGAACACTTTTACTGAGGCTTTAGAAGCCTTTAGAACTGCTATTTCTTTCCGATTTATTGAGTGGTTGACTGTTAATCGTGACGTATTTGCCGCTCATAAAGCCAGTTTCGGCTTTATTTGGGCTTGATTTTTCCTTAAGTCCCGTTAATGAACATATTTGCGTAGAGAGGGAACTTTAAACGGGGAACACTTCGGCTGCGCGGTAGTTGAATCTCGACTTCGCGGCAGTTGAGCGTAGTCGAAACTCGATTGCCGCGCAGCGCTGCACTGAGCCTGTCGAAGTGTCGAAACTCAGTGCATCGCAGGAAAAAAGGGATTTAGGGGTGTACTGAGTTTTTTCTCCAAATCAAATATGAGTTTTGTATATTACGTAAATCTGAAATTATTACTTTGACTACGAAAAAGTTAATGCTCGGCCTCGTACTTCTGTATTTAATTGACCTTTGTCATAAACAATCTGACCACCAACAATGGTTGTTACAGCCCATCCTGTGAGGTTCCAGCCTTCAAAAGGACTCCAGCGACACTTGGTTAACAGTTCTTCGCGCCGGACTGGGCGGAATGTGTTCAAATCTACCAGTACTAAATCAGCATCGTAACCAGGAGCGATCGCACCCTTATTGGCAATGCCGTATGCTTTAGCTACAGATGTTGACATCCAATTAGCAACTTGGGCAACCGTACACCGCCCTTGAGTAGCAGCAGTTAACATCAAAGCCAGAGAAGTTTCTACCCCAGGCATTCCAGAAGGACTATTAGGATATTCTTGAGCTTTTTCTGCCAAGGTGTGAGGCGCATGATCTGTGGCGATGAAATCAATTACACCATCTTGCAAAGCTTGCCAGAGAACTTGATTATCGTGAGGCGATCGCAACGGTGGATTCATTTGTGCCAATGTACCAATTTTTTCATAAGCACTGGTATTTAACAACAAATGTTGTGGCGTTACCTCCGCTGTTACCCAACTCGGTTTATCTTGACGCAGCAGTTCTGCTTCTTCGGCCGTTGACATGTGTAGGATATGCAGACGGCGCTGATATTTTTGAGAAAGTTGTAATGCCAATTTTGTTGCTAAAAGTGCAGCTTGATTATCTTGAATCTGAGAGTGAACTGCGGGGTCGTGAATCCCGGCAAATTCTTGGCGGCGTTGGTTAATTCTGCTTTGGTCTTCGGCATGAACAGCAATTAAGCGATTGCCTTGAGCAAATATTGCTTCTAAGGCTGCATCTTGATCAACTAGCAGCTGACCATGCATCGACCCCATAAAAATCTTAATTCCCGGTGTTGGTTTGGCTAAAAGTAAATCTGGCAGATTTTCTGTCGTTGCCCCAATAAAAAAGCCATAATTAACCAAACACTTGTTAGAGGCACGTTGCAGTTTGTCGTCTAAAGCTTGTTGGGTAGTTGTCAGAGGACGAGTGTTGGGCATTTCCAAAAAGGAGGTAACTCCACCTTTGGCACAAGCACAACTGGCTGTAAATAAGTCTTCTTTGTGTTCTAAGCCAGGTTCGCGGAAATGCACTTGGGGATCTATAACTCCTGGCAACAAAGTTAACCCTTGTGCGTCAATTACTGTAGTTGGTGTTGTCGTAGAAATTTCTGATGCAACTTCGATGATCTGGCGATCGTGCGTTAGCACATCTCCTAACATCAATTCCCCATTAGGTAGAATAATGTGAGCGTGGCGAATCAGTAAACTTTCTAGAGATGGCATGGAGTTAATAATATTTCAAATAAGAAACGATGTGTTACAGAAAACTATGCTTTTAGGTTAAACTTAGTTGCACTCTTGGTAATAATTTTTTGCATAATGGTAAAAAAAATTTACTTTTAACTTATAAGTCGGGTTACCAAAAAACCGACATATCTGCCGCTAAGATCAAGATATAAAGTCTCTTTAGGTGAGTGAATATCCACGCTTTTCCTTACTTCAGTAATTTAATGCAAAACCAAGTGTCTGATAACAACTCTAGTCAACAACCCGATAATTCCTGGATCGCAGAGCTAGGTAGAACAGTTGTATTAAGTATCGTTCTAGCCCTAGGCATTCGTACTTTTGTTGCTGAAGCTCGCTGGATTCCTTCTGGTTCTATGGAGCCAACACTGCACGGAACCCCAAATCAGTGGGAAGCAGACAAAATTATTGTTGATAAGTTGAAGTATAAGTTTTCAGAACCGCAAAGGGGAGATATTGTAGTTTTTTCACCTACAGAAGAGCTACAAAAAGAGCAATACCAAGATGCCTTTATCAAACGTATAATTGCGTTACCTGGAGAGATAGTAGAACTCAGGAATGGTAAGGTATATATCAACAAAAAACCCCTTCAAGAAGGTAAATACCTGAGTTCACAGCAAATCACAGCAATTGATGTTTGCACATCAGGACAGCAGCCACCTTATTTAGCAAAGCCAGAAACCATACCACCTAATTCGTACTTAGTGCTAGGTGATAACCGTAACAGCAGCTATGATAGCCGCTGCTGGGGTGTTGTTCCTCGTGAGAACATTATAGGTCGCGCTATAGTACGTTTTTGGCCTCTCAATCATGTTGGAGAAATAGATCAGTCGCCACTTTACCCTAGTGCGAGATGATCTATTTCGGTATGAATTAAGTAATTACATAAGTAGAAATTTTAGATTTGACAATAAATAGCAGTTCTGTCATCAGTGTCAAAAGCTGGAGATGGGACTGCTATTTTATTTCGGTTTTTTTTGAACTTTGATTTCTGACTAGCGTTACTACTATTTATAAGTATAAATATTTATACTGATGAAATACACTACTCTAGCCCCTAGCCTCTAGTTCCTAGCTCCTTTTCCTGACTGGAATGTATTACATACAAGCGAAAAGCACTATAAGAATAGCTTGTAGTTTAAAAAAAAATAATTAATTTATCTCATGAATTTAGGATTTATACATTTTTGTATGCAGATCCGCAAGCTCTTATGGGAATACTAAGCATGACCATAAGTTAAACGATAAATACGGAAATCGGTAACTGTTTAACTTTTTTAGGCTAGCTTTTGGTGCTTAACTATCCGGATTTTTCCTCTAAAAACTGTAGAGAATTAATAGGGTTAAGTAAACGGGCAACTTTCTATGAAAATTCAGTTTTATACATATAAAAACTTTATATGCACTTAATTATTAGGCTCTTAAAACGGGTTTTTTACACTTTTGACTACCTTCTGGTAACAAAAGTGATGTTGCCAGAAAGCTGATGTTTATTGGTTAAAACGGTTTAATAATCGACAAACAAGCATCTGCTCAAATAAAGTCGAGGACTGATTTACCGATACATCAAAACAATGAGTTAATCAGCACAACCATGATACAAGTAGATGAAAAAAAATTACCAATAATTACTAGGTAACTGAAATTCATTTATGAGCCTTAACAGTCAAGATGATCCACCAGAGGACAAGTTTATGTCAATCCTCAGTTAAATTATATTTTTTTTGAGTGCAGGTGTTCTAAAAATTTGGCGGTTTGCTGGATTAAGAGATATAACCTGCAAGAGTATTGTTCTGTTGAGACGCTTTGAGTCAATGTCTTCACCCATCATAGCTAACCTCAGGCAGAAAACTAGTAGATGCCAATCGTGACCGAATAACAGTATTTCATTGATTTCTGAATCTGAATAATAAGGACAACAATGTTAGTGAATTTTGTGGATGAGCGTGGTAGCGGTAGATAGAACGAGTGTGGAATCCTCCCTCGACTATCGGTGAAAATTTTGTAGTGCTGTAATCAAGTTAGGATCTCTTGGGTATGACACTGATAGTATTAGTCAGTTAATGATGCGGTGTGGGGCGATTTGTCTATTCAGCCTCATAAATTCAATAACCCATTGCATCCAAATTCAGTCATTCATAATCATCAGATGCTAATTTAAATATCAGACAGTATTTTTTCCCAACTTCAGAAAAAATACTCAAATGGTAGTAATAAATTCACTGATGACACAATTAAAAGGTATAATTTCAGCTTGACGATCGCCCTCATCTCCATAAGTCAAATGCACGTTGAGATAAACATGAGGCTTACAGGGCATTCGTTCAGCCCACTCAATCGCTACAATACCTGGCATTACCTCAAGACCTTCCCAGTAAGTTTCTAGGTTTAAGGCTAAAACCTCTTGTGGTTCTAAGCGATATAAATCCAAATGGTAAAGCGGTAAGCGTCCTTCGGTATACTCATTAATCAGAGTAAAAGTAGGGCTAACAATTGGTTCGCTGATAGCTAAACCTTGTCCAATACCTTGTACTAATGTAGTTTTGCCAGCGCCTAAATCACCCTCTAGCAAGATGACACTACCGACACTAAGATTTTGACCAAGAGTCATTCCTAAACGTAGCGTCGCTTGTGCATCTGCAAGAAATATTTTCATTTCCCATCGCGAGTTTTGTGATGAGTTCTACTGTACCAACGTAACAAAACTTGTGCTAGTTTTTGGGGATTGTGACGTACAAAACCTGTTTCGTCTTCATATAAGATATTCGCTGGCACAATCCGTCGCCCTAATAAAGAGACAGCTTCTCTATCTAAGAAGACAGGATGGGAGTTTTGTTGGGCGTAGCGGATGAGTGATTGCTCAGAGGGAGATTTTTTATGTACTAATACAGCATCAAAAAGCTGTCTATGCCCGCAAGCAGTATCTATTGCTCTGATGTGGTCAGCAACTGTGTATCCTTGAGTTTCTCCCGGTTGGGTCATGATATTGCAGACATAGATACGTGGGGCTTGTGTCGCAGCGATCGCATCGGCAATTTCTGGTACAAGTAAATTAGGAATTAAGCTCGTATAAAGACTACCTGGGCCAATAATAATGTAATCGGCTTCTTTAATTGCCTTAATAGCTGCTGGTACTGCTGGAGGATTAGCAGGAATGCAGCCAATTTTGACAACTTTTCCCCCCGCTTTGGGAATACTTGACTCGCCCTCAATCCGGCGACCATCAGCTAATTCTGCCCAAAGACGAACATCACTCAAAGTTGCTGGCAAAACTTGCCCGCGCACGGCTAGCACTTTAGAACTGGCTGCAACTGCCCGTTCTAAGTCGCCAGTAATATCACTCATTGCCGTTAAAAACAAGTTACCAAAACTGTGACCTGTCAATCCATCCCCAGCCCGAAAGCGATATTGAAATAATTCTGTTAATAACTTTTCTTCATCTGCTAAAGCTGCCAAACAATTACGAATATCCCCTGGTGGTAAAACTCCAAATTCTTGGCGTAACCTTCCAGAAGACCCACCATCATCAGCTACAGTTACAATTGCAGTAATATTAGCACTGTATGTTTTGAGTCCTCTCAGTAAGGTAGAAAGTCCTGTACCTCCACCAATCACGACGATTTTTGGCCCTCTATATAATCGCCGATAAGCCAGCAGGACATCAATTAGTTCTTCTTCACCTTCTGGTCTTAATACCTTAGTAATTGAACTGACGGTGCGAGTTTGCCCCCACAGCAGCAACAGCAAGCCGCCAAGCAGCACTAAAGGCCCACTGATATAGTTGGGTAAGAGGTCAGTAATCACTCCTAAAAAACCCTTAACCAACTCAATCATCCAAAAAATCGGGGTGAGCTTAATCCAAATAGCTAACCCCAAACTAGCTAGCAGTACACCTCCAACACTAATCAACAACCAACGTTTGACAGAGAGTCCAGGGGATAACCATTTGAACCACTGGTTGACCCGATAGGAAGTTCGACTACGTGACCGTTTTTGCAAAGTGTTGAGGGCTTGTCTAAGAAAACCGATTGACATACCTAATTGGGAGCAGGGGGGAACAAACTAATGATTAACAGAAAATGTACACTACCTGGTTTTAACACCAAGTGGCACATTATTAAATTTTTCTGTGTGATTAGATTAAAAGTGAGTCGTTAAAGTTGCCAGTGTTCCCCATAAAACAGTACCCTGACTTGATAAAAGTGAGTTTAATGGAAAAACGAATTTTAGGACTAGATCCAGGACTGGCAATTTTAGGATTTGGAGCAATTAACTGTACACAGGCTGCTACTAAAGGACAAAACACAGCAGTCAATATGCTAGATTTTGGCGTAATTCGGACATCGGCAGATGCAGAAATGGGACAACGCCTATGTACAATATTTGACGATTTACACACCCTGATTCAAGAATTACAACCAGATTTGGTTGCGATCGAGAAATTGTTTTTCTATCGTATGTCAAGTACAATCCTCGTGGCACAAGCAAGAGGTGTAGTTATGTTGACTTTAGCGCAACATAATTTACCATATATAGAATTTACTCCTGCTCAAATCAAACAAGCTTTAACAGGCTACGGTAATGCAGATAAATCAGAAGTTCAAGATGCGGTGGCGCGGGAGTTAAATTTAGCAGAAATTCCCCAGCCAGATGATGCTGCTGATGCTTTGGCGGTGGCTTTAACAGCGTGGTTCCAGGTGTAAAACTGTAAAATGAGAATAATTATATTGAACTGAAAAGCAAATAGTTACGAATTATATAGTTATTGGGACGATCGCCTGAACCAATAAACTGTAATTTGGGATGAGCGATCGCTTTTTGCTGTCTGAATTTTTTAGTATTAAAGAGTAGTGTATTAACTTGCTACTTTTTTTATTTTTGAAAAAATTCAGTACACCTCAAAGATTCTTGTTCCCTGTTTCCTGTTCCCCGCCCACGCAAGTAATTTCACCAAATCAAATCGGATTCCTATATCATTCAGCTATGTTAGAAATAATACGCCCAACTGATAAATAAATATTTTCCACAAGTAAAATCAGGAGTTATTAACCACAAATTTACCTCATAACTTCAGTTGAAACATCTAATTTTGTTTGCTAATTAGCTGAGTTTATATGCGATCAAAAATTGAGAATGCCTATCTTAAAACCTATGTCAGAATTATGGAGTAATTTATTTAGTTCAGGATCATTTATCCCACATGGACATTGCTATTTATGGCAGACAAATTTAGTGTGGTTACACTTAATTTCTGACGCACTTATTGCCGTAGCATATTACTCGATTCCAACAACACTGTTTTATTTTGTTCGCAAGCGGCAAGATCTACCTTTTGATTGGATTTTCTTACTATTTAGCGCATTTATTGTTGCTTGCGGCACTACTCATATATTGGAGATTTGGACACTTTGGCATCCCACCTATTGGCTGTCGGGATTAGTCAAAGCAGTAACTGCAATAATATCTGTAATTACAGCCATAGAACTTGTGCCACTAGTGCCACAAGCGCTTGCACTTCCCAGTCCTGCTCAACTAGAACAAACAAATCAACAACTGCAAATACAAATAACCGAACGGTTACGGGTTGAGGATCATTTAGAAGAATTGGTTACTCTGCGTACCAATGAAATTACCAAGACTAACGAACAATTACAACAAGAAATAGCTGAACGTCAGCGTGTTGTAGAAGTTCTACGACAAAGTGAACAGCGTTACCGTTACTTAGCTAATGCAATTCCTCAGCTTGTATGGACAACTAATGCTGACGGTCAATGTGATTATTTTAATCAAAATTGGTACGATTATACAGGGCTAACATTAGAGCAGTCTTTGGGTTCTGGTTGGGTGGCAGCGTTGCATCCAGATGATGTAGAACAAGCTGAAAAAGTGTGGTTAAATGCTGTAAAACGTGGCACTTTATATGAAAATGAATATCGGTTCAAATGGGCTGGTGATGGTTCCTATCGTTGGCAACTAGCGCGAGGCTTTCCCCTTAAAGATGAGCAAGATCGTGTAATCAAATGGTTTGGGACTTGTACTGATATTGACGAACAAAAACAAATATTACAACAACGCGCCCACCTACTGGAATTAGAACAAATAGCACGAGCAAAAGCAGAATCAGCTAATCGTATTAAAGATGAATTTCTTGCCGTTCTTTCTCATGAGCTACGCACTCCACTTAACGCTATTCTTGGTTGGTCTAAGTTATTGCAAAACCGTCGACTGGAGCCAGCAAAAATATCTCAAGCTTTAGCAACAATTGAGCGTAATGCCAAACTACAAGTACAACTAATTGAAGATTTGCTGGATATCTCTAGAATTTTACAGGGCAAATTAGTATTGAATATTACTAATTTAAACTTAGAACCCATAGTTTTGCTCGCACTAGAAACAATGCGTTTAGCGGCAGAAACTAAATCAATTCAAGTAACTAAAATATTTGCACCGAATGTAGGACTAGTGATAGGTGATTCTGCCCGCTTGCAGCAAGTAGTTTGGAATCTCCTTTCCAATGCTGTCAAGTTTACACCTAGTGGTGGAAAAGTAGAAGTGCGACTAGAGCAAGTTGATAACTACGCTCAAATTGTAGTTAGTGATACAGGTAAGGGAATGAGCGCAGAGTTTTTACCTTATGCTTTTGATTACTTCCGACAAGCAGATAGTAGCTCCACTAGAACATTTGGCGGATTAGGATTAGGGCTAGCAATTGTGCGTAAGATTATCGAAATGCATGGTGGTACAGTTAAAGCAGAAAGTACTGGCGAGAATCAAGGGTCAAAGTTTACCGTCCAGTTACCGCTTCTGCAAAATGAAAGTTTAAGCAGGGCAGATGAAAAAAATCATCACTTATCATTAACTCCTCAATCTTTACCTTTAGCTAACATACAGATTTTAGTGGTTGATGATGATGCTGATTCACGAGATTTCATTGTTTTTGTTTTACAGCAAGACGGAGCTGAAGTGATTGCGACATCTTCAGCCTTGGAAGCATTACAAACCCTGAAACAGAAAAAGCCAGATGTATTAATTAGCGATATTAGTATGCCCGGAATGGATGGCTATATGCTAATTCGTGAGGTGAGAACTTGGACAGCAGAACAAGGTGGAACAATTTTGGCGATCGCTTTGACAGCTTTTGCGAGAAACTATGATCAGCAACAAGCACTACAAGCAGGGTTTCAGATACACTTATCCAAACCTTTTGACGCAGAAGAATTAGTTGCAGCAGTTATTAAGCTCATGGCAATAGAAGGTTCTTAACACTTTTCAAAATTTTATTTTCTCTGTGCTGTACTAGGTTGCATGATTTCTCAGCTTGATGATTTGACTCAACTAAAAACTCTGAAAAAAGCCACCCCGTGAGGTGGCTAAAAAATTTAAAACTAATGCCCCTTCTCGGCGAGAGGTTGCACCAACAAGGCGGGAATAGGAAATAGAAAAAGAAAATTAGCCCTGAAATAAGGTTAAATCAGTTAACAGTTAACAGTTATCAAGTAGCTTTTGACTGATAACTGTCTTGTGGATGGCTTAGTCTTTCTGTTGCCCTTCGGATTCGCCAGTCACCTGCGGAGGGAAACCCTCCCGCAGTGCTGGACTCACCTGTTGCCCGTTAAGAGTTTCCTTTCATCTGCGGCAATTAGCAATCGTAATAGAGGTAAAACTCGTAAGGATGAGGACGCAACTGCAATTGCTCAACTTCGTTAGCTAATTTGTAATCAATCCAATTCTGGATAAAATCTTCTGTGAATACGCCTGTTTCTGTCAAGAAAGCGTGATCATTTTCCAGATGTCCTAACGCCTTTTCTAGAGAACCAGGTGTTGAAGGTACTTTCGCTAGTTCTTCTGGAGAAAGTTCATAGATGTTTTTATCTAGGGGTTCACCAGGATGGATTTTATTTTTGATTCCATCTATACCAGCACAAAGCATAGCAGCAAATGCTAAGTAAGGGTTAGAGGTAGCATCTGGACAACGGAACTCTAGCCGTTTAGCTTTGGGGTTAGTACCAGATAGAGGAATCCGCACAGAAGCAGAACGATTACCTTGGGAGTAGGCTAAGTTCACCGGTGCTTCATAACCAGGTACTAAACGCTTGTAAGAGTTAGTGGTGGGATTGGTAATTGCTAACAGTGCTGGTGCGTGCTTGAGGATACCACCAATGTAATGAAGCGCTGTTTCACTCAAACCAGCATACTTATCACCTGCAAATGTGGGTTTACCATCTTTCCAGATAGACTGGTGACAGTGCATCCCAGAACCGTTATCGCCAAAAATTGGTTTTGGCATGAAGGTGACGGTTTTGCCGTATTTCTTAGCAACATTCTTGATGACATATTTGTAGGTCATCAGCCAGTCAGCAGCTTCAATCAATTTTCCAAAGCGGAAACCCAATTCGCACTGACCACCGGTCGCAACTTCGTGGTGTTGTTTTTCAATGGGTACACCACACTCTGCCATTGTCAGCAGCATTTCTGTACGCATATCTTGGAAGCTATCCGTTGGCGATACTGGGAAGTAGCCTTCTTTGAAGCGTGGTTTGTAACCCAAGTTGGGCCCTTCTTCTCTACCAGAGTTCCAACGACCTTCTATAGAATCTACGTAGTAGTAACCTTGGTTAGCAGTTTGGTCGAAGCGGACATCATCAAAGATAAAAAATTCAGCTTCAGGGCCAAAAAAGACTGTATCACCAATGCCTGTGGAAACTAGATAGTCTACTGCTTTTTGAGCAATAACGCGTGGGCAACGGCTATACCATTCACCAGTGCGGGGTTCTTTAATACTACAAACTATACTTAGTGTTGGCTCTTTCATGAACGGGTCGATCCAAGCAGTGTTGGGATCGAGTACCATTGTCATGTCTGATTCGTTGATTGCTTTCCAACCCCGAATGCTGGAACCATCAAAAGGTACACCATCATCAAATGAGCTTTCATCAATTTGGTTGTGATAAACCGTTAAATGCTGCCAAGTTCCTGGTGTATCGATGAATTTCAGATCAATCATCTGAATTTTTTGGTCTTGAATCATCTTCAAGACTTCTTGTGGGGTTGTCATTGTTACTCCTTCTCTACCAATTTCCTAAAGTAAAATCAGAATCCGCCAAAGCTTCCTCATCTTGCTGATCTGAACCCAGTTGTGACACACCTGAAATATCATAAATTCTGGATATTAGAGAATTTTGTAGTTTTTGTTACAGATGATCTGGATTACAGCTTATATTAACCTTTACCTGATCATCTACACAAAACTGGAAAGTTCATCTCAGAGGGGGTCAACTTTGACATAAAATCCTTAAGTAGCGGATGATTATTTTTGTGCTGAATCTATTTTAAATAGCACAAAAATTTACTGGTGCATAAGTGCAGACAAATTAATATCAAACCATAGATAGCAACAATTGGGAGAAGAAGGAATGCGCGATGCAGTAACAAACTTGATTAAGAATTATGACGTAGCTGGTCGATATTTTGACCGGAATGCGATCGACAGCCTAAAATCATATTTTGAAAGTGGCACAGCACGGATACAAGCAGCAGCAGCGATCAATTCTAATGCCGCAGGACTCGTGAAGCAGGCTGGTTTGGAATTATTTGAAGAATTACCAGAGTTGATTCGTCCTGGCGGAAATGCCTATACAACTCGTCGTTACGCGGCTTGTCTGCGAGATATGGACTATTACTTGCGCTACGCTACTTATGCGTTAGTTGCTGGCAATACAAATGTGTTGGATGAACGAGTATTGCAAGGACTGCGAGAAACTTACAACTCTTTAGGAGTACCTATTAGTCCAACAGTTCGCGGTATCCAAATTCTCAAAGATATGGTTAAGGAAAAAGTGGCAGCTGCGGGTGTGGCCGATACTACTTTTGTAGACGAGCCTTTTGACCATTTGAGTCGTGAGTTAAGTGAGATAGATATTTAGTCAGCTTTGGGCGGGCAAAATGTCTGCCCGATAAAAGTTAAGTATTGCGATCGCACTTTGACTTTAAGAACAAAGTGCGTTTACTTTTTTGAAGTTTCTGCGTGAGAATTATCAGTAAGTGTTTAATAGCAGTTTCCAAGCGAGTTTATGAATGTATATTTTCTGAACGCTTTGGTTAGTTAATCCTTAGTAGCATAAAAATAAACCTAATTGTCTTTGACGATCAATTAGATAGGATTATCAAATGGATAAGCTAACTCGGTATCGGGAAATCATTCGTCAATTGATATTTGAATATGCCAATCACAAACCTGCTAATGGTCAAATAGAGACAGAATCTGTGGTTGACTCAGAACGCGACCATTACGAAGTAGTACACGTCGGTTGGGATGGAGTGCGGCGCGTACATGGTTCAGTAGTGCATATAGATATTATTAATAGTAAAGTCTGGATTCAATATGATGGTACGTCTGAACCAGTAGCAGAAGCATTGTTGGAAGCTGGTGTCCCGCGTGAAGACATTGTCTTGGCTTTCCATCCTGTAGAACTGCGTCAATATACAGATTTTGCTGTATGTTGATTACCTGAATATTGTGCATTCCTAAAGAATAAAATAAACAAGAAGTTGAGAGCGATCGCATTAATTTTAGCGATTATTATAATTGGCGGATGCAAGTGAAAAAAACTACTCTAGGACGCTTAAAAAGTTAATTGGCTAAACAACGACTAGATACATTATTAGTAGAACTAAATTTATGTGCTTCTCGCGCTTTAGCACAGAGGCTAATTCAAGCAGGGGAAGTGATGGTTAATGACCAGATAGTTGATAAATCTGGTACAGAAGTTGATATTGCTGCTCAAATTAGAATTAAAGAGCGATCGCGGTTTGTTTCCCGCGGAGGTGAGAAACTAACTAAAGCTCTAGAATTGTTTGCCATTCCCACAGCCGGACGTGTTTGTTTAGATGGTGGTATTTCTACGGGTGGCTTTACAGATTGCCTACTCCAAGCTGGGGCAAAATTAGTTTATGGTATTGATGTCGGTTATGGACAAGTTGATTGGCGTTTGCGAAATGATCCGCGGGTAGTTTTGCGGGAACGGACTAATTTACGTCATCTTTCACCCGATGAGTTGTACGGTGAGGGTGATCCTCTTCCTGATTTGACAGTGGTGGATGTATCGTTTATTTCGTTAACTAAGATTTTGCCTGCTTTGTGGCGATTAACTCAAGCTAACCGAGAACTGGTGTTACTGGTAAAACCACAGTTTGAAGTTGGAAAATCTCGTGTCGGTAAAAAAGGTGTAGTGCGCGACCCTAACGACCAAGCTGATGCCATTTTCCTAGTACTGCAAGCAGCTCACAAATTAGGATGGAAATATCAAGGCTTAACTTGGTCGCCGATTACTGGCCCCGCAGGGAATATTGAGTATCTCTTATGGTTAGGAATGGAAAGTGAAACACCATCGCCTAATTTAGAGGAGATTCAAAAAATCACGAAATTAGCTGTTGCTGATTTTCGAGAGCATTAAACGTCGTAGATTAAACACTCTACCGCTTCTGGATGGCGATCGCAGTAACTTTCTAAAGCAGTTTTGCGTTGTTTTGCTTGTTTTTGGTGAGCTTTTTCAGCTTGTAATTCTTCCACAATATCCCAAGCTACAGCACAGTCAGCAGAGTTGTCGCCACCAATTTCACAAGTTTTACGGGCTTCAACAGTAGCCTCTAAAATTGCTTCTTCAATAGTTTTGGCTCCAGAGTTTACAGCAGCTTGAATTGTGTCTAAGGTTGTTGTCATGATACTTTCACCTTTGTTTACTGATATAAACGTTAACTGTGAGCTTTCCAATGACTCCAAAAAGCTCATATTTCTAGTTTAGATAGGCTTCTTTGCAAACTGCGGTGGTGAACACCGTCCATTAAAGGATGAAATCCGAAGTATAAAGTCTAAAATCTAAGTTTTAGCTTTGATCATTCACCCTGATGCAGTCATTTTTTCAATGTTGCATACTAGACTATTAATTACTGCTATTAACAGAACAATTTGATAGAAATCTACTGACAACTGACAACTGACAAAAAATCTATCCTGCAATTAGTGTGAAGTTTTTTCTTTATTACTTAATTCCTAACTCTTGTTGCAGACGATACAGAATTGTATTTTGGTCAACTTGAGAGAGAATTTCTTGAATTACAGTACTAGCGCCCAATTGTCCCCAAGTGCTGCCTTTTTCTAAATAAACTTGAGCAGCTTTACCTACAGAATATGCACCATAACCAGCAATACCAGCTTGAGCGATCGCACTGCCGGCAAAAGCAGTAATATTGGTGGGATTTTCACCACTAGCTAAAGCAGCTGTACTCTTGCCTAAGCCTAATAGAAAACTACTACCCAATTCTCCTAATAGTAAGCCACCACAACTAAATAAAATTGTTTTTAAAATTTTACTGGCTTCATAACTAGTCATTGGCAAACCATACAACCTAGCTAGAGAGCGAATTAAAGCTAAATCAGCAACAGTTCCACCTAAAATGTCTAAAAAGGCGATGGGATTTAATGCTACTGCCAAAGCTTTATATTTAGTAAATTGCCAGATAATATCTTCGGCTTCTCGTTCGCGTAAATCGATAGTTTTTTGAGCGATCGCCTCTTCTGCATCCCGTGCTTGGATGAGTGCATTTAAGGCTAGAAGCGATCGCCCTTCTCGATTGAGAATATTTAAAATTGTCTGTTTTAGTTCATCTACTTGGATGGGTGGTGTTTCCCATTCATAACTGACACGATTATCAGGCCATTCAACTCGTACTTCTATTGGTGCAGGTTCCGCCGCCACCATAACAATTTCATCGGGTAGTAGGGGTTTTGCTTGGATATTTCCTGCGCCCAATTGTTGTAAATTTTCGTAAATCGCCGCTTGATCTACATCTGGGTATAAATCTATTTTGTTAAATACTAAAATCAGGGGTTTTTGTGACTGCCGTAATTCTAGCAATGCCTGATATTCAGTACGTGTAATATCACCAGAGACGACAAACAAAATTAAATCAGCTTGACGTGCTACTTCTCGCGCCATTTGCGATCGCGATTCACCCTCAATTTCGTCTAATCCAGGAGTATCAATTAATTCTACCAGTACCTTACCCCCTGGTTGCCACCGCACCGAACGCGGCCATTGGGTGACACCATTTAGAGGGCCAGTTTGCAGAATTTTGTCTCCCAATAAAGCATTTAATACTGCTGATTTGCCACGACTCACCAAACCAAAAGCGGCAATTTTAATTACATTCGAGTCTAGCTTGTTGAGTGTAGAGTTTAATGCTTCTAATTCTGGTTTTACCAACCCTGCTAATTCTGGATTGAATGATAGATGTCCTGATTTACGAAGATATCCATACCAAGACAGCGCTTGTCTAAGACTAGCACGGGCGCGGTTTAAGTGAGTTTCTTGCAGATTACGATAAACCGACATAATATCAATACTTTTAGCGATTATATTTTAATACTTTAACTAACATAAAATCCTTATCTTACAAGCATTCTAGCTAATTTTGTGAACAACAAGATCCCCGACTTCTCAAAGAAGTCGGGGATCTGAACCTCTAGAGAAAAAATCCCCTGCTTGATACCATTTCACGAAATTATTGATACAAATTACTTTTCTTACTCCCCCTGCCTCCGGTCACTGAGTTTCGACTACTTCGACTTCGCCCTTCGGCTGCGCTCAGGCTAAACTCAGTACAGCGCTGCGCGGCAATCGAGCGAAGTCGAGATTCAACTACCGCGTAGCCGAAGTGCTGCTTCCCTTGCTTCCTCTGCTTCCCCTGCTTCCCCTGCCTCCGGTCACTGAGCGTAGCCGAAGTGCTGCTTCCCCTGCTTGCCTAAATGTATCAACTTTAAAGTGAAACGGTATGAGGGGATGCTGTAAAGATATGATGGGCGATTTTAATTATCCAGCAGACTCAGTACTTCTTCTAAATGCAACTTAGCTTTATACACATTCAATAACTTTTCTTGGTCATATCTATCTGGGTAAGCCATTCTTCTACCTTCTAGAGATATTCTAATCAGCGCTATCTGTTCATCAGTCGGAGAATCCATCTCATCAAGTGCTGTACTAATATTCTGTAAGCTTGCAAATGATGGTCTTCTCAATCCTCTAACATCTTGGAACTGCTGAAGCGCTAATATCGGAAATGCCATCAGAGTTGTGATGTAACTAGTCTTGTAACCACGGTTCCCAGTTGGACGTACACCGTAACGCAGGCACAATTGGCTAAGTTCCTGGATAGTTTTGATTTCCAGTTCTGACCTCGTATACATAAAATAGAGTTATCCATTTTCTAAAAGTGGTATCAGTGGGTAACAAGTTTTCCAGACACATTACCCACTGTTATACAAACTTAATCGGTTGTATACAATCAATTCAAGCTATATTTACTTTTCTTAATAATGCCTAATCCCAAAGGTACACCAGAGAATTTAGAACCCGGACAACTTAGGGGAGAGGAACCTATGACAACTTCTATTAGCTTCAGGTGTACTGAATCGATGAAGGAAGCGGTAAAAGCACAAGATGATCCTCCTGAATTTTGTCGTCAGGCCATCCAAGAGAAACTGGATAGACAAAAGAGTAAATAGTGATGAATAAATTTGCTGTAGAGATGCGATAAATTGCCGTCTCTACAACTTGACGGTGCGTTGTGCTAAGTCATTGCGATCGCAGCGAAGTAATCGCAATGACGTAAAATCGTAATCCATGCGTGATTCCTGTTAAATTTTTTAACATCGTATGCCTAAAAGCGATAAGTCTGAATTTTCACAAAGCGGCGCATCTAATATCGTTGGTTATGACGACTTTTTAAAAGAACTAAAAACACGAATTTCCAGCGCTCAATTACGGGCAGGGGTTGCCGTCAATAAAGAGTTATTATTGCTCTACTGGCAAATTGGGCGAGATATTCTCAATCGTCAACAACAACAGGGTTGGGGAGCAAAAGTAATTGATAGTCTGGCTGCTGATTTGCAGCAAGCTTTCCCAGAGATGAAAGGCTTTTCTTCTCGCAACCTTAAGTATATGCGGACATTTGCTGAGACTTACCCAGATGAGCAATTTGTGCAAGAGGTGCTTGCACAAATTACTTGGTATCACAATATCGCTTTGCTAGAAAAGCTTAAATCCTCAGAAGAACGTCTTTGGTACATACAGCAAACTATCCAACATGGCTGGAGTCGTAATGTTTTAGTCCACCAGATTGAAAGCCAGTTGTACCACCGTCAGGGTAAAGCAATTACTAACTTTGACAACACTCTGCCTAAACCACAGTCAGAATTAGCACAGCAGTTATTAAAAGATCCCTACACTTTTGATTTTCTCAATTTAGGGGAAGATTTTTTAGAGCGTGATTTGGAACGTGCTTTAATCAGCACATCCGCAATTTTCTACTAGAATTAGGTGTTGGTTTTGCCTTTGTGGGTAGTCAATACCACCTTGAAGTTGGCAATGAAGACTTTTATATTGATTTGTTGTTTTATCACTTACGTTTGCGCTGCTATATTGTGATTGACCTCAAGATTGAAGAGTTTAAACCAGAATTTTCTGGGAAAATGAATTTTTACGTGAGTGCAGTGGATGATTTGTTGAGACATCCAGACGATCAGCCGACTATTGGGATAATTTTGTGCAAGAGCAAAAATAAGGTGATTGCAGAATACTCTCTGCGAGATATGCATAAGCCAATTAGTGTTTCGACATATCAGATGAGAAATAATTTACCAGAGTCTTTGCAAGGAAATTTACCAACAATTGAGCAATTAGAAGCTGAGTTAGAAACCGTATCAATTGAACAATAAGATCCTTGACTTCTCAAAGAAGTCGGGGTTCTGAGCCTCTTTGTTATCTTCCCCTGCCTCTCATGAAAGGTCTCTCCCCTCTCCCCAAACATTGAAATGACCATTACATTACTTATAGTGGCTTTACTGGCCTTTTACGTTGCTTGGAATCTCGGAGCCAACGATGTTGCCAATGCAATGGGAACTTCTGTAGGTTCCAAAGCAATTACTCTCAGACAGGCAATTATTATTGCCGGCATTTTAGAATTTACGGGTGCTGTACTGTTTGGACATGAGGTAACAGAAACGTTAGCGACGAAAGTTGTTAACCCTACTTTATTTGCGGCTACGCCCCAAATATTAGTTACTGGAATGTTTACAGTCCTACTGTCGTGTGGTATTTGGCTGCAAATTGCTACCTCACGAGGTTTGCCAGTATCTTCTTCTCATGCGGTTGTCGGTGCGATCGCCGGATTTAGTTGGGTAGCTTTGGGAGTTGGTGCAATTGATTGGTCGTCAATTGGCTCAATTACTATTGGCTGGATTTTAACGCCGATTATCAGTGGGGCTATTGCCGCTTTGTTCTATAGTCAAATCAAGCGTTGGATTTTGGATCAACCTAATCAATTACTACAGCTACGAGAGTGGATTCCCTGGTTGAGTGCGGTTTTATTGGGGGTGTTTGGCATAATTGTTCTACCTTTGCTGACTCAACCACTAACCAATTTTTTGCAGGAACAAACTGGGTTAAGCATACCTGCTCACGATCTTCCGTTGTTAACAGGTGCAGCCGCAGCAATTGGACTGACCTTGATCAGCTGGCGACAGTTGGATGATGTGGAAATTGGAGAAATCCCCAATTCGCCACTTTCTAATTCAGTTGAGCGTTTATTTGCTCGATTTCAAGTACTGAGTGCTTGCTTTGTAGCTTTCGCTCATGGTTCCAATGATGTGGGGAATGCGATCGCTCCTTTAGCGGCGATCGTTTATATCAATCGTACTGGCAGCGTACCTACGGATGGTCTCAACATCCCCTTATGGATTTTAATCCTTGGTGGCGCTGGTATTATCACTGGTTTAGCAATTTGGGGTAAAAAAGTCATTGCTACCATTGGCGAAAACATCATTTTTTTACAACCTAGTAGTGGATTTTGCGCTGAACTGGCAACTGCCACTACTATCCTCCTGGCCTCTCGTTTAGGTTTACCTGTTTCAACTTCCCACGCTCTGGTCGGTGGTGTAGTTGGCATTGGACTGGTGCAAAATATCAATTCAATTAAATTCCAAACTTTACAAGGTATTGCAGCCGCATGGGTAATTACAGTTCCTGTGAGTGCAATTCTGGGTGCTACCATTTTTAGCATTGCCCAGATGTTCTGACTCTGTATACATCCTAATTAATATGTCTTTAATGTTCCCTCTTTACTGCATCCGTTATCCGTAAACAATTAACTTGGGCAACACTGTAACCAAAGTGTATTTTTGCAGAATGGCTGTTAATTCACTAAAATGTTGTGCAGGGGATAGTACCGCAAGGCAGAAGTCAAAATTCAAAAGTCAAAAGTCAAAAAGCTTTAATTTTGGGCTTTCTAGCTGTTTTGAATCATAGGCTTATTTTTGCCTGTACTAGGAATATGTGGAATTTCTGCGGTTGGCTAGTTTATTCCTGATTAAAGATGTAAACTGTCACACAAGTTACATTCTGTACAAATTTATATATAGCTTTAACAACTTCGACTATTCTGTGGTGGCAATGCATGTATTTGTATGTCTTTGACAATTACTTATTGCTACCAAAATAATAAGTATTTATATTGGGTGAGATGTTTTCTCCTTAGAAAATCTCACTTGAGACGATGTTTAAAATCAGACTGATGGAATATTGTTCTGTAATGCTGAAGGTAACACAGTATAGTAAGCTGTAAGCAAAAAAAAATATACTTTGCCAACCTTGTATTGAGCATGACAGAATTACGTTGATATGCGTAAGTCCTGTTTAAGACTTTTAGTTTATTTGACAAAATACAGGAAATTATGAGCAGCGCCAAGAAAGTTTACGGGAAGCAGCTTTATCGTCAATGTATTAGAGGTTAGAAACTAATGGGACGATTTGAAAAGCGACCAGACACCCCGCGAGTTAGAGGCGATTTACCCAGCTCCGCAGAAACGGCTTTATGGGCTGTTGTGGAAGATTTAGAACATCTCCAGCAGAATATACTGCGATCGCTGCAAGAAGAAATAAAGCAACTCCAGGCGGAAAAAAGCCGTTTATCTGATGACATTCAACAGCTAATAGATGAAAAAGAACACTTGTTACAGGTCAGGCAAATTACTGAACAGCAAGTGTTAATCCGTCAACTATCAGAAGCTTTGGCGAAGCACATATCTTCGCAACTGCAATCATCACTAACGACGATAGCTAATCAAACAATAGAAAGAGATACTAAGGAACGATCAGTACTGAAGTCAGCCGAAACTACTATTAACACCGTAGAAGAAAATAATAAAAATGTAGAAAAACTACTTGGCACTTTGGATGATAACCTAACGATCGCTTTCAACTCATTGCAACAAGAAGTGAAAAACTATCAAAGTAGTTTTTCCCAACAGTTGTCCCGGATGCACGGACAACAGCAAGAAGGGGAAGCGATTTTAGAAGAGTTAATTAGTCAGCTACGTAAAGAACTCACAAAAACTACCCAAAAACCTCCCGAAGTTGATCCTACGGGGGAAAACTCTCAAAATCAGACTGTCTCACCGCAAAACTTTGGACAACAAGTAGCACAACCAACACCGCCTACTGTGGTGCAACCTCAAGTAACATCAGTATCACCATTTACTGTGTTGCAACCTCCTGAGGAACCAACATCTAAAACGCAATTAAAAGAGGAAACAAAGAGCTTTAAAGAGCCGATCCCCGAAAACAACACACCACCACAGCTATCAGAAATAACCCTTTCCTCAGCCAAGGAAAATGATACTAAGCCAACTGTTGCACTACCACAGTCGTCAGAAAAAACCCTTCCTTCAGTCAAAGAAAGTACTACCAAAATTACTCCAGACTTATCCCAGACAGACACCGAATCTTCACGCACCAGAGGAAAGGTTAACGAGCCAATTTCTTTGATTGCCAAGGATTTATCTGAGAAAGAGACTAAATCTCCACCATCTAAGAAAAACAATACAGAGCCAATTTCTGTCCTTAGCAAAGATGCATCTCAAAGTAAAACAAACTCTCCACCCCTACCCCCACCTCCTCCAGCACCAATACCTCAGCAGAAAGCAACGCCTTCATCATCAAAGTCGCGTAGTTCTTCAGGATTGTCACCAGTCCAAATTGGTTTTTTATTAGTTGTGTTGTCAACGGTAGTGTCATCGCTTTACAACGTCGCTATCAAAGACATGTTTCACAAGGGTTATGAAATTCCTGGTGTTTTAGAAGAGCGTTTAATATCGCCGACTTTAGGCAATATTATGTTGATTTTAACGCTGCGGTTGTTGGTGGTTGTACCACTGATGGTACTTCTAGCGCCTATGATGTATCCCCAAGTATGGCAAGACTTGCAAAATCTGGTGCAATCATCTCGTGGTAATCCTGGTTCTGGTAGTGGTAGAAATCAGAGGACTTTGCAGTTAGCGATCGCTAGTGGCTGCTTTTTGTTTTTATCGCAAGTGCTAATCTACTTTGCTCTCGGTGAAGTTGCTGCGGGAATGGCGATCGCTCTGTTCTTTGTCTATCCAGTTGTGAGTGCAGTTCTGTCTTGGTTGTTGTTTGGCGATCGCCCTAGGATGTTTCGCGCTGCGGCAATTGGTTCTATTTTCTGCGGTGAATTGCTGATTTTAGGAGGTGCTACCAGCATGGGTATCGCTGATATTTCCTTGGGAAGTATCACCGCTATCTTGGCAGGGGTAGCTTTTGCTTGCTACATAATTCTGACGCGGATATGTGCTGCTAAACTACATCCTGTATCTTTTACTTTAATTAACTTCGCCACCATGCTGGCGTTAAGCTTCATCTTTTTGATGCTACCTTTACCAAGTGATTGGAGTCTTATAGTTGACCCCTCTAAATTGCTAGAAATTGTTTTAAGTGCTTTTATTTTGGGAGTACTGACTCTCTTTGGCTATGTGTTCAATCACATTGGCATTAGCAAGCTAGGTGCATTACGGGCAGCGATTATCGGTACAGGTGTCCCAATTTTAACCGTTATCTTTGCGGGCTTAATGATTCAGGAAACCTTAGAACTCGTGCAGATTTTGGGAGTGTTATTCGTAACTTTTGGAGCAGCAGCATTCAGCTTTGAAAAAATGCGAAATCAAGTTAAGTCACCTAGTCCGGAACGTTGAATGACCCATATAAATAAGTACAAAAGTATAACCTTATCTTTTAAGGTTATACTTTCAACTAAAAAATGGAATGGTAAAAAGGCTAATCATAAGTAATATCGTGTCCGGTCAAAGACTTATTATTAAAACCGCAGGGGGGCAGCACTTCAGCTTATTTCGGCTTACTTCGACTACGCGGTAGTTGAATCTCGACTTCGCGGCAGTTGAGCGTAGTCGAAACTCGATTGCCGCGCAGCGCCGCACTGAGCCTGTCGAAGTGTCGAAACTCAGTGACCGGGAGCATACTTCAGCTACGCCCTTCGACTGCGCTCAGGACAAGCTCAGTAACCAGGGGGAAAGAGGGTTTCCTGGTTTTTGCACAGATACGGGAATTATAACTAATTACGCGGACATGATATAAGTTAGTACAATAAAACCAAACTGCGTGAATAAAAGTAAACAAAGCTCAAACTCTTTCTTCTCCTGCCTAATCTCAACCATAATTTTTTACGCCGACCTATTTACAAGTCTTTTGACTTGTAGGGAGTTTTATTAGTACAGTTTGGCAAAAATAAACCACCCGTTCCAAATCAATGAAAAGCTGATGCTATATTCATTTTTAATTCCGCCTTACGGTACTAGTTGTACTTAACTTTTTCAAAAATCAAATAGATTTTTATAAAATGTTATTCACAATACAGAATTAAAACTAGTTTTATCTCTCTATTTTTTAAATAGCTTTCTTAATTCATCTTGCCGATACTAAAAGATGATTTGCTTTTTACTTGCCATATCGAGAAATATCAGCAAACCTTAATATTTGATTGTGTATAAAGTATTCAAATGCTAGGCAAAAAAAGCTTAAAAAACCATGACTTTATGCAAAATTGATAAAAAAAGCGGCAAAATCGAGTATTATATGACAAACGCTATTAACAAATAATTTAGGTATTCTGAAATTGAAATTATCCGCCTCATTTACAACCTCTGATTGTCCCTCCAATCCACTGTACTATACTGCCCATAAATCATCGTCAGATGTAAGTAGCACAATGGTTTAAAGCAATTACTGAGCTTAACAGTGTGACTTTGATCAGCAGGTAAATTCTGGTTTTATAGTTCTCAAACATCTTGAGGAAGTGTGTCCAACTTAAATTTTCCAGAGCCTGATAAAAAAGATATTTATCATCCTCAAAGAGAAATGCTTCCTATGAGACTCACCTCCTGATTTTTCTAGGAAAATATCCTTGATACAAGTACGTAGTCACAATATTTTTCCAATTGTTGCTTATAAAGGGTGAGGAAAACCCGGATATCACAGGAAGTCTTTGTAATTTACTAATAAGAAGCAAAAAATTTGCTGGTAATTTGCAAAGTTACCCTCAGGGTAAGTGGAAAATCATTTTGTGATTTCTTAGTCAGATACAAGGCAACTTTAGAGCTATACTGCTCCTGGCTATGCGTCACAAAGTACGGAGGTGAACGGTTCTGAGTAACAACTATTTCATAGTTAAAACATAATGATCTGTCTGGAGTGCAAAAACTGTCTCCATTCGGGTGTATACTACGTATTTTCGTGTGATTAATAATCGTGTAAACTTGCTATTCAACTATCTGTAATATGAGTAACGACATAGATCTGATCAAACAACTTAGCCCCAGTGCGATGGATCAGATTATGCTTTATCTGGCTTTTAGTGCCATGCGGACAAGTGGGCATAGGCATGGAGCATTCTTAGATGCAGCCGCAACGGCAGCTAAGTGTGCAATTTATATGACTTATCTAGAGCAGGGGCAAAACCTGCGGATGACTGGGCATTTGCACCACCTAGAACCAAAACGAGTCAAAATTATCGTTGAGGAAGTCAGACAAGCCCTGACAGAAGGCAAATTATTAAAGATGCTAGGTTCACAAGAACCTCGCTATCTCATTCAACTGCCTTATGTTTGGATGGAAAAACATCCTTGGCAACCGGGGCGATCGCGTGTTCCTGGGACAAGTTTGACTGGTGAAGAAAAAAAACAAATTGAGCAAAAACTACCCAGTAATTTACCTGACGCTCAGTTAGTTAGTTCCTTTGAATTTTTAGAATTAATTGAATTTCTGCACAAGCGATCGCAAGAGGTTTTACCACCTGAGCATCAAATGCCCTTGAGTGAAGCTTTAGCAGAACATATCAAACGCCGTCTTCTATACTCAGGTACAGTAACGCGAATTGACTCTCCTTGGGGAATGCCTTTTTACGCTCTGACTCGTCCTTTTTATGCTCCAGCAGACGATCAAGAACGTACATACATTATGGTCGAAGATACGGCTCGGTATTTCCGGATGATGAAAGACTGGGCAGAAAAACGCGCAAATACCATGCGAGGCGTAGAAGAGTTAGATATTCCGCCAGAAAAATGGGATAGGGCTATGGAAGAATTGGATGAAATCATCCGCGCTTGGGCAGATAGATATCACCAAAGCGGCGGCATTCCCATGATTTTACAGATGGTTTTTGGTAGAAAAGAAGACTAACAATTGAACATTTATTAGGATTTACGCACTGTACAAAATAACTAACTTGTGTGTCAACGTAAATACGTTGTTTCAGGCTTTTGTCAATCACCCTTGATTGGGTGCGTAGGCGTAGCCCGCTACAGACATCGCTAAAATCTCATTGAAAAAATCTAGCTATAAGCCTTGAAAACTCTACCTGTTATTTTGGCTTTTCTGTCAATGCGTAACTCCTAAGTTAATAAATTGCTCGTGATTTTGTTCTTTAAAATCCTTATCCCAGGTAAACCACGACTTATAATCCAGCAGATGGTGAGTTTAACACCAACCTGAAACGTAGCGATGGGTAGTCTTTTGCTGCATACATAAGAGGTTCAGCCTCTGTACATATTTTCCATAGCAGCATTTGTCCGTTGCCATACGCTGGTTATACCGTTTCACTTTAAATATTGATACAAATAAACAGCAGGGGAGCATACTTCGACTGCGCTCAGTAACCAGGGAGCAGGGGGCATACTTCGACTACGCTCAGTAACCAGGGGGAAAGAATTAAAGACCAATCATCTGTTTCAAATATTTCGTGAAATGGTATTACAACTCAAATAAAGCGCAAGTTTAGTTCAATATCGTACTTCGACGCTTCGACAAGCTCAGTGCATCGCTACGCTCAAGAGAAGTTCAGTAGGTAGGAAGTAAGATATAGGACTCCTATTTAATTTTTGAATACGATTCAGTACATATCTATCCCTTCTAAACTGTTCCCTGTTCCCTACTTACACAAATAAATTCACCGAATCAAACGGATTACTATATCACTGTTCTTGATATTCCCACTCTCAAAATTTTATATATTTGTTGCCAGAAGTGTTGCGTAAGTAGAAACAAGCTATGCGTCATGTGTGGTAAAGATCGTTGGGCATAGCTTTGTTGACCATGCAAAAACTTCGACAACACAATCAAAACAGTTGCTAGATCACTCGCTTCTGGCGCTTCATTTTGGGATGAGCTTAACTAAATAAATCTAGAGTGTATATTTAACTTAGTCTCAAACAACGGAGAGGGAGGGATTCGAACCCTCGTTGAAGTTTCCCCCAAACAGACTTTCCAGGTCTGCGCCTTCAACCACTCGGCCACCTCTCCAGGTGTCACAATTTACGATTGTACTATGAAAGCCCAGAAAGTGCAAAGATAAAAGTAGACGTTTTAGATTGAATCTGAAAGTCGAAATCTCAAACTCAAATCAAGATGTCCAGAATATATACGATTAAAGTTCGCGATCGCGCCACTGGCAAAGAATACACCCTACAAGTACCAGAAGACCGCTATATCCTGCATACTGCCGAAAGACAAGGTGTGGAATTGCCTTTTTCTTGCCGCAATGGAGCTTGTACTGCTTGTGCTGTAAGGGTACTGTCAGGAGATATTTACCAACCAGAAGCGATCGGATTGTCGCCGGAGTTGCGTCGGCAAGGTTATGCTTTGTTGTGTGTAAGTTACGCCCGTTCCGACTTGGAAGTAGAGACACAAGATGAAGATGAAGTTTACGAACTCCAATTTGGACGCTATTTTGCTAGGGGGAGAGTTAAGGCGGGTTTACCGTTAGATGAAGATTAAAATTTTGTTCACACAATTGTCCGTCGCAAAGTTGCAAATTAAAGGGTCTCAAGGTTTTGGCCTTTGGATGGGAAAAGTTGCCATTTTAGCTTGTCTGTTACTACTAATGAGTTGTCAAGCCAAAAGTCAGCTTCAAAACAATCAGGCTCAGGTGAAGGTAGCGCGGGTGGTAAGTGGCCAAAGTTTAGAAGTTTTGGGTATGGCTGAACAACCAAATCTTATATCCCAGGTACGGTTAATTGGTGTTGATGCACCCGATTTGCGACAGCGCCCTTGGGGATATGGGGCAAAGGAAGCCTTAGAACAGCTGATTGGCGATCTCGAAAAACCTGTAACGTTGGAGTTTGACATCGAAGCCAAAGACAAAATTGGCCGAACTTTGGCTTACGTGTGGAGAGATCAACAATTATTGAATGAACAAATACTTAAACAAGGGTATGGGTTGTTTGTGGGGCGATCGCCTAATCACAAATATGATCAACGTTTAGAACGCGCTCAACAATGGGCTAGACTCATGGGGAAAGGAATTTGGAACCCAGAAAAACCTATGCGTTTAACTCCAGTAGAATTTCGCCGCCTAAATCGTTAAGCAGTATTGATTAGTGAATACTTAAGGGAAGCAGCACTTCGACTACGCTCAGTGGCCAAAGCAGAGGAGAATAATAATCTCTATGCCCTATGCCCCATGCCCTATGCCCTATGCCCTAATTATTAAAATGACTCAACTACAAATTTTTCTAGATATTGCCACGGAAGCAGCCTTAGCTGCGGGTGCAGTGTTGCAAGGTTATTTGGGTAAATTAGAAGATGCGATTACCGAAAAAGGTCGCCCTGGTGATTTAGTGACTGCTGCGGATAAAGCCTCAGAAGCGATAATTTTAGAAATTTTACATCGCCATTTTCCCCAGCATTCCATCCTTGCTGAAGAATCAGGTCAACTAGGAAACCAAGATAATGAATATCTCTGGGCAATTGATCCTCTAGATGGGACAACCAACTACGCTCACCAATATCCAGCTTTTGCAGTTTCTATTGGGTTATTAATTAACGGTGTTCCACAAGTCGGTGTAATTTATGACCCTTTTCATCATGAATTATTCCGGGCTGGGGCTGGCTTAGGAGCAACACGCGATCGCCGTCCCATCAAAGTTTCAGAAACTGCCCAATTGAGTAAAAGTCTTTTGGTGTCAGGATTTGCCTACGATCGCCGCGATACATCTGACAATAATTATGCAGAATTTTGTCACCTTACCCATCTTACCCAAGGAGTCAGACGTAGCGGTTCGGCATCATTAGATTTAGCTTATGTTGCTTGTGGCCGTGTTGATGGATATTGGGAACGAGGACTTTCACCTTGGGATATTGCTGCTGGAATAATTTTGTTACAAGAAGCTGGCGGTCAAGTCAGCGCCTACGACGGCACTCCCTTAAAAATTGAATCAGGTAGACTTCTCGCTACTAATGGTTATCTCCACAACAGCCTCAGCCAAGAACTAATGCAAGTTCCACCCCTATCAGCTTGGAAATGAACAGAGTCTTGTCAATTCTACTCTATCTAGTCCCTAGCCCCTAGCCCCTAGCCCCTAGCCCCTTTTCTTCAAGCGTATTACACACAACCAAAAAACGCTATCTGAGGTTTTGGTCTATTAATTCTTAACCCATAGCAGTGAATGCTAGTCAAATGCTAAAATTATCATTTGACCATAACTACAACAGGAGAATAATTCCTCAACTATGATCAAACTGCGCTTAAAGCGATACGGTAAAAAACGGGAACCAAGTTACCGCATTATTGCCATCAACAGCCTCGCTCGCCGCGATGGTCGTCCCCTAGAAGAACTAGGATTCTATAACCCTAGAACCGATGAAGTGCGATTAGACATTCCCGGCATCGTCAAGCGACTACAACAAGGTGCTCAACCTACTGATACCGTTCGTCGCATTCTAGTAAAAGCCAATGTTTTTGAACAGGTCAGTGCCACAGCCTCATCTTAATATCGAAACAAAATCTCCAACTGCTACCCCCAACTACATTGGACTGGTTAGCTTTTTAATGCAACCGTTTTTAGAATCTCCAGAAACTTTAAGCGTTGATTGTGAAATCTCTCACACCCTGAAACGGGCTTGGATTCGTATTGCCTTTGACAGCACAGACAAAGGAAAAGTGTTTGGTCGAGGGGGACGTAATATTCAGGCGATTCGTACAGTAATTGCCGCAGCGGCTGAAGTTGCTGGTCAATCAGTATACCTGGATATCTATGGCAGCAATTCTCAGAGCCGGGAGGGTACATCTTTTGATGAAGACCAAGAAGAGCAATTACCACCGCCCAAAACGATAGAACGACGCGGTAACGATAGTCCTAAACCCATTGTTAAACCCCGTTTTCGTTAGATCAAAATTAGAGAGGAAGGAGGATGAAGAGAAGGACAGTAATTGTAATCTGCTTCTTGATCTTCCTTTTACTTCCTCATCCTCAAAAACTAAGCAATACTTATGGCAGAAGCCTTAACAATTCCGCTGCCTAATATTCCTAGTGCGATCGCTCTAGTAGGTGATAGGGAAGAAAATCTCAAACTTTTATCCCAACAAACAGGAGCCAGCTTAGTGCTGCGCGGTCAAGAACTCCGCATTTCTGGTACAGACCAAGAAATTAAATTGGCTTCTCGATTAGTGCGATCGCTTGAAGAAATTTGGATTAAAGGCAATAACATCTCTAGTGCCGACATTTTAACAGCCCGTCAAGCTCTAGATACCCATCGAGAAGAAGAACTGCAAGAATTGCAGCGAGATGTCCTTGCCAAAACTCGTCGAGGCGAAGAAATCCGCGCTAAAACTTTTCGACAAAGACAATACATCAATGCCATACGTAAGCGTGACATGACTTTTTGTATTGGGCCAGCTGGTACTGGTAAAACATACCTCGCTGTTGTTGTCGCCGTACAAGCATTGTTGTCTAACCAAGTTGAAAAGTTGATTTTAACTCGTCCTGCCGTAGAAGCTGGTGAAAAACTTGGCTTTTTACCTGGAGACTTGCAGCAAAAAGTTAATCCCTATCTACGTCCGCTTTACGATGCTATTTATGAATTTATTGATCCCGAAAAAGTCCCTAATTTGATGGAACGCGGTGTCATTGAAGTTGCCCCACTAGCTTATATGCGAGGACGTACCCTCAATCATGCTTTTGTGATCGTAGATGAAGCCCAAAATACTACACCTGCTCAAATGAAAATGGTTTTAACTCGTTTGGGTTTTCGTTCCCGGATGGTGGTTACAGGTGATACAACCCAAACTGATTTGCCATTAAATCAGCAATCCGGTTTAACAGCAGCATTACAAATTTTAAAAGACGTTGATGGTATTGCCTTTTGTGAATTTTCTAAAAAAGACGTTGTACGTAATCCTTTAGTTCAACGTATTGTTGCTGCATACGAACAATACGAAAAATAAAAACTCCACATGAAGGGATGGAGTTTTGTCAGTAGTCAGTAGTCAGTGGTAAAGATTTGTGAAAACCACCCATAAAGGGATGGGGTATTAAACCAAAAAACAACTGACAATTGACCACTGACACGCGCAGCGTCAATAAATTAATAAGGAATTATGTCACTGGATTGGCAGATTGAAAAATCTGTTCAGCAGTTAGCTCCAAGTCGGGAAAAGTTAGCGATTCGATGCGATTGCTATTTCGGAATTGCTTAACTTGGTATTCCCCTTCAATTAACGAGTAAATTGAGATAGTTGGTTGTTTAGGATTACCAATGAATTTTCTACCACCCAAAGCCGCATAATCTACAATCCAGTATTCAGGGATGCCAATAGCTTCATATTGACCAAGCTTGGTGAAGTAATCATCACGCCAATTCGTGCTGACAACTTCTATAACTAATGGGATTGATAATGGTTGCCTAACTGTTGATTTATTTCTCCATAAAGGCTCATTAACTAAGTTAAGGCGATTCAACAACAGTACATCAGGCAAGAAAGCAGATTCACTTTCATTTGACTGAACAAACCCTATTTTCGGAATGTCATAGGGTTTTACAAGACGGGCGCACTCTAGCAAAATTTGCTTGATCAAAAATGCGATAAGTAATTCATGATCACCTGTTGGTGATGGCATTTGCTTAATAAATCCATTATGTAATTCGTAACGTAACTGTGTTGAATTAACAGGATACCAGTCTAGAAACTGGTCAACAGTAATTGTAATTGGTAGCGATTGAACCATTTACTTATCTCCTTTGGTCAAAGCTTGACAAAATCTCTTTCAGTTAATCTCCCGCATTCCCCAAAAAATTAAGTTTTGTTCTACGATCAAATGTACGGCAATTTCAGGATATAACGCTTGCAAATGATTAAATAATAAAGTGCGATCGCCTCCTTTAATTGCAATTTTTCCTTGAGGAAATAAATCCCACCACGCCTCTATAAAATCTTTGATTCCCGCTATTAATGTATAAATCACTCCACTTTGAATTGCCTCTGGTGTATTGAGTGCAAAACGTGGAGGTAAAGACGTAATAATTTTGGTTTCTACTATTGGTAATTGCCCTGTTTTTTGACCTAAAGTTAAAAATTGCAAGCTTAATCCTGGTAAAATTGCGCCCCCAACTAAACATTGGTTGATATCTGCACTTGTAAAAGTCAAAGTTGTTCCAGCATCAATTACCAGCATCGGGAAACCCCAAACTTTCCCAGCACCCCACAAAGCCAAGGCGCGGTCAATCCCTAATGTAGGATACATGCCTAAAAGGGGTACTTGATTTAAGGTAATAATCTCCACATGAGGGTAACTTTGCCAAAGTGCCGTTTGACTAGGAACCACCGAAGCAATAAAAATAGGAGGCAGGAATGAGGAAAATGCAGCAGTTTTATGATAGATAGGAAAAATTATCAACAATAAATCATCCAGCGTCTGGCATTGAGCTAGCTGCTGGATGACTGATTCAGGTAAATGTTCTGTATCCCAAGCCAAATCAAGGGTTTCACCTTTAAATAATGCCCAATGCAACCGGGAATTGCCAATTTCTAAAGCTAGCCAAATATTCTCGATGTGCCTTTGAGGTTTCACAGTTTTAATTTTTTAATTAAACTATAAATTTTTTAATAAAACGTAACAATCAAGACGTGTAACAATAAAGTCAGAGAAATACTCAATTATGTCAAGGAGGGGAGTTATGGTAGCGCTCACCGAAAAAACTGAAAAACGGCTGACCATACAGACTGTAGAAATTGCTCAACAGACAACAGCAATTCGCTCTCTAGACTGGGATCGCGATCGCTTCGATATTGAGTTTGGTCTGCAAAATGGTACTACTTATAACTCATTTCTCATCCGGGGTGAGCAAACTGCCTTAGTTGATACTTCTCATGAAAAGTTCCGTCAACTATATTTTGATACTCTAACCGGATTAATTAAACCCACTGAGATTGATTATTTAATTATCAGCCACACTGAGCCAGACCATAGCGGCTTAGTTAAAGATTTACTGTCTATGGCTCCAGAAATCACGGTTGTTGGTTCTAAGGTAGCAATTCAGTTTTTGGAAGATTTTGTACATCAGCCATTTAAACGACGAATTGTCAAAAATGGCGATCGCTTAGATTTAGGCAATGGTCATGAATTTGAATTTGTGATTGCACCCAATTTACATTGGCCAGATACCATCTTTAGTTTTGACCACAAAACCAAAATTTTGTTCACCTGCGATGCTTTTGGGTTGCACTATTGCTCAGAAAGCACTTTTGATGAAGATTTAAAAGCGATTGAAGCAGATTTTAGATATTACTACGATTGTTTGATGGGGCCAAACGCACGGTCAGTATTGTCTGCCCTTAAGCGTATGGCAGAATTGAAAACCATCGACATGGTTGCCACAGGTCACGGGCCATTATTATCCCACAACGTTGAAGAACTAATTGGACGCTACCGCACTTGGAGTAAAAAACAAACCAAGGCAGAAACAGTAGTTGGGATATTTTACGTTTCAGAATATGGCTATAGCGATCGCCTCGCCCAAGCAATTGCCAATGGCATTAGTAAAACTGATGTCGCCGTGGAAATAGTAGACTTGGGCGCAGAAGTAGATTTACAAGAACTACGAGAACTAGTCAGTCGTTGTACCGGAATTGTGGTAGGAACGCCACCGCTTTCTGGCGCTGCTAGTATCCAAGCTGCCCTCAGCACCGTTTTAGGATCTGCCAAAGAAAAGCAAGCCATAGGCATCTTTGAAACTGGCGGTGGCGATGATGAGCCGATAGATCCTTTGTTGAGTAAATTCCGCAATTTGGGTTTAACAGAAGGTTTCCCCTCAATTCGGATTAAACAAACACCCACAGAAAACACCTACAAACAGTGCGAAGAAGCTGGAACCGACTTAGGGCAATGGGTAGGGCGCGATCGCAGCATCAAAGCCATGAAATCTCTAGGTGCAGACCTAGATAAAGCCTTAGGTAGAATCAGCGGCGGGTTGTATATTATCACCGCCAAAAAAGGCGATGTTTCCAGTGCCATGTTAGCCTCTTGGGTCAGCCAAGCCAGCTTTAAACCCCTCGGCTTTTCCATTGCAGTCGCCAAAGATCGGGCGATTGAATCACTCATGCAAGTAGGCGATCGCTTTGTTCTCAATGTCTTAGAAGAAGGCAATTACCAAAAACTCATGAGGCACTTTTTGAAGCGATTCGTTCCCGGTGCTGATCGCTTTGAAGGTGTAAGAACCCAGCCCGCCGAAAATGGTGCGCCCATCCTCACCGATGCCCTCGCCTACGTAGAATGCGAAGTCGTTAGCCGCATGGACTGTAACGACCACTGGGCAGTATACAGCACCGTTTACGCCGGACGAGTGAGTAAGCCAGATGCACTGACTGCTGTGCATCACCGTAAAGTCGGCAACCACTATTAAAAAAGCAGGGGAGGCAGAGGAGGCAGGGGAAGCAGGGGAAGCAGGGGAAGATGAAGAGAATAATAATCAATTCCCCATGCCCAATGCCCCATGCCCCATGCCCAATGCCCCATTAACTAAAAAACTATGCCACAAAACAAACCCCGCGATGTTCAGGTTTTTCCTGTTGCTACAGATACCAGAGTACTGCGATCGCGCAGTTGGGCTAGACTCAGATTTGAAATTGAATATGCTCTAGCCAAAGGTACAACTGCCAATTCTTATTTAATAGAAGGTGATAAAACTGCCTTGATAGACCCACCAGGGGAAACATTTACGCAAATTTATTTAGCAGCGTTACAACAGCGTTTTGATATTAAAACCCTGGATTATGTAATTTTGGGACACGTCAATCCCAACCGTGCTGCAACATTAAAAGCTTTGTTAGAAATTGCACCGCAGATTACCTTTGTTTGTTCTAATCCTGGGGCAATAAATTTGCGGGGGGCTTTAGAAAATCCCGATTTACCAGTTATGGTAATGCGCGGGGAAGAAACCCTAGATTTAGGCAAAGGACATCGTTTACAATTTATTCCTACTCCTAATCCCCGCTATGCAGACCAACTCTGCACTTATGATCCCCAAACAGAAATACTCTACTCAGATAAGTTATTTGGAGTCCATGTTTGCGGTGATCAGGTATTTGATGAAGGTTGGGAAATATATACCGAAGATCGGCGCTATTATTTCGATTGCCTGATGGCTCCCCATGCTCGTCAAGTGGAAACTACCCTAGATAAACTTGCCGATTTGCCTGTGAGAATGTATGCCACAGGACACGGGCCTTTGGTGCGCTACGGCTTAATTGAATTGACCCAAGCTTACCGAGAATGGACTCAACAACAAAAATCTGCTGATGCTACAGTAGCGTTGATTTATGCTTCAGCTTACGGTAACACAGCTACTTTAGCCCAGGCGATCGCGCGTGGCATTACAAAAGCTGGTGTGGCTGTAGAATCCATTAACTGCGAATTTACAGAACCAGAAGATATCCGCGCGGCTGTCGAAAAAGCCTCTGGTTTTGTCATCGGTTCCCCTACTCTTGGTGGTCATGCACCCACACCTGTACAAACAGCTTTGGGGATTGTCTTATCCACCGCTACTAATAATAAACTCGCTGGAGTTTTTGGTTCTTTTGGCTGGAGTGGAGAAGCAGTTGATTTAATTGAAGGCAAACTCAAAGATGCTGGCTATCGATTTGGTTTTGACCCCATCCGTGTGAAATTCAAACCAGATGATGTCACATTGCAACTATGTGAAGAAGCTGGAACTGACTTTGCCCAAGCACTCAAAAAAGCCAAAAAAGTGCGATCGCAAAGTGTTCCTGCCACAACTGTAGAACAAGCTGTGGGCAGAATTGTCGGTTCACTGTGTGTTGTCACAGCTAAACAAGGTGATATCTCCAGTGCCATGCTTGCCTCTTGGGTAAGTCAAGCCAGTTTTAATCCTCCTGGTTTAACCATAGCCGTTGCCAAAGACCGCGCCTTGGAACTACTGATGCACTCAGAAAACAAATTTGTCCTCAATATCCTGCAAGAAGGTAATCACCTGGGTTTAATGAAGCACTTTCTCAAACCCTTTGGCCCAGGACAAGACCGATTTGCTGATGTGGCTGCGGAGTCAACCGCCAATGATATTCCTGTACTTACTGATGCTCTTGCTTATCTAGAATGTACCGTACAAACCCGGATGGAATCTGGCGATCACTGGCTAATTTATGCAACTGTAGATGATGGCAAAGTACTAAATCAAGATGGTGTTACAGCCGTCCATCAACGCAAAACGGGAACTCATTATTAGGCATTAGCAAGGTGGTTTAGTCTCCAAACGGTTTTAAAACATGTATAAATCAAAATGGATGGTTTATTTCCGCCTTGCTCTACTATTCCTTTTTATTAACTATAACTGACCAAAAACGCTATGGGTTTTACAAATCACACAGGTTGGCCTAAATAGTAAGGATAACATTCATCAAAGTATCCTGGAGAGCGTATCTCTAGCACTAAGCCTTCATTTTTGAGTTCGATTTCGTGAATTAGCTCGAACTCTTTGTTGAACACTAAAATAGAACTTGAAGTTAAATCTCTAGAATTTCTCTCAGCTAATTCTGACAATCCTATTAAAATAAAATTTTCTAATACACATAGTCCTCGCGGAAATTTACCTAATTTGAAATTAAATCCTGATAAAGAACAAAGTTTTCCTTCTTTGGAACTTAAAGTAACTATTTCATCTTGTTTAATCCAGATATTATGAGACTGGACACCTAACTTAAAAACTTCAATTGATTTGAGACTAACTGATTTTTTATGTAGATTTTGAATTTGATATTTAAGCTGTTTTAGCATAGATTTAAATGGATTTTCAAATGTATATACTTCACTGCCTTTATCTAAATTGTGTGCAAGTAAATATATTTTATTATTCTCAATATGTAACGAATTAAAATGATTTAAATCATAATTTATCTCTGAGTTAGGATACCATTTATACCATTGATTATTTTGATATATTGCTATCAGATTTTCATAGCTACAGGTTGCCAATAAAATTTCTTTGTAAAATATAATCTGATGTAAATCTCTTAAACTGAAATCTTTTGGAGCAATAGAGTTAATTAAATCGCCTGAGAAGTTAAAAACTAAAATTTCACCTTTTTCTTTTGCTCTCTCTTGATCACTACAAACTCCCTGATTACGAGCTGCAATAAATATTTTTTTGTTAGAATAAGCAATACCATAATACAGTCCTTTACCTTGATGGAAAGAAGACTTTTTTTTTGTGAGTATGTCTACCTTTAAGACAGATTTGCTTGTTGTAACAAGGACATTCATAGTTTATGTTTATTTAAAATTAAACTAATCGCGGTGGTAGCGAGTTATCAAATATATAAGTACATGCTAGACTTTTACGTTGATAATATGTAACTTGCTTCAACTTTGGAAGTATTTTGGTATATCTTGCCAGTTAATAAGGGCATATTGCAATAGTTACTAAGTTAGATGCTTGCAGGAGTTCCCTAGAAAAGAGATACATGGTAGAGGTAATTGATCTCCTTCAGAGGTATCTCACATCTTAGTGCAGATAGACCACCATTTTCTCAAGGCAAGCACTCAGAGCAAGTTTTTGGGACTTCCCACGAGTAGCATACCCAAATAATTGTCAAATTTGAAATTTGAAGTTGAAGATTTTAGATTAGGGTATAAGTGAAAATCATAATCCCTAATCCTTATGTTTCTAGTAACTGGAGCCACGGGAGGAATAGGTCGCAAAGTTGTGCGACTCCTTCGCCAAAAGGAGAATTTGGTGCGGGCTTTTGTCCGCCTAAGTTCGCGTTATAGCGAGTTAGAACACCGAGGAGCAGACATCTTCATTGGTGATTTGCAGGTGGAAAAGGATATTGAAAAAGCTTGTCGGGGTGTGCAATATATTATCAGCGCCCACGGTTCTGATAGTGATGCCCTATCCTTGGACTACCGCGCTAACATTGAATTAATTAATCAGGCAAAAGCCAACGAAGTACAGCACTTTGTATTTATATCTGTACTAGGAGCCGACCGTGGCTATGAGGATGCCCCTGTATTCAAAGCCAAACGAGCTGTAGAGCGATATTTGGCAGCTAGTGGTTTGAATTACACTATTTTACGTCCGGCTGGATTAGCATCGAACTTGCTGCCATTGGCAGAACGATTTCGAGAAACAGGGTTGTATCTACTCGTTGGTGATCCTAAAAACCGCACTTCGATTGTGAGTACAGATGACTTGGCAAAAATGGTGGTGGATTCAATCACACTTGAAGGCGCTCTTAACCAAATATTACCAGTTGGAGGGCCGGAAATTTTATTACGTGAGGATATTCCCCGGATTTTTAGTCGCATTTTCAATAAAGACCCCATAGTAATTAACTCACCACTATTTGTGGTTGATGGGTTACGGAATGCCTTTGGTTTATTTAATCCTCAAGTACAACAAGCTCTGGGAACTTACCGCACATTGTTATCTAATGAGTTCTTTTGTACAAAAGAAGAGATAGCCAACTTAGAAAGGATTTTCAACTTTCAAGTAGAAACTCTGGAAAGCTTCTTAAGGCGCTATCTAGCAGTTTGAATTAGTTGTATGCAAGTTTATCGGCATAAAAGAAGAAGCAAGAATGAGGGGTGCAAAGGGGCAGAGGCAAGAAAAGAAATTGGGAAAAGAAATGTCCCCTTGTCTTTCCTGCTCCCTGCTCCCTGCCTTTTTTTACCACCAAATAAATCTAAAATCTAAAATTGTATGAAATATTCCTTAGCTGCAAATGCTGCTCAATCACGTCAGACAAAACAGCAATTCGCCAAACCAGAAGATCAACTGTCTTACGAATTGGGTAAGGCAGTCCAGGAGTTACCACCGCTGTATACGAGATTTTTAGCGGGAACTTTAAGTTTAGTGGTTTTTGGAGCGATCGCTTGGGCAAATTTTTCTGAAATCGATGAAGTAGCAACCGCACCTGGGGAATTAATTGCTTCTACACAAGTGCGACCTGTGACATCTATAGGTAATGGCTCGATTGTAGCTGTAAAGGTGAAAGAAGGCGATCATGTCACCAAAGATCAAGTGCTAATTCAACGTGACCCCGATTTGCAACAAACCGATGTTACGCGCCTTGCCGAATCTGCCAAGTTGATTAAAGAAGACTTACAGCGTTTAGAAGCAGAACGCGCTGGGGTGAAAAATGCTGGTACAAAATTGCAAGATGAACTTTTAAGTTCACGACTCAAAGATTACCAAGCGCGTCAAGCCGCAGCAGAAGCAGAAGCAAATCGCCAATTAGCGTTGATGAATCAAGCGAAAGTGCGTCTAAAACGATTACAAGAAAATCAAGCCAACGCTAAAACTAGCTTTGTTAACGCCAAAGGTAATCTGGCAAATGCAGAAAATATCCTAGGTAAAGTGGAAAATGGTTTAGCGATCGCTCAAAATAGAGAAGAAAACCTACGCACCCTAGTTACTCCTGGCGCAGTACCTAGAGTTGACTATTTAGATGCTCAAGAAAGATTAAATCGTGCGAACACAGAAATTACCAGGGCAAAAGATGAAATTATCAATGCCCAAAATAAAGTTACAGAGGCTCAAGACAAAGTAGAATCTTTACAGAAAGATATTGCAGCTCAAGCCCAAGAAATTCGCCAAGCTGAACAAGCTTATCAAGCTGCTTTGAGTCAAGCGCAACGTTTAGCCTCAGAACGCCAAAGTGAAATTTTGACCCAAATAAACAAGCGCCAAGAAGAACTGACCAATGTTTCTGGTCAGCTAGAACAGGCAAGAAAGCAAAAAGACGGAGAAACAATTAAAGCTCCCGTTGCAGGTACAATTTACAAAATTAAGGCAACTAAAGGCCCAGTCCAAGCAGGTGAAGAGTTGCTGTCAATTTTGCCAGAAGGGGAAGAAATGTTATTAGAAGTTAAAGTCCTCAACAGAGACATTGGCTTTATTCGTGAAGGCATGAAGGCAAAGGTGAAAATGGCAACTTTCCCTTTTCAGGAATTTGGCACTATCAATGGTAAAGTCGTGCAAATTAGTCCTAATGCCATTGTCGATAAAGAGTTAGGCTTAGTTTTCCCCACCAGAATCGAACTGAATAAACATTCCGTTAGTGTCCGGGGTCAAGAAGTTGCATTTACTCCAGGGATGGCTGCTAATGGTGAAATTGTGACTCGTAAGAAGTCAGTTTTAACCTTTATCATTGAGCCAATTACTCGTCGATTTAGCGAGGCATTTTCAGTTAGGTAGGCCGACAAAAAAGCAGAGGAGCAGGAAGAAAAGGACAAGGGGCAGCACTTCGGCTACGCTCGGTGACCGGGAGCAGGGGAAGAAGAGGCAGGGGAGCAGGGGGCAGGGGAGCAGGGGGCAGGGGAGCAGGGGGCAGGGGAGCAGGGGGCAGGGAGCAGGGGGGAAATAGGTAATTTTTCTTCATCTCCCTTGCACCCCGCACTCTGCCCCAATTCCTCTTCTCCATGCCCTATGCATAACTGCTAATTTTGGCCTTTGAGTATGCGGTGTAAACCGTGTAATAATTCTTGAGCAGTGAAGGGCTTTGATAAAACTAGCTGAACACTACTATAAGCTTCTGCTGTGAGTGCGTTATTGGTGCTGAGTCCGCTGCAAGCAATGATTTTAACTTGTGGGTTCATTTTTTTTAAAGTCAGGATGGCGGTCGTTCCGTCCATCTCTGGCATCATCATATCCATTAAGACTACACTAATAGTATGCTTATGCTGGGCATAAAGTGCGATCGCCTCAATGCCATTACTAGCAGCCAGAGTTTTATAATTGTAGTCTTCTAGGGCGAGTGTCGTAATCTCTAGAATTTGGGCTTCATCATCTACAACTAAAATTAATTCCCCGTCTCCCCTAGGCGATTCTATCTCTTCTATATCTGAGGCTTGAGCAGCTCCTACTGCTGGTAAGAATAATTTAAATTCGCTGCCTTTACCAACTTTGCTAGATACATTTATAAAACCATCGTGACTTTTAACAATACCAAGCACGGTTGACAGTCCTAATCCTGTACCTGTATTGCCATCTTTTGTAGTGAAGAATGGGTCGAAAATTTTATCTAAAATTCCTGATGGCATACCAATTCCAGTATCTGCAACGGTCATTACAATATAATGCCCTACTTTGGCATTGAGATTCATTGTCGTATAGGCGTGATCAATAAATAAGTTTTCTGCACATATTTTCACAATACCGCCATCTGGCATAGCATCACGGGCATTAACTACTAGGTTCATCAACACTTGATGCAGTTGTGTGACATCACCAGAGATAGCCCAAAGGTCTTCTGGTAAAGCAATGGCAAATTCGATAGATTTGGGAAATGTATGTTTGGCAATCTGGGCAATTTCTGTGATTAGGTGCTTGATTTGAACTATTGTGCGCTCTCCTTTACATCCTCGTGCAAATGACAGCACTTGTTTAACTAAAGCAGCTCCGCGCTTGGCGTTGCTTTCTATGATTGTGAGTAGGTGGTGAGCGCGTTCTTTGTCTTGAGTGAATCTTGTCTGTAGCAGTTGAGCTGCTGCTAAAATAGGTGTCAAAATATTGTTCAAGTCGTGGGAAATACCACCTGCTAGATTGCCAAGACTTTCTAATCGCTGAGTACGGAAAAACTGTTCTTCGAGTTGCTTTTTTTGGGTGATGTCAGTATCAACACTGAGAATGGAATGAGGTTGTCCAGCCGGATCACGTACTAATGTCCATCGGCTTTCTACAATAATTGCTTGTCCAGATTTGGTTACTTTTCGTAATTCACCTTGCCACGAACCAAGCTCAGTTACAGTTTTCAGAATTGCTTCTAGTTGAATTGAAGTATCTTTGTAAAAAAGCTCTTGGGGATCTTTGCCTAGAGCTTCTTCTGAACGCCAACCATACAAACGCTCTGCACCTTGACTCCAGAATAAAATTTTGGTTTGGAAATCTCGGACTAAAATTGCGTCGGTGGCAATGTCAAGTAGGGCTGCTTGCTCGCGGATTTGCTGTTCTGCCTGTTTGCGATCGCTGATGTCCTGAGTGACAATAATCACCCGTATTGGCTGTCTTTGTTCGTCATAGTAAACCTGACATTTTGTACTTAACCAGTGGATGCTACCATCAGGCCAGACAACACGAAACTCCATTTTACATGCAGTTCGTCCTCGAAGACAGTGAGCTACAGATTCGCGGTCTTCTGGATAGATCAAATTATTTAGGTAGTCTTCAATGGTGGGACACAAACTACCACTAGGCAGACCATATAATGGCCCACTATTAGCAGACCAAACTGATTCGTTGGTGACAAGATTCCAATCCCATATCCCCATATTGGCTGCTGCTAGAGCTAAAGTCAGTCGCTCTTCGTTGCTTCGCAGTGACTCTTCTATGTGCTTACGTTCAGTGATATCTTCGGCAATGCCACCATAGGCGTAAATATTCCCTTGTTCATTGTGCATAGCAAAGCAACGAGACCAGATCCAGCGCACTGAACCATCAGGTCGCAAAATTCGATATTCTGAACTAGTGTAGTTGTCATCATATTGCTGGTAATTTACCATGACGCGATCGCGGTCTTCTGGATGAACTGAATCTATCCAGGACTGAGGGTGCTGGTATAGGCTTTGGCAAGAACGCTGCCAAATTCTCTCATAAACCTGATTTACATACAAAATTTGCTGCGGCTCTAAACTTTCTATCCAGATAAGTGTGTGAGCATTGTCTGCAAATAGGCGAAATTTCTCTTCACTGTTTTGCAGTGCTTCTGCCATTTGCTGGCGCTCGGTGATGTCTCTACCTACTCCCTGAATTTCAATTACCTCTCCTGCTTCATTTTGAATTGCAGCAACTTTCCATTGAAAGCAGCGTATACCATTAATAGTCAATAGACGTTGTTCACTAATCGTCAAGCAATGGGGTGATGCTGCTAAAACTCTCAGATTTTCTATCGCTTGCGGCAATTCATTTGCAGGAAAAAACTCAAACAACGACTGACCGCGCAACTCATTCAATTGCCAGCCCAATGTTTCGCAGGCTGCCATATTGGCAAAATTAATTCGTCCCTGCAAATCTATGCGGATTATCAAGTCAATTTGACTTTCAACTAACTGGCGATAGAGATTTTCACTTTGCTGCAATGCTTCTTCGGTGCATTGGCGCTCGATGATTTCTTGTTGCAGCAGTTGGTTAGCAACGACTAGTTCTGCTGTGCGTTCTATTACCCTTTGTTCCAATTCTTCAGAGGCTTGGCGTAATGCCTTTTCTGAGTGTTTGCGTTGACTAATGTCACCAATAAACCATCGCCAACTAACCCGTTGACCCTGTGAGTTGTAAACGCTAGCTACCTTGATACCAGCAACAAAAGGTTCACCGTTTCGTGGCTTGAGGTTAATTTCTCCTTCTTGTCTATCTTGAAAGTTACGCAGTTGGTTGATAAATTGATGACGGTCTTGCTCAGCAACAAATAATACTAATGGTTTGCCGATTAAATAGTTTTGACGCACAGACAGTAGAGTCGCTGCGGTATTATTAGCTTCTTGGATAACGCCATGAATATCTGTCACCAAATAACCATCAAGAGCAAATTCAAACAAATTTTGGTAACGCTGGCGTTCCAATTCTAATGCCTCACAGGCATTAGTCAGTTCTTCGTTTTGTTGACGTAATTCTTCTTCTACCACTTGGAGTTCTTCGAGGGCTTGCTGAAGTTCTTGGTTAACTTGCATAACTTCAGCTGATTGGGCATCAATCCATCCTTTCAAATAATTATAAGTTTGGTAGCGTACTTTCTCTATTTGCTGATTCACCTGCCCAAAATCATGATTGGGGTTTTGTAAGTGTTGCTGTAGGGCTGAAACAACACCATACATTTTCATCAAATCAAAGGCTTGTAACAAACTAGTTTCAGTAACGACTCCTAGCAATTGTCTTTCATCGTCCAAAATTGGCAGATGGTGAACTTGGTATTGACGCAATAGTGATAAAGCTGTGAATATATTTTGATCAGGCGATCGCGTCAGGCTCATAACTGGCTGTGTCATAATTTCAGCCATTTTCACCTGGGATAAATCCATCCCACTTGCCGTGATTCTCACTATATCTCTAATTGTGCATATTCCTAAGAGATATCCTGCTTCTACAACCAAAATACAATTAGTTTCATGCTGATCCCATCTGCTGGAGTTGAACGATGAATTAGAACTGTTCAGTGATAAGCTATGACTTCGCTCCTGATTCATCAAGATCACAGCATCAATGACATAGCTATCAGGACTAATCGTTAATGGAGAATAATCAATAACATCATATAAATTAGGTAATTCAATTAGCTGATCGTGGAATCGCATAGTTAATTCGTCAATTCTCATTATCTTATCGACATCAGAAAGATATAGCGAAAGTTAAACTGAGATAACGGTTGGCAATCAGCGGTTACTAAGATGTAATAGAGTATCAATCAAATTTATTGATGAATATAGGAGTATCAACGCAATCAGGAAACACGATTCATTGGCTCCAAACTAAATGATTACGCAACCTGAGAGGTTGATCAAAATTTGTACTTGTCAAACTCATTCTATTGTCAAATGAGGAATAGGTGATCTGTTATCTAAAAAGATTACCTTAATTCATGGTTTTGATAAGACTGTTTTGGCGAAATCAATACAATTATTTTTTCAGAGATAGCGATCGCTCAAATAATAAATGTGCTTTTTAACGCATACGTATAACGACTGTGCATCCGATTAAGACCTAGTATTAGCAATATTTATACTCTGATTTTCTGAACTAATAATGAATAGTTAAAGTGATCCTAAACACTATTTTTTACTAATAGTTACTTAAAAATACTTATTTGCATGACTGAGGTCAGCAAGAGGAAAAGGGGCAGGAAACTCTAAGCGAGGGGGAAGACCGGGATGGAGCTTGTACTTTGCCCTAGTCAAGCGCCTAGAAGGGCGGGGCTTGTACCCATGTTCCACGCAGGGGAAAAGAGCTTGTTCCTCTGCCTCTTCCGGTCAAATAACACCAATTAGATTTCTCTATTGATCACTTAAACTTCATAATTTGGCAAAAACTAGCAAATAAGCGGCTAATAAGCCATTATTGGGGATTTTCTTGCAAAAATAAGCCAAATTCTGGTAGAAGTACTTAAGGTAACGAGTGATTACCACAAACAAAACTGAGACGCAATATGCCAAGTGGCATAATCATCGAATCATCAATATATGAGGAGAATTTTAAGATGCATCATACTAAATCGCAGAAACATTGTAATATCTGGCAAATTCTTAGTATTGTTGCACTAGCTGGATCGTCGCCTACATACCTTCATATTCAGTCAGTATCAGCACAGACACCAACCTACTCTTATTCATTCTGGCCTGATTCACCCCAAGTGAGTAGTCCAGTTGACCCAGATACTAGTGCCGTAGAACTAGGAGTAAAGTTCCGTAGTGATGTAGACGGTGTGGTTAGCGCTGTCCGATTTTACCGAAGTGTACCAATTGATAGTGGCTATACAGTTCACGTATGGAAGGCATCAACAGGTCAGTTAGTAGGTACAGGAGTGGCCATTGAGGGACAAGGACCGACTCCCGGCTGGCAAACGGTCATAGTTTACCCACCAGCTCCCATTGAAGCCGGAGAAATTTACATTGCTTCTTACTATGCAAGCGAGGGATCTTATGTGGCAGAAACAGACTTCTGGACTGCTAGTAGTGTTGAAAACGGCCCATTGCACATATTGCGTCAAGGTGTGTATGACAGCAATGGTATTTATTTAAGACAATGTGTACAAATAACAGATAATAATTGTCAGCGTAATAGTGTATACAAATATGGTGTAGGTGGTGGCTTTCCTACGGAAGGTTATGATGCGAGCAATTACTGGATTGATGTCATTTTTAAAACAAACACACCTCCTCCATACTTTCCTTACCTAGGATTGAATCTTTAGCCAAACTTGTTGCATCATCAAACACTTTTAATAATTCACAAGAAAAATCTCAACTTATTAGCAAACAGTACTTACACATAGACTACAATTTCACGTTCTTATGAGCAAAGAAAAGTAATCGCAAAGGCTTAGTTTTTCATCAAAAGGCGATCGCGTTACCTACTTCTGAGAGGAGTGTCCGTGATAGTACTTCGGCTCCTTTCGACTGCGCTACTTCGGTTACGCTCAGTACAAGTCAAGGCAAGACGCTTAGTAACCATCGCCCCGTCGCCGTCAGATGTCAGTAGTCAGCGATGCACTGAGTTTCAACTACTTCAACTTCGTTCAGTACAGCGCTGCGCGGCAATCGAGCGTACCCCTACGGGGAAGCAAGTTACGCGTAGTACTTTGTCAAGATAATTTTGCTGGGTTAATGTGAAAAAGTCCAGTTCTTTTCTCCCCCTGCTTTCCCTGCTTCCCCTGCTTCCCCTGCCTGCCTCCACCTATCATTTTTAGGTTGACAGACCAGTAGCGTCTCGTAGAAAAGTCGAGATTCAACTACCGCTAGCCGAAGTGTGGTGAGTGGCAAAAACAACTGACCACTGACACGAAATCCCGCCCCTTCCAGGGGTAGGATGAGCTTAATATGAGTGCGTAAGTCCTGAATTTAACAAATCAGTCAGCGCTATTTAATATATAGTGCCGACTTTATAGGCGGATATGATATCAAACAGATGAAACTGTTGATGCTGTCATTAATGTGTTTTTGGTCGTAGGAATTGCTCCTTGTACTGTTAGTACTGAACAGGGAGCATTGTGTAATACATAATTACTTACACTACCTAAGAAAAATTCACTTAGTCCACTTCGTCCGCGACGACCCATAATAATTAAGTCAGCTTTCCAAGTACGAGCCATTTCGCAAATTAAACGACTTGGATCGCCAACTTCCTGAGTAAATTCAGCATTGATATCTTTAGCGATCGCTCGATTAGTGAGCAATGTCAAAAATTCAATTCCCTTTTGTTTCAAAGCTTCCCATTGCCTCATGTAATACTCTACTCCATGAGTGTGAAAATTTGTATAAGCTTCATCTGTTTGCATCCTTGAAGCAGCGAGATAGTCATCATCGAAAGGCGAGATAACGTGTAGTAATAATAATTTGGCATTATTTGAACTTGTTAAAGTCAGGGCTTCCTCAAAAACTTGCTGACCAATTTCAGTATTATTAACTGCTACTAAAATTTTGTTAAACATAATTTAAAGTCCTTTGTGAAACTATTTATTTCAGAAAAGCTTTTTTACCAATCTACTTAACTATAGAGATGTCTGCAATCTCGATTGTTTCTATATAATACTTAAAACTTTAAGTATCATTTATATCACTAACAGTTGCCATGAGAAATAAAAATGCATGGCAAAGGTGTAGTCAATCAATCTCCAGATAAGGCTCACACTTATACTTATAAGGAATTATTTTGAGGATCTTGTGAGGAAATCATCTATAACCAATTCCTCACAAATTTAATATACAAAAAATTCTCTAACGTTTGTACATACTTACTTTTAACAATTAGACATATAGTACACAGTTTTTTTTTGATACAGCAACTAGCTATCAGATACATAGATAGTAACAAAATACACCTTTGCTAAAAGAGTTGTAAATATTGAGAAAGCGACTATCAGGTCATTACTTAATTTTGTATGTATAAATATTACAAAAAATTGAGTAATATAATTTTCTTCACAAGTTCCTCATATTTCATCACTATCCTTGAAATATGAGCAGTTTTGCAAAAAAATATTGGTTTGTTAACTAACAACTCCAATTTTAAAAACATACTTTTTTATAATCAGGATTTTAGAGAAATATGAACTACTGTCCTTGCTGTTCTGGATTACTTTTAAAACATGTACATGGTTCCGAAATTTCCTGGTTTTGTCGCCACTGTTGGCAATACATGCCAGCCGACACTTGGAATAATCCTACTTCTTTAGAAAAGGCAATCATTAACAAACCACTTGTAACGATTGGAAACCGAGAAAGAACTAATACCAAAACTTATACCAAGAAGCGCCAAAGCGTAACAGGCTGGATAGGAATACAAGATATGCCAGCTTAAGAAATCGCATTTAATTACAGCGTTTCTCGGTTGGGTGTAGTACACCTTTTAAGAAGAAAGGAGCTAGATATTAGGAAAATGTACCTCATTTAAATGAAACTTGCTGTAACATACAATTTGTGTCTTGTTCCATTTTTGCTGAAGCTTCAAATAAGTCAAAGAAGAAGCAGGGGCTTGAACCGCACTTGATTAGCCGTATCTAACTTTAATAAAGTGTGGTTCTTGCTCCCAAATCTAACTCTGTTTCACTTCACGGTAACAGAGAAAGAAACTCCACTATGAGCAAAGCATGAATCAGGCGATCGCGCAGCGCCACTTTTTTGCATACCAATTACCCATGACCTTTAATAAAGTCCTGAATATCTCCAGCTACAAACCCAGTATAAGATTCTGGTAAATCATCTCCAGCATGAGCAATCATCTTAAACTCAGCTTGAGGAATAGATTGAGCATAAATTTGACTTTTGGCTAATATATCTGATGTCTCTTGACCGCCTTGCAAAATCAAAGCTGGAACTTCTATTAAATGCAATTTATCCTGTAATAATTCAATCTTAATTTCTTGGTGCTGCCTTTGAAATAATAGCTTACAGGCTGTCGGATATCGTAGAAGCAAATGACGCAATTGCAAATCTTGTTCAAATTTTTCGTACCAAGCCAGACGTTTTGCCAAAGGACGAAGCAATCTTAATAATTTTAATGCTAACGGTGGATATCTCATCAATTTTTGCATTTTTTGCCAACTATTCTCTTGCCGTTCTATCTCTACCCCCTCTGGTGCTAACAGTACTAAACCATAAACTTGATCTGCATACTTTAAAGCATAACTAGCTGCAATCCAAGCTCCGAGAGAATGTCCTACTAAATACACTTTTTCTAGTTTCAAAGCTTGTAGGAACTCAGCTATGCATTCTACCTGCAAATCAATCGAGTAATGAACATTCGGATTTTCTGATTCCCCAAACCCTAATAAATCTGGGGCAAAGCAATGAAAATTCTCAGATAGTGTTTCCATGACTGATAACCACTGACTACTATCTTTCCAAGCACCATGTAAAAAGATTACAGGAATGCCTTTGCCAGCTTCACGCCAGAATAATAGCCCTTGAGAAATTTTTCTCCGGGAGTTGCGAAATAGCGTATGCATCTTAATTAAGCAGTTAACTTTTAGAGAATCAAGTAGAACGAAGTAAAAAATTCAATGTTTGTAGTGAGTTAGCGCAGCGTAAAGCCTGCGGCATAGCTTCGCTTAGAGCGAGTCTTCGAGCGTCACCCGTAGGGTAAGGGCTTTAGCCCTTTTATTAAGAATAAAGTCCTTACTACGAGCTAAATTTAGCTAACTTTAGATTAGTTAACATAGTTTGATTTATTCTCCCCGACTTACTTAGTCAATTATCAATCGTCATTGGTTATAAATAACTGAACAAATGACAAATGACAAGTGACAAAATGTTTTAGGCGAGTGTTGTCAAACCATTTAAATAGTCTTGTAGTTGTCGAGAGTGGTCATGGGACATTTGTCCTGGAGGTAAAGAATTAGCAGAAAAAGCCTGAATTTCCATAACTTCTAAAGTATCCTGAACTGCCATTATCCCCTGAACTTGCGCTTCTACTGCAACACAAATCGAATGGATTCTCGGATCACGGTCTGGTGCAGAGTAAACTCCAACCAAACGTTTAATTTCTACTAACTCCAGTCCGGTTTCCTCCATTAATTCTCGGCGGACTGTGTTAGGAATATCTTCTCCCCAGTCCACCATCCCTCCAGGTAATGCCCAACAGCCATCGTCACGCCGTCGGATTAGTACGATTCGACCATCAGGTAATATGGGGATAATACTAGTACCAGTAATGGGATGACGGAAGATAATACCCAGTACCGTTTGTCCAACGCGCCATAAGCCTCGTGTGGATTGGACAGCTGCCGCAAAAAAAGCAAGAATGTTCAATCTTAAAATGTCTGTATTGTATTATCTAAATTCCCTACCATTTGCATCTGCTCAACTACATGAATAATTGAGATTCGTGTTATACAAATATGCTGATGATTTGGGACTTTATTCTAAACGATTTTCGTATAATATATCAATCTTAACGTTGATATCATAAAAAAATACTGTGCTTAATTATACACAAATTGTTTGTATATGTTTCAGATTAAATCTAGCATAAAACACTAGTACCGCAAGACGGAATTAAAAATTAAAAATGAATACAGCATAAGCTTTTCATTGATTTTGAATGGTGGTTTATTCCCGCCATCGTGTACTAGTTTTGAAACTTAGAATGTTTTTTAATATTTATTAAATGTATATTAAGTTATCTAAAAATTGCTGATTTTTCTGTCCCAACAAGATTCGTAAATGAAACGCAATTAATAATGCCAATTTTGATTGATAATGAATTTTCACTAAATATTCACATCATTGCAAAAACTTAACTATATAAATTTTCAAGTATAAAAATTGATGATTTGATTGCAGAACAGATATTTTCTAAATTCTTTCACCAACTAACGTACTGATTTTATTCCTACTAACTGCTATAGGACTCATATTTGATTTTTGAAAAAATTCAGTACACCTCAAAGAGCCTTGTTTCCTGCGATGCACTGAGTTTCGACTGCGCTCAACTACCGCGTAGCCGAAGTGTTCCCTGTTAAGAGTTCCCCGCCTATCGCGCTTGCGCTTCTCTGCCAGACGCTTTGCGAACACGCACCACGCAAGTAATTTCACCAAACCAAACCGGATTCCTATATATAGGACTCCTATTTGATTAAGGAACACGATTCAGTACATATCTATCCCTTCTTAACTGTTCCCTGTTTCCTGTTTCCTGTTCCCTACCTACACAAATAAATTCACCGAATCAAACCGGATTACTATATAAATACTTTAGTTTTAATAAAATGGTTGCGAATTACTATTGACATAAATAGACTAAATAAGTTAGACTAGTATACTGTTAAAATATATAGACTGTTAAACTAGGCTAAAACTATATCAATAACATCAGTAGCTGATATTGTCTACGGGATGCCTAGTTGTCATTTTTTTGTTGTTTATTTAATGAGGTGAACATGGCTAAGCGCCGTAACCCGAAAAAAGAAAAGGCGCTACGGAACCAGGCATACGCCAGAAAGTTTCGTAAACGAACTACGACAGGAAGAATGCAAAGAAGGTTCCAACAAAGACCACCGAAGAGTGAGGAAGATGAAGGAACAGCAGCAGCTGATACTGAATAAGTTTCCTACTTAAATTATTTTTTGGGGCGTACATCTGTATGCCCTAATTTATTATTTGGGCATGGGAAAGAAGAGGCAGAAGGGCAGGGTGCGGGGCGTAATACCGTTTCACTCTAAAGTTGATACATTTGGGCAAGCAGGGGAAGCAGGGGAAGCAGGGGAAGCAGGGGGAGTAAGAAAAGTAATTTGTATCAATAATTTCGTGAAATGGTATAAGGGAGATAAAAAAAATTAATTGCCTCTTTCTCCTTTTCTCCCTGCTCGCTGCTCCCCTGCTTCTTTCCTAGTCTCTAGTCCCTATTTGAATACGGGCAGCCATAACTGCTTTACTTACCTGTGCAAAACCTGTGCCACCGTAACTGTTGCGGGCAGCTACAACTTGACGAGGGGATATGGCTTCGTAAATATCTGCTGCGAATGCCGGATGTAGTTGTTGCCACTCTTCTAAAGTCAAATCTTTGAGAAGTTTACCTGCGACAATACTGGTTTTTACAACTTTACCTACAAGATTGTAGGCTTCTCGGAAAGGAACTCCTCGCGCTGCTAAATAATCTGCCACATCTGTAGCATTAGAAAAGTCTTCTGCCACGGCTTGGGATAATCGTTGGGTACGAAATTCCAGACCTTGCGCCAACAAAATTGTCATTGCTTCTAAACAGGCTTTGACTGTATTGACACTGTCAAATAAATTTTCTTTATCTTCTTGCAAATCTTTGTTGTATGCCAAGGGTAATCCTTTCATAATCACCAGCATTGCTTGGAGATGACCAAATACACGCCCTGTCTTTCCCCGGATTAATTCTGGTACGTCGGGGTTTTTCTTTTGGGGCATAATGCTGGAACCAGTGGCACAACTATCTTTGAGGGAAACAAAGCGAAATTCTTCCGATGACCAGAGAATTATTTCTTCGCTCAAACGGCTAAGGTGAACCATGATTAAGCTAGCAGCACCAAGAAACTCGATCGCAAAGTCGCGATCGCTGACTCCATCTAAACTATTTTCATAAACACTATCAAAATTTAATAGTTCGGCTGTATAGTGGCGATCAATTAAAAAAGTAGTTCCAGCTAAAGCACCACACCCCAAAGGTGAAATATTAACTCGGCGGTAAACATCCCCCAAACGTTCCCAGTCGCGTTGTGCCATCTGAAAATATGCCAAAAGATGATGAGCTAAACTTAGAGGCTGGGCGCGTTGCAAATGGGTATAACCAGGAATCAAAGTTTCAATATGCTGTTCGGCTATATCTACTAAAACACCTTGAAATTCTCGTAATTGCTGTTTAATTTGTTGAATTTGATCGCGGAGATAGAGTCGAGTATCAGTACCTACTTGGTCATTACGCGATCGCGCCGTGTGCAGCTTTTTACCCACATCGCCGACAATTTCTGTTAACCGCCGTTCCACCGCAAAATGTACATCTTCGGCATCAATACCAGGGTGAAATTTGCCTTGGTGATATTCTTGGCGAATTTGTTCTAACCCTGCAATTAGTTGTTCTCCTTCGGTTGGGGAAATAATGCCCGTGTAAGCCAACATTTGGGCATGAGCTTGAGAACCAGTTAAATCGTATTCTATTAATTCAATATCAAAACCTATACTGGCATTAAAACGAGCGATCGCTGGATGCAGTGCTGATTCAAACCGTTGACTCCAAGTTTGTTCTTTAGTCATAAATTTATTAGGGAATTGGGCATGGGGCATTGGGAAGAAGAAGCAGGGGTGCAGGGTGCAGGGTGCAAGGGGGAGTTTGAAACTACTTCGCACTTATCCATTTATGGTTAACACTTTTTCCTCTTCTCCCCTGCTCCCTAGTCCCTAGTCCCTAGTCCCTAGCCCCTAGTCCCGTTAGCCGTAGCTTGTTAGATTCCGAATGATATAGCCAATGACTAAACCAATCAACAGCGCCCACACTTGTCCTGTCTGTATAAAGTGGCTCCAAGCTTTTTGGATTTGACCTATAAGATCTGGATCGTGAATTGCTTGAGCTAGTGGCATCAAATTTGCTGGCAAGTGCCAATATAACTGAAACATCAAATTGCTGATGGAGTTCATACTGAGTTTTAAAAAAGATTTTTATGTCATAACCTTTACTTGCAGACAATGTCCAGTGTTTAAAAACTTTGGAAGTTATTACAAGCGATCGCTCTACCATTACTTGGTAAAGTTTTTTCATGTTTGATAACATCTGCAAATTTCTCGTTGAAAACTTTGCTAGTGATTTTGCTACTTGGCTGTTAGGAAAACCCATAACCCTAACTAAATTAAGTCCTTCAGAACTTTCTTTAGAGCCAATTCGTGCTGATGCGCTGATATTACTCCAATCAGAAGAAGTCGTGCTACATCTAGAATTTCAGACTCAGCCGAAAATTGATATTCCCTTTCGGATGATTGACTATCGGCTGCGGGTGTATCGTCGTTTTCCCCAAAAAAGAATGCGTCAAGTGGTGATTTACCTGCAAAAAACCAATTCTGATCTGGTTCAACAAACCACATTTACCTTAGAAGATACCTTTCATCGCTTCCAAGTAATTCGCCTTTGGGAACAACCAACAGATAACTTTTTTCAATCTCCAGGACTGCTCCCTTTCGCGGTTTTAAGCCAAGCTGATAATCCTACTGAGACATTGCGACAAGTAGCTGAACAAATCTCACAAATCAACGACCAGCGTACACAAAGCAATATAGCCGCGTCAGCGTTTATTCTCGCTGGGCTAATATTAAATAAGGATATTATTCAACAGTTGCTGCAAAAGGATATTATGCAGGAATCAGTAACTTATCAAGCACTCATTGCTGAAGGTCGGTCTGAAGGTCGGTCTGAAGGTATTGAAGAAGGTATTCGCCGCGTGGCGATTAATCTTCTACGCGAGGGGGTAGCTGATGAAGTGGTAATCAAAGCCACTGGTTTGTCAGCAGAGCAGATTGAGCAGTTGAAGCTGACACAAGTGCAAGTGAACAATCAAGAAAATTAAGGGTAAGTTCAGTTCGTAGTCAGGACTTTAGTCCTGAGTTTTAAGCACTAAAGGGCTTACTACGAACCAATCAAAACTATCTTGACAGACCACACTTAGGGTTTGTGATTTAGCTTTTCGGCTGTCCGCAAAATTTGTCCGGCCAAAACCGCTGCACCAAAACCATTATCAATATTCACTACCCCTACCCCAGCAGCACAAGAGTTGAGCATTGTCAATAAAGGTGCTAAACCACCAAAACTCGCACCATAACCAATGCTAGTAGGAACGGCAATCACCGGACAATTAGCTAAACCCGCAACCACACTGGGTAAAGCGCCTTCCATCCCCGCCACGACAATTAATACTGATGCCGATTCAATCAGGTGACGATTATTCAGCAAGCGATGAATACCAGCCACACCAACATCCCAAAGACGCTGGACGCGAAAACCAGACAGTTCAGCTGTAACTGCGGCTTCTTCAGCTACTGGTAAATCAGCAGTACCAGCAGACAAAATCCCAATTTCTCCTAGAAACTGTGGCTCAACAGTTGGGGGAGCGATCGCACAAATTTTTGCCAATCCATAATATTGCAAATCTTTAACCTGTGATTGCAGTGCAGCATAAACTGCGGGTTCAATCCGGGTGGCCATGACTACTGGATTGCGGAGGCGCATCACCTCCATAATTTGAGCAATTTGTTCAGGAGTTTTACCCGGCCCCCAAATTACCTCAGGGAAACCAGTTCTCAGGGTACGATGATGGTCAATTTTGGCAAATTCACCTACAGGCTCATAGGCTAAATTTTTAAGAGAGTCTAAAGCTACATCTGGGGTAACTTTGCCATTAGCAACCGCTTCGAGAAGCGATCGCAGAGTTTCAGGTTGAGTCACGGTAATTTTAAATTATGGATTAGGGGCTAGGGACTAGGAAAAGCAGGGGAGCAGGGAGCAGGGAGACAAGGAGAGAAGTGCGGTCTTGGGGTCTCCCCCTCCGGGTTCGGCAGTCCCTCTTTGTTGGAACAACAAGACCGGGCTGCCTCACCAAGTGGAGCAACTTCGGGAGAAAGAGGTAATTCCTCTTCACTCCTCTGCACCCTGCACCCTGCCCCAATTCCTCTTCTTCATGCCCCATGCCCAATTATCTACTTAGTAATTTTAATTTCATAAATGTTCCAGAATGCTCCACCGAGGGCTGAGTATTCGATACCTTCAAAGCGATCGCGTACTGCTGACATTGCCAAGGGATTGACTAAGTAAATAAAGGGCAAATTTTCTTGGGTAATTCGCTGTGTTTGGGCATAAATTTCTTTTCGCTTGGCTTCGTCTAATTCCCTAGCGCCTTGAATATAGAGCCTACCAATTTCTGCTTCCCAAGGAGCAACTTCCCAACCTTGAATCGGCTTTTGTCCTGCCTGTGGTTTTTGATTGAACATGTGTAAACCACCTTCAGGAGACCAAACATTAGCCCCATCGTTCGGTTCTAAACCACCTGTCAAACTCAACAAAGAAGCATCCCAATCGAGGGTATTAGACAGCTTATCTGTGTAAGTATTCCATGCTAGCGGAGTAAAATCGACTTGAATACCTATTTTGCTCAAATCTTGCTTAATCTGCGCTCCCATTGCCTCACGGATTTTATTACCAGAATTGGTAAGTAAAGTGAAGCGAACACGGTTGCCTTGAGCGTCAAGTAACTGACCTTGGGCATTGGATTTAAATCCGGCTTTTCTGAGTAATTGCCTAGCTTTTTCTAAATTATAATCGTAAGTTTTCAATCCTTCTTGGGGTGAAAGATAATAGGGACTCTGCACAGAAACTGGTGAATTTTGTGGTTTACCTAAGCCACGAAAAGTATTATTGATCATCTTTTGTCGATCAATGGCATAAGCTACAGCTTGCCTAAACTCGACTGTATTAAACCAACGTGACTTTATTGGATTTACCAGCGGTTTTCCGTCTCTTTTGCCTTGATTGAGATTAAACAAAACAAACGATGTTCCAGTAGCTGGCCCATCTTCATAAATTTTAAAATTACCTTGCTTTTCTTGTTTTTTGAGCAAAGAAAAATAGTCTGGTGTAACTCCTATCGTATCTAAACTACCAGAACGAAACTGAAGCAAGGCAGTATCTGTTGATTCCACAATTTGCCATACAATTCGTTCAATATAAGGTTGTGGTTCTCCTTGAGATCCTTTGCGCCAATAATAAGGATTACGTCTAAATACTATGCGCTGACTGGTGTCATAACGCTCTAATTTATAAGGGCCATTAACGATAATTTGGTCTAAAGGAGTATCAACGCCCCACTTTGTCAGAAATATTGGCTTCCCATTTTGGTCTTTTGTTTTTATAGATTTTTTCAATACATGAGCAGGTAAAATTGGCAATCCTATATTTCCTAAGAACGGTGCAAAAGGTTCTGGTGTCCTAAATTCAACTCGGCGATCATCAATTTTTCTCACCTTTGGTAATGCCCGACTTTCACCAATGCGTAAAATATCTCTAGCATCTGTAGGAATTGCTTCGTTAAGATAAATATCATTGAAGGTAAACACCACATCATCTACTGTTAATGGTTGACCATCAGACCATTTCAATCCTTCACGCATGGTAAAAACAAACCCCAATTTGTCATCAGAAATTTGCCAAGACTCTGCTAAACTTGGCTCAAATTTACCAGTTGTAGGGTTTTGTGTAGTTAAGCCGTCAAAAACTAATCCTAGAAGACTCGTTGTTGATGCATCTTGATTGAGGGGATAGTTAAAGGTTTGGGGATCGCTGAGAATGCTACTTACTAACTGTGGTACTTGAGCCGCTGAACTTTTAAAATTCTCTGGATTGCAAGCGGCAACAGTAATGGCTGTTAATGAAGCTAAAATTACAGGTAAATAAAAACGTTTAAAATTGGAAAAAATACCACTAATAAATTTCATAATTTCAATATGTGAATAGGTAAATCAATTTGTTTGAGACTGTAGCCAACCAAGAAAACTTTGAGTTTTATTAAAATACTGGATACCAACATTTCGTAAAATTTCTGTAACTTCTCGTTTACCAAACTCCTTAGAGTTATTACTTAAAAACAATTTATTTTCATTGTGGTGTAAGCCAGCATGAAAAATTATACACTCCAAAATTATTTTATCTATAATGTGCTTCTCAAAAATTGCTCTATTTAATGTTACTTGAAAAATACCCGTATTTAATGTAATCATTTCTGATTTACTAACAAGCTGATTAAAAGCTACATCAAAACGTTTTTTAACTTCGTTAGCTCGTTGCAAAAAACTAGTTCTTGATTGTTCTAGATAAGATAGCAGTGTTTGTGCATTGTCTGAGTTATCTCGCTCTGCTTGATTAATTTGTATATCTAAATTACGAAGAAAATCTAGATTATATTTTTCTTCTTGTTCTAATGTTGTTAATGATTCTACAAAACAAATACTTGGCACTACTAAACGTAAAAAAGAGGGTGTATTTTGCAGTAATTCTTGGGCTAGGGTATCTTGCCCTTTAGCAATACCCATCAAAAAATTAGTTTCAACGTAAATTATCACTACACAGAATTAATAAATTTTAGTTGTTCCATTTTTTATTAATTGCAATAAATCAATTTCTGCCATTTCTTTTGTGAAAGGTGGTATTGCAGATTTCCAATTATATGCCAAGTCACGTAACCATGCTTCTGTTAAACCTTTAAGATAAAGACTAAATATCTTTTTGTCGCGGAATTTTGGCTCATAATAACTTAGCACATCAGCAGTATTCAAGCAGATAATTGGCTCTGATAAACTATTACCATCCCATTTGAGAATTTGAATTTTATCTACATCAACAAGCATGGCAAAAGGAATCACTATTTTTGCCGTTTGCAAATAATCAACAAGCCGCAAAATAGCATAGGTTTTGGTTTTGGTTTCTTGAAAGTTGAATGGGAAACCTTTGACTTCAGCTATGAGAACAATCTGCCCATTTTTGTCTAAGGCTACGAAGTCAGGACGATTTACATCTTCTAAGTTGGCAGCTAACATTGCTTTAATGTCCCACTAAGTTAAGGATGCGATTAATTTCAATTTTAACGGTTATGAATAAATTAAAGACAATTACTCGCAAGCAACTAGCAAGACAACAGCATAAGCACAAATACCTTCTTCCCTTCCTATAGGGCCGAGTTTTTCGTTAGTTGTAGCTTTAATACCAACTTGATTTGGTTGTAATTTTAAAACATTTGCTAATTTGTCACGCATCCTTTCAATATGCGGTTTTAATTTGGGGCGTTCAGCAACCACAACTGAATCAATGTTACCTATTTGCCAACCTTGATTTTGAATTAGTTGATGTACTTGAGTTAATAACATTAAACTATCTGCACCTGCCCATTGGGGATCAGTAGGGGGAAAATAATGCCCAATATCTCCTAAAGATAATGCCCCTAACATGGCATCCATAATGGCGTGGGTTAGTGCGTCAGCGTCACTATGTCCCAATAAACCAAGTTCATGGGGAATTTGGACTCCTCCTAAAATTAAAGGGCGATCGCTCACTAATTTGTGAATATCGTAGCCGTTACCAATACGTATGTTTGTCATTTGTCAGTTGTTAGTTGTTAGTTGTTATTGGGCATTGGGCATTGTTATTTTTCCCTACTCCCCTGCTCCCCTGCTCCCTGCTCCCCTGCCTCCCCTGCTCCCTGCTCCCTGCTCCTCTGCTCCCACTCTTTGAGCAAATCGGGGCGGCGATCGCTTGTTCTTTTGATTTGTTGTTCGTAACGCCACTGAGCGATCGCGGCGTGATTACCAGAAAGTAAGACATCAGGCACTTTCCAGCCGCGAAAATTGGCTGGGCGAGTATATTGGGGATAATCTAGTAACTCTTGCTCGAAACTTTCTACTTTCAAAGACTCTACTTTACCTACAGTTCCTGGTAAAAGACGCACTACGCCATTTAGTAATGCCATTGCCGGAATTTCTCCCCCAGTCAAAATAAAATCACCTAAAGATACCTCACGAGTCACTAAATGTAGTACCCTATCATCTACTCCTTCGTAATGTCCGCAAATAACTACTAACTGGTCGTAATTTGTCACCAATTCTCGCAATAGAGGTTGATTGATTGTTTGTCCTTGAGGACTCATTAAAATAATCTCTCTTCGGGGTAAATTTGGTAGGGACTCCACAGCCGTAAATATGGGTTCTGGCTTCATCAGCATCCCTACGCCACCTCCATAAGGTTCATCATCTACTTTCCGGTGCTTATCGGTTGTAAAATCTCTAGGATTGATCAGATTTACTTGGGCAATTTGTTTGGCTAAGGCTTTAGCCAGCAACCCAGAGTTGAGAACTGAGGTAAAACAGTCAGGAAAAAGTGTAACTATATCAAAGCGCACAGTAATTCGTATTCGAGAACACTAATCTTAAAGTTGAATGTCTAGCAAACACAAGATGCTAATGTCAGGTAAAACTACAGATAAGCTTAATCAATAGTGTCTAAAAGTACCAGAACTATTGATTTTTCTGGGATCAAAAGTTTCTCTAATTACTTAATTTATGTTTAAATATTGTCACAACTACATTTAAATTAATAATCTGACTAGGTTAACAACTTTCAGGATGCATCGAGCCAGCCTCAGAAAAAGCGTGTCAAACTCTCCTCGCCCCAAACCCCAGAGTGCAACCCAAGCCCCCCAAGCACTATTTTGCCAGTCTGGAAAAAGTGGACAGGTGAACAACAAAGCGCTGGTTTTGAGTAACGGCAATAGACACTTGATTTCCGAGGCATTGTGTATGTTAAGCGAAAATTGGGAGCAACTTCGCTCCAAACATTACAAAAAGTCTCCTCTCAATCAAGCAAAGTGCAAAAATTATCAGGCTGCCTCTTTTGTTAAATTTGCACGCCATTCGCCAAAAGCGAGGAAACTCTTTCGGCAGTCGCTCATGGAGGGAAACCCCCAAGACCGCACTTCTCTTCTCTGCGAGACGTTACGCGCTAAGCGTAGCTATGCCGTAGGCTTTACGCAGCAATGGACTCACCGCGCTGCCGACGCTCCTGCTTCGTTCTAAGCGTACCCCTGCGGGGAAGCAAGCTACACGTAGTGTCTCGTTAGAGAAGCCATGCCGTAGGCTTTACGCTGTGCTAACACCAAGGCGATGGCTCCTGAAGTTGTTGACAGGAGAAACACAATGCCGCAATTAAAAGCTAAATCGCTGGAAATGAGGACACCCCAAGCAACTAAAACCGCCGTTCTAGTGATCGGCGGCGCAGAAGATAAAGTTCATGGACGCGAAATCCTGCGAACTTTTGTTGGCCGCGCCGGTGCTAGTAAGGCCTATATTACAATTATTCCATCTGCCTCCCGCGAACCCGCAATCATCGGTGGTCGGTATATTCGCATTTTTGAAGAAATGGGTGCTGAGAAGGTGGAAATTTTAGACATTCGCGAACGCGAACAGTGTGAAATTCCCCAAATCAAAGCATCTCTAGAAGCTTGTAGTGGCGTGTTTTTGACGGGAGGAGATCAATTACGCCTTTGTGGTGTGTTGTCAGACACGCCAGCAATGGAAATTATCCGGCAACGAGTCAGAGGTGGACAATTGACCTTAGCCGGAACCAGTGCAGGAGCAGCAGTAATGGGGCATCACATGATTGCTGGTGGTGGTAGTGGTGAAACGCCAAATCGCTCTTTGGTAGATATGGCCACGGGTTTGGGATTTATCCCCGAAGTGATTGTTGATCAACACTTTCACAACCGTAATCGCATGGGAAGACTAATCAGTGCGATCGCAGCTCATCCTGACCGTCTTGGTATTGGCATTGACGAAGATACTTGTGCTGTATTTGAACGTGACGGTTGGTTACAAGTCATGGGCAAAGGCAGCGTCACCATTGTTGATCCCACTGAAGTAACTCATACCAACGAGCCTCATGTCGGTGCTAACGAACCCTTAACTATACACAACTTACGTCTGCATATCCTCAGCTATGGCGATCGCTTCCACCTGTACCAGCGCACTGTACTACCCGCTGTACACCGCATCTCCAGCTGACGGAATAGAGTATCTGAGGTTACAGTGTGTTGATCGTTTACTTTATTTCTTGCTGTAGAAAAATCAGAGAAATACCATGTAAAAAGAAAAAACTGTTTACAATGGACAGTTTAGCGGTCAATTCCAGTAAGAAACTAGAATTTTGGTTCCGAATCTCCATCTACCTATTCCCATGAGAATCCTCAAGATCCAGACCTTACGCGGCCCAAACTACTGGAGCATTCGACGCCACAAGCTGATCGTCATGCGCCTCGATTTAGAAAACCTGGCTGAAACGCCCTCGAATGAAATCCCTGGCTTTTATGAAGGATTAGTTGAGGCGCTGCCGAGTCTGGAGGGTCACTATTGTTCGCCTGGCTGTCGCGGTGGCTTTTTAATGCGAGTGCGAGAAGGCACCATGATGGGTCATATTGTCGAACACGTAGCCCTAGAACTCCAGGAACTAGCTGGAATGCATGTTGGCTTTGGCCGTACCCGCGAAACCGCTACACCCGGAATTTTTCAGGTAGTGATTGAATACCTGAACGAAGAAGCAGGACGCTACGCTGGACGAGCCGCTGTGCGCCTGTGTCAAAGTATTGCAGATCGGGGTCGCTATCCCAAAGCAGAACTAGAGCAAGATATTCAAGACCTGAAAGACTTCTGGCGTGATTCATCTTTAGGACCTTCAACCGAAGCGATCGTCAAGGAAGCCGAAAAAAGAGGTATTCCCTGGATGCAATTGAGCGCCCGCTTTTTAATTCAGCTGGGCTACGGTGTGAATCAAAAGCGAATGCAAGCCACAATGACTCACAATACTGGCATTTTAGGGGTAGAACTAGCTTGCGACAAAGAAGCTACCAAACGCATCCTAGCCGCAGCCGGAGCGCCAGTACCTAGAGGTACGGTAATTAACTTTTTAGACGATTTAGAAGAAGCTATTGAATATGTTGGCGGCTATCCCATCGTCATTAAACCGCTAGACGGTAATCATGGACGCGGGATCACCATCGATATTAGAACTTGGGAAGAAGCTGAAGCAGCCTACGAAGCAGCTAGACAAGTTTCACGGTCAATTATTGTTGAAAAATATTATGTTGGGCGTGACCACAGAGTACTAGTAGTCAATGGCAAAGTAGTAGCAGTAGCCGAACGTGTGCCAGCTCACATCGTTGGTAATGGTAGATCTACCATTGCCGAACTCATTGAAGAAACAAACCAAGACCCAAATCGCGGTGAAGGACACGATAACGTCTTGACTAAGATTGAACTAGACCGGACTAGTTATCAATTATTAGAAAGGCAAGGCTACACCTTAAATAGCGTACCACCCAGGGATACAATTTGTTATCTCCGAGCAACAGCTAACTTGAGTACAGGCGGTAGTGCTGTAGATCGTACTGATGAAATTCATCCCGAAAACATTTGGTTAGCACAAAGGGTAGTGAGAATTATTGGCCTGGATGTCGCCGGACTTGATATTGTCACTACGGATATTAGTCGCCCCCTGAGAGAAATGGATGGCGTAATTGTAGAAGTTAATGCCGCCCCTGGCTTTAGGATGCATGTTGCCCCCAGTCAAGGCATACCCCGCAATGTTGCCGGAGCAGTGATGGATATGTTGTTCCCCAACGAACAACCCAGCCGCATTCCCATACTGAGTGTGACAGGCACTAATGGTAAAACCACTACTACCCGATTGCTGGCGCACATTTATAAGCAGACAGGCAAAGTAGTCGGTTATACAACTACGGATGGAACTTACATCGGTGATTTCTTAGTAGAAGCCGGAGATAACACAGGGCCTCAAAGCGCCCATGTCATCTTACAAGATCCAACTGTAGAAGTTGCGGTATTAGAAAGCGCTCGTGGAGGTATTCTTCGTTCTGGGCTGGGCTTTGAATCTGCCAATGTAGGTATAGTATTAAACGTCGCTGCCGATCATTTGGGAATCGGTGATATCGATACTATTGATCAGTTGGCAAATCTTAAGAGTGTAGTCGCGGAAGCTGTATTTCCTGATGGTTATGCTGTACTTAACGCCGACGATCGCCGCGTCGCCGCAATGGCCCAAAAAACTAAGGCTAATGTTGCTTACTTTACAATGAATCCCGACTCAGAATTAGTGCGGCAGCATATCCAAAAAGGTGGAGTCGCAGCAATATACGAAAATGGCTATCTCTCGATTGTTAAAGGCGATTGGACACACCGGATAGAAAGAGCAGAAAATATTCCCTTAACAATGGGCGGACGAGCGCCATTTATGATTGCCAACGCTTTAGCAGCCGCTTTGGCAGCATTTGTGCAAAATGTGACGATTGAGCAAATTCGGGCAGGCTTAAAGACCTTCCGTGCCTCTGTCAGCCAAACGCCGGGACGCATGAATTTGTTTAATTTAGGAAACTACCATGCCTTGGTAGACTATGCTCATAATCCCGCCAGTTATGAAGCATTAGGTTCTTTTGTACGTAACTGGAATACAGGAGCGCGAATTGGTGTAGTTGGTGGCCCAGGCGATCGCCGCGATGAAGACTTTGTTACCTTAGGTAAACTAGCAGCAGATATTTTTGACTACATCATTGTCAAAGAAGACGATGACACACGAGGAAGACCACGGGGATCAGCTTCTGAGTTAATTACTGAAGGTATCATTCAAGTTAACCGTGATGCCCGTTATGAAGTAATTATGGATGAGACCGCAGCCATTAACAAAGCTTTGGACACGGCTCCTGATAATGGTCTAGTGGTAATCTTACCAGAAAGTGTCAATCGCGCTATCAAGTTAATTAAGGTACGCGGTTTGGTCAAAGAGGAAATTCAACAAAACGCCTCTACAATGGTTGTAGATAATCAAAATGGGGTGACATCTTCTGTGATCAACACCTTGCTTTAGTTTAGAGGCAGGAGGCAGAAGGTAATTTCTATAAAAAGGGTTCTTTCGCCTACACCCCACACCCTTTTTCAATGTAGAAGTTTTCTAGCCAATATGCTTTTTGCTATCTGTGAAGCAGCAATTGCCTAACTTTTGACATTATTGTTCTTGCTCAGGATCATTGTCATCACTAGAAGTTTTGAGTTCTTCCTTAAAGCCCCGCAGTGTTTTACCCAGTGCATTTCCCAATTCCGGAATTTTTTTGGGACCAAAAATTAAAATAGCAATGATCGCAATTACACCTACTTCCGGCCATCCCAATCCAAACATACACAGTTCCTCTCAATAATTAATTTTTACTGTTCTGTATCAAGACTCATTTCTATAAACGTCTCTACGATGTTTCACTTTAATCACACTCACTAATAAAATAGTATCAAGTATTTGATAGATTATTCTGTAATCACCTACTTTAATCCGATATAAATATTCTTCATCTACTAATTTTTAACTACAGCTGGACGTGGTTCTATTGCTAATTCTTGAATTTTTGAGTCAATACGTTCTTTGATATCGCTTGATAATTTCTTTAGTTGTTTATTAGCACCCTTGGTAAATTCAATTTGATAAGTCGCGCGGTTTCTTTCTTATATTCATCCCAAGATATAGTACCGTTAATTTTTGCTTCTGCTATTTCAGCACGAGCATCTCTAATATCTTCTTCATCTTCTAAAAGTTCTAAAACTTTTTCTAAAGTGCTTTCGGGTGCGATGTTTAGATGTTTATAAATTAATTCTATTAGCGATTGCCTTTTGCTTGTAGTTGTCATTTTCAGACCTCTTTATATTACTTGGTTTGTTTATTCTCGCGTAATTGGTATATTTAACCAATCACTTAATTCCTGGGCTAACCATTCAATCTCTGCTTCAGATTCAATCGCACCACCACTACCACCAAGTTTATACTTGTACACTCCTGACCAAATATCTAATTGCGCTGGAACACTAACTCTAGAGCCTTCAGAGTCTCTAGTAAAGTGTTTGGAAATATAAACTAGTTTAGTGATACTTTGTCTTGGTGATGGCCGAGGACGATGGAATTTAAAAGCAAATAACTCCCAGGTTAAGGCAATTTGCTCTTGATTCAGGCGTAAGTGTATACGTCCAAACATATTAAATAGAAACGTATACACCATAAACGAGCCTGCACCCCAAAAAGGCAATGAAAACAAAGCAAAGGGAATATTCAGCGGAAAAGGGGCAGAAAGAGCGCCAATTGTCCAAAACAGAATAAATGAGTTCCAGGCGATCGCAAATAAACTCAAAAACACCATTGACGGTTTAAAGCCAACTGGTGGAACAACAATATCTAGATGATCCCAATCTTTGGATAGTTGAATTGTACTACCAGTTGGTTGATTAACAACTAAAGCAGTAGTGTCAGGAAAATGCGGCTCATTTAAAGCCTTTAGCGCTACGCTTGCAGAACTCAACCGCTTTTCTAAATTGGGTTCAGTCATCTGCTGCAACCAGCGAGTGAAACTAGGGCTTAAATTAGTCAGTTGCTCAAATTGAAACCGAAAATCTTTTTGCGGTAAATCGGCTGGATGGACACCAGTTACTAAATAAATGAGCGTCGCACCTAAACTATAAAGGTCAGATGCTGGAACCGTGCGGCCGCCAAATTGCTCCGGTGGCATATATCCGTAGGTTCCGACTACAGTTCTAGTTCCACCTTCTGTAGCTAAGACAGTTTGCACTGAACCAAAATCCACGAGATAAACTTGACCCAAACTGTTGCCAGAGCGATCGCCTAATAAAATATTGCTAGGCTTAAGATCACGGTGAATTACAGGCGGGTGCAATTGATGTAGATAAACGAGAATCTCTAAAAGTGTCTTGGCTATCTGTTTAATTTCGGCTTCTGTAAAAGTTCGTCCAGTCTGAATGTATTGCTCTAAAGTTTGAGCTGGGATATAACTCTGTACTAAGGCAAATCCTTTGATAGTAGGTGAATTTACTTCAAAATAGTCTAAATAACGAGGGATCAACGGATGTGACAAAGATTTTAAAGTTTCAGCTTCACGCTCAAACAACTTGAAATCGTCCCATTCAAAATCACTACTAAAAGAAAGTAACTTCACAATTACTAATTCATCAGTGATTTGATCTTGAGCTAAAAATATCCGTCGTCCTGCCTTTTTACTTAATTGCTGTTGGACTTCGTAGCGGCCGTTTAATATTTCCTGAATCATAATTATTGCTGATGACGCTACATTTAAAAGTTTTGATAGTTTATAACTTGTCAAGTTGCACAAGCCCATATTTTTTAGTATAATCGCGTGCTTTTATGCCCTCCCAACTTTGGCCTTACATCACCCCTGGTATACCCGATGAATTATTTGAGCAGTTACCGGGTATTCCTTTCAGTCAGCGAGAAGTTAGGCTGCTGTTGATTTCCCAATTGCGGCTCAAACCCGATTCAGTTTTGTGGGACATTGGCGCAGGGACAGGTACAATTCCGGTAGAGGTGGGGCTGCTGTGTCCTAATGGACAAATTGTGGCTGTAGAACGGGATGAAGAAGTCGCTAATCTAATTCGGCGCAACTGCGATCGCTTTGATGTTAAAAACGTCGAAGTCATCGAAGGTAGCGCCCCAGATTGTATGCACGACCTCAAAGTACCTCCTCACCGTGTTTGTATCGAGGGGGGTCGTCCCATCCAAGAAATTTTGCAAACTGTGTGGCATTATTTACCGCCATCAGGACGAGTTGTAGCTACAGCTGCTAATCTAGAGAGTCTGTATGCTATTTCCCAGAGCTTTTCTCAATTACAAGCGAGAAATATCGAAGTTGTTCAGTCTGCGGTCAACCGTTTGGAAACACGCGGCTTTTCTCAAACTTTTGCAGCTGTTGATCCTATTTTTATCGTTAGTGGTGAGAAACTAGACTAAACCTCAAAGATTTTAGATTTTAGATTTTAGATTTTTAGATTGAGGATTAAGTCATAGGTAATGAGAAACTAAGCTACAATTACCAACTTCCCATCTTAATCCTCAATACCTAATTTCTAATTCAAAATTCAAAATCCAAAATACTTCTATGCCTTGGTCTCGAATTGTTAGTGGAATTTTTGCGATCGCTCTTGCTTTGGTTGCAACCCTACTGGGGGGTTGGTACTTTACTATTGCAATTGCGGTGATTGTCTTTTTGGGTCATCAAGAATATTTTAATTTAGTGCGAGCCAGAGGTATAGCTCCCGCTGCTAAAACCACGATGTTTGTCAGCCAAGTCTTGCTCGTAATCTGTACAGTTGATGGCAATTTAGCTGATGCTGTATTACCTTTAGCTGGGACATTTATCTGTTTTTATTTGCTATTTCAGCCCAAGATGGCCACAATCGCCGATATTTCCGCTTCAATTATGGGACTATTTTATGTGGGTTACTTAGCAAGTTTCTGGGTCAGGTTACGCGCCCTTGGTAGTGCAGCTTTAAGTAATCTGCCATTGGGTGGTTACTGGCCATTAAATTGGGCAGATATTTGGCAGCAAAATTTTACCTATTTGCCCCAAGGGTTAACAATGACACTGCTGACTTTTTTATGCATTTGGGCAGCTGACATTGGCGCTTATATTTTTGGTAGATTCTTTGGTAAAACCCCGTTATCTGACATTAGCCCTAAAAAAACTGTTGAAGGTGCAGTCTTTGGCATCACTGCCAGCGTTGCTGTAGCCTTAGCAGGAGCCTCTTATCTACACTTTCCTAGATTTATTATTACTGGTGTAGCATTGGGTTTGCTAATTGGGATCGCTAGTCTTTTGGGCGATCTTACCGAGTCTATGCTCAAGCGCGATGCTGGCGTTAAAGATTCAGGACAGCTGATCCCTGGTCATGGAGGCATTCTAGACCGTACTGACAGTTACATTTTTACAGCCCCTTTGGTTTATTATTTCGTGACACTTTTATTACCAGTAATTCGTAATTCGTAATTCGTAATACTCGCTAAAGGTGAGAAGCAAGCTACGTAATTCGTATTATTTGGAAGTCTCATCGTTACCTTTTTCAATTTTGTAACTGGCTTCTAACCCAATTACGAAATGCTTTCACCAATTCTAGATAATCCATTGTCGGGGCTTGTTGCAAAAATCTGGCAATCTCTGGAATGGGTAAATTCACAAAAAATTGACTGGTTTGGGAGGTGATATAGGTGTCATTTTGCAATTGTTGAATGACCAGGGATTCTCCGTTATAAATCCACACTTCTGCTACGCCCAAATCTGCATACACTTGGAGACGATTATTGGAACTACTTGTCACATCAATTTCTATGACTAAATCGGGTGCTGGGTCTTGTGTTAAATCTAGTCGTTTTTTTCCCCGAACTAGGGCAATGTTACGAATATAGAAGCATTCATCTGGCTCTGCGCCACTCACTCCAGGATGTTTAAACGTGGTTGACCCCAAAGGTTCAATAGATATATCCAGTTCTTCTGCAATTGTCTCTACAAAGCGCCCTGCGACTTTCTTAAATCTTTCATGCTCTGGAGAAGGAGTCATTATTTCAAGAGTAGCACGATTGTAAGTGAGGCGAAGACGGCGATCACTCAGTTCTGTTAACAATGTTTCGTAGGTTTGCCAGCTAATCCCCGATAGGTGAATTATTTCATCCGGTGGTGTGAGGAGTGTTGCAGTCATTGGTTAAAGGGAAAATTTGACGGCTTTTTATAGATTATAGGCACTCTCAACAGTTATCAGTTACCAGTCAAAAGCCACTTGATAACTGTTAACTGTTCATTGATTTAATGATAGCGATCGCTGCAAACAGCCTCTAAGGGTTAACGTTGATTCGTCCGCGACACACTAATTGACCAGGGATCAAACTGAGTTCTTGAATATCGACATCTGAACCAAGATCGAGATGATAATTATGTTCACCCTCTAAAAGTGCTACGTCGTTTTTAATAACTTGAATATGTATTAATTGCAACTCCTGATTGCCAATTAACTTTAAATCAAATCTCACTTCTAGAGGTATATTTTCAGTGGTGGCTCCTGAGTTAGCAAAGAGTGTTATTTGATTATTGTCAAGGATAATTTTTTGCCATTTTGGTTGTGATTGGAGGCAATTTTCTGGTAAAAGTTTAACCAGTACATCATTTAAAGCAGTTGATAATAGTTCTGATGCCAGGGAATTATTGAGGTCTTTTTCTTCTACTATTAGATCGCCGACTACTGGTACTATTTCTAGCAGTCGTAGCGGCTTTCCTTTAAGTACTGAGCCTATATTGATCTGAATATTTTCCGCTATTAGTTTAATTCGTGTAATATAGAGGCCTTGATAGACTGCATGACTGGCAAAAATAGATACCCAAGGAATGCAGCCAGAGAGAATTTGGCGATCGCTAGCTTTTATCTCTACCTCTAATTGAGATACTTGGCTGACTTGCGCTCTTAACCATAGCTTTAATGCTGCTGTGAGTGCGTTGGTAATTAGCCGGATCTTATGGGAACTTTTTGTCGGGAAATTATCTTCTGGCATTTAACCACTCTTGTAATGGGTATTTGCTCAGCAAGGGACTGAACTTAAGTAAGTCTTAAATCTAACATTTATGGTTATTTACTACAAAATGCCAATATTTCTGATTATTATTTAAAGTTAGGAAAAAAATCAGTAATTTCCACATGGAGGAAAGGTTACAAAAGATTATCGCTAAATGGGGTATTGCCTCACGACGTGAAGCTGAAGAAATGATTCGGCGATCGCGTGTGCAGGTAAACGGCTTGCTAGCGCATTTAGGTCAAAAAGTTGACCCCCAAAGAGATACGATTACTGTTGATGGTAAGCCCGTTTCTGGCAGGCAACGTCCGCCTTTGTTATACCTGTTACTGCACAAGCCAGTTGGAGTAGTTTCAACTTGCTATGACCCTCAAAGACGAAAGACAGTTTTAGATTTACTCCCTAAAGAATTGCGTGAGGGTACAGGTATTCACCCAGTTGGTCGTTTAGATGCAGAATCTACAGGGGCATTAATACTTACCAACGATGGAGATTTAACATTTGGGTTAACTCATCCACGCCATAGCATTGCGAAAACCTATCAGGTTTTGGTTAAAGGACATCCTACTGAAGCAGTATTAAAGATGTGGCGTGAAGGTGTGATGTTAGATGGAAGAAAAACCCTGCCAGCCCAAGTAAACATGATCGAAAGACTTGCTCTAAATAGCCGTTTAGAAATAATTTTAAAGGAGGGAAGAAATCGCCAGATTCGTCGTGTAGCTGAACAGTTAGGACATCCAGTCATCAAACTACATCGGACTGCCATAGGCGCAATCAAATTACAAACACCAAAAGCCACGGTAGCCCCTCTAAGAGTAAACTTATTGCGTGAAGGTAATTATCGGTTTTTACAAGAGAATGAAATTCGCTTTTTGCAAAAGCAAATAAAGCATATACCTATTAAAGATTCAGCCGAGGTCAGGGGAGTAGAAAAAATATGAAATGGTTTAAAAGAAAAACTCATCAACAGCCAACACCTTCATTAGAACAACAACAAACCGAAAAGTTGGCAGAAATCGGCGCTCAACTTGGGGCATCGCGTCAACAAAGGGGTTTCTCTCTAGAAGAAATGGTAGCATTGACCAAAATTCCCCGACGGTTATTACAGGCGATCGAAGAAGGTAATTTAGACAATTTACCAGAACCAATTTACACTCAAGGTTTGATTAGACAATTTGCCGATGTATTAGGCTTTAATGGAACAGAGTTTTCCAGCAACTTTCCTGTCGCTGCTCAACAGGTGAAGTTGCCAACTACTGGAAACACTCGTTCAATGGGTCAATTCCGTCCAATTCATCTTTATTTACTTTATGTGTTCATGATTGTATGCTCTGTCAGCAGCTTGTCTCAATTACTAAATAATGCTGTTCTCAAAGCAGATAATAGTCAAAGTGAATCACACCCAGAGTTAACTCAACCAGAAAAATCAACAATAGTTCAACCTGTTAGTGACACCCGCAGTAGCTTCAAAGAAAATCGGTCATTACAGATTGGTGTCACACTAAAAGCTTCTTCTTGGATTCGGGTAGTAGCCGATGGTAAAACTCAGTTTGAGGGCATTCTACCAGAGGGTACACATCGGGTTTGGAAAGCCCAAGAACAACTGACGGTGAAAACAGATAATGCAGGTGGTGTGCTGATGAGTGTCAATCAGCAGGAAGCCAAGCAAATGGGAGAACCAGGTAAAGTTGAAGAAATTAAAATTGCTGCCCAGCCTGAGTCTTGAGAGGGAGCAGGGGAGCAGGGAGCAGGGAGACAAGGAGAAAAGGGGACAAGGGGACAGTTCTTTCCCCAATTCTCCAATTCTCCTTGTCCCCAATTCCTCTTCTTCCCCATGCCCAATGCCCCATGTCCAATGCCCCATGCCCAAATTCCTCAATTTCCTTCCGGGGCGCGTCCACAGAGTTTGGTGAGCATTTTTAGGCGATCGCCTAATTCTTCTGTCAATGCTTCTGATTGATAGCGCCACTCCCAGTTACCTTCAGCAACACTAGGAAAATTCATCCGTGCTTCATTTCCTAAACCCAAAATGTCCTGCAAAGGAATAATTGCTTGATTGGCTATAGAACTTAAAGCCAAGCGAATTAAATCCCAATGAATACCTTCAGGACTGACACAACCTAAATACAACAATAAGTTTTGCTTTTCCCAATCACTCGCTGTGTTGAACCAACCTACAGTGGTGTCGTTATCGTGAGTCCCGGTGTAAACTACCGCATTTCGTGAGTAGTTGAACGGTAAAAATGGATTACTGGGATCAGAACCGAAGGCAAACTGCAAAACTTTCATCCCTGGAAATTCATACTTGTCTCGCAGCGCTTCTACCTCTGGGGTAATCACTCCCAAATCCTCGGCTAAGACAGGTAACTTACCTAATTTTTGTCTAATCGTATCAAACAACTCTTCTCCAGGCGCTTCAATCCATTCTCCATTCATGGCTGTTTCCTCACCTTGTTTTACAGCCCAAAAAGCTTCAAAACCCCGGAAGTGGTCAATACGAATAATATCAACATAATCCAGCATGGCTTCAAAGCGCTGTACCCACCATTTAAAATCTTGCTTTTGCAACTGTTCCCAGTGATAAACAGGGTTGCCCCACAATTGACCAGTGGCGCTAAAGTAATCTGGGGGAACTCCCGCCATCTGTGCAGCGGCTCCCGTTTCTTCATCCAAGCAAAAGATCTCAGGATTAGCCCATACGTCAGCACTGTCATGAGATACGTAGATGGGAATATCACCAATGATTTCTATACCGCGCATGTTGGCATAGCTTTTAACATTTGACCACTGCCGGAAGAACTCATATTGGGTGAACTTGTAATAAAAAATCTCTTCAGTCAACTGTCGTTGTATTTGATCTAAGGCTTCTGGTTCACGTTTAGCAAGTTCTGGTTCCCAGGTATACCAACTAGCATTGTTGTGGTAATCTTTCAACGCCATAAATAAAGCGTAATTGTCTAGCCAATAAGCTTTGCTTTCACAAAAACCGGCAAATTCCTTTTGTTGAATGGGAGATGCTTGGGTTCTAAAGTTATTACAAGCTTTTTTTAAGAGATCAATTTTAATGGTTGCAACTTGCTCAAAATCTACTTTATCTCCTGGAAATCCTGGTAAATTAGCAAAGTCTGCTTCAGTTAGCAAACCTTGATCTATAAATTGTTCTGGACTAATCAGCAAGGGATTTCCTGCCATCGCTGAGTAACACATATATGGAGAATTACCGTAACCAGTGGGGCCTAAGGGTAAAACTTGCCAATATTGTTGATAACTCTTTTCGAGAAAATCAATAAATTTATAGGCTTCTAAACCTAAATCTCCAATGCCAAATCGACTAGGAAACGAGGTAGGATGTAGCAAAATGCCGCTGGATCTGTTGAAAGGCATAAGTAACTTAAATTATTAAGAGGAAGCGATCGCATCGAATTTATCATGGAAGAGTATTCATGTTATTGTCCCTTTGTCAGTAGTCAGTCATTTTTTGCTATTGACAACTGACCACTGACTACTGACTAATAACCATGACTTACCGAAATCCTGCACCGACGGTTGATATCATCATTGAATTAGTGGATCGACCACATCGGCCAATAGTGTTAATTGAGAGACATAATCCACCACTGGGTTGGGCAATTCCCGGTGGTTTTGTCGATTATGGTGAAGCTGTAGAAGTGGCGGCGAAGCGCGAAGCTGAAGAAGAAATAAGTTTACAGGTGGAGTTAGTTGAGCAATTTTTGGTATATTCCGATCCTAGTCGTGATCCCCGCCAACATACAATCAGCATTGTATTCTTAGCGACGGCGATGGGAGAACCAAAGGCTGGGGATGATGCTAAAAATGTCGGAATTTTCGAGTCTTGGCGTATGCCTAGTAATTTATGTTTTGACCACGATCGCATTTTGCAAGATTATTGGCAGTATCAACATTATGGGATACGTCCGCGATTAGGTTAAAATGCTGTAGCCAAGTGGAGTTTTGTCAGTAGTCAGTGGTCAGTGGTTAGTAGTCAATAAATCAAACAACTGACATTAAAAGACTTTCAAGTTTGTTACCTGCCATAATATCTATGACTCGTAAAGTAATTAATACTAATCAAGCACCAGCTCCTGTAGGGCCATATAATCAAGCGATCGCAGCTTCTGGTCTGATGGTATTTGTCGCTGGACAAATTGCTATTGATCCCCATATTGGTAACGTTGTTTATACAGATGATGTAACCAAGCAAACTGAACAGGTAATGGCTAATCTAGAAGCCATTCTGACTGAAGCAGGCGCAAGTTTTGAAAATGTGGTTAAAACTACTGTGTTTCTCGCTAATATGAACGATTTTGCAGCAGTAAATGCCGTTTATGCTAAATATTTTTCTGAAGATACAGCCCCTGCGCGGGCTTGTGTTCAAGTTTCTCGCTTACCAAAAGATGTGTTGGTGGAGATTGACTGTATTGCAGTAGTTTAATTGTATGGGGCATCCCTACCCTTCGGGAACGACTCCGTCGAACAACTTCGCTCAGGGCAAGTGGGCATGGGGCATGGGGCATGGGGCATAGGGCATTGGGAAGAGCTACTTTCAAGTAGTTGAACAGAATTAATTACATAATGTTATTGCGCGTAAAGCGAAGCAATCACAATGACTGGGATTGCTTTGCTTTGCTTGCAATGACTGTAAATATTTTTGTCCTATTACTTATTCTCGGAAGTTGAACCTTTGAAGTTGAAAGTTGAACCTCTGAAGTCAAAGGTTGAACCTTGGAAGTTGAAAGTTGAACCTTTGAGGTCGGAAGTTGAACCTTTGAGGTCGGAAGTTGAACCTTGGAAGTCGGAAGTTGAACCTTCGAGGTCGGAAGTTGAACCTTTGAGGTCGGAAGTTGAACCTTGGAAGTCGAAAGTTGAACCTTTGAGGTCGGAAGTTGAACCTCTGAAGTCGAAAGTTGAACCTTTGAGTGTCTCAACACTTCAACTGCTGCGAAGTCAAAACTCTATTTCCGCAAGCCGAAGCTTTAAAAAAAAGATTACTGAAGCTTAACTTGCTTTAACACATAAGCCAATTACTTTTGAAGAGACTTCAAGGAAGATAAACCATGAAAAGTCTCATTCGCACGTTGGCTGTTGGCGTAATTACAGCAAGTTGTTATGTCGGTCAAGCTTATGCCGATACAGTTCCAGATTCTCTTGACTATTCTGTACCGCGCACCCATGCTCACAACGACTACGAACACGAGTATCCACTCTTTGAAGCCCTCCACAACGGTTTCGTTAGCGCCGAGGCTGATATTTGGCTTTATGACACAGATACAGATTTGCGTGTTGCTCACGACCCAGTAGACAACCCCTTAACATTGCCTACTTTGGAAGATTTATATCTGACACCATTGCAGAACTTGGCAACTCAGGTAAATAATGGTGGCATTTACGCTGACGGCACACCTCTACTTTTATTAGTTGATATTAAGAGTGAAGGTGTTTCGACTTACCAACGCTTACATGAAACTTTAGCCAACTACGCAGTTAATAATCCGGGATTGTTTAATACTTACACCAAAAATGCTTCTGGTGGCTATGACATGCAAAAAGGAGCAGTTAATGTTGTGATATCAGGTAATCGACCACGAGATTATATGCTCTCGCAGGATATACGTTATGCTGCCTACGACGGTCGTCAAGATGATATAGGGATGGGTATTGTACCTGAGTTTATCCCCTTAATTAGCGACAACTGGAATACTTTTTTTAACGGCGATTTGGCTTGGGACGGTACTGGCACAATTCCAGATGACACTAAAGCAACCTTAGACGATGTCGTGGCTCAAGTGCATGGTGAAAACAAAATCTTGCGCTTTTGGAATTTGCCACAAGATGCGCCCAGCGTTTGGGGGCCACTCTATGATGCCAATGTTGACTTGATTAACACTGACAATCTCACTGGTTTATCTGAATATATTCAATCGCGTCAAAGGCAATCAGTACCAGAACCATCAATGACTGTTGCACTCTTGGGTGTATTAAGCACATCATTACTGCTGAAGCGAAAATTGCAGTCTAAGTCAAAACTGCTAGGATAAGCTTTGAAACCTTGATTTTTCGTTTAAAACTAGTAAATTTTCTGCCCCTCTCCGCGTCGGAGAGGGGTTGGGGAGAGGTTCATCGAACTCACCTTAACGTAAGGAAACCCAACACCTTCATCCATGTTGGGTTACGCTGTGCTTAACCCAACCTACTTATTACTACTTATTAAGTCCAGCGAGGTTTGCTATCGCTACTACTAACTCGTCTGCCTCAATGGGCTTAGTTATATGAGCTTGAAATCCAGCTTCTAGGACGAGTTGACATTCTTCAGTTCTCGCAAATACTGTTAGTGCTATAGCAGGAATTTTATCCTCTTTTTCTGCTTCTTGCGATCGCACTTTTCTAATTATTGAACAATACAGCCGCAGCACGGTTAGCTTCTTGAATATTGCCGTAGATATTAGTCATTAAGTAACCATCTGGTGCAAAAAAATTAAATAACTCTTGGTAGCGCTGACGTTCTTTTTCTACTATTGCTCGTGTAGACTCTAACTCTTCACAGGCTATTTTAAGTTTTTCTAAAGCAATTTGGAGTTCTTCAAAAGCTTCTGCTGTTGAGTTTTGCTGCCAGTTAGTCTCGGTTGCAGTACATTTTATGAGGATTGTAACCCGCGATCGCAATTTCTCTACTTGAGACTCTAGCCTCTAGTCCAGCGCGGCGGAAATAAGTATACCATTGAAAAGCTCTAAAGAGCTTATTCCATAATACTTTTGACTTCTACCTTGCGGTACTAGTCCTTTTTCTTCGCGAGAGTTTACTGCACACAATTAAGAAACGCCATATTGACTTTTGTTCTTAAAAGCTATAGATCTTTTTAAGAGACTAATTGATATACATTTGCAAAAATATTGCGAATTATTCTGAATGGAGAGTTATAAATGAGTGTGAGCAAAAAGGGTTTATTGAGTGCTGGCGCGGCATTTGTGGCACTTACAGGTTTATTAATTAGCACCTTTGGGGAAACGCAAACACAGGTTATTGCCAAACCCATAAATAATCAACAGGCATCAACCTTGATTGCCCAAAACCAGAAGACTTTAAGAGTAGCTTTTCCTAAGCGGGGTGAAATCACAGATGCCCAAAATAAAGCAAATGCTGTAGCGACTTTTTTGTCTAAGCAAGTGGGAATGCCAGTTCAGGCAGTTGTAGCCGATGAAACAGCAGCAGTAGAAGCCTTAAGAGCGGGTAGAGTTGATGCAGCTTTTTTGAGTAGTCGCCCGGCACTGAAAGCTGAACAGTTGGCAAATGCTCGGTTGTATTTGGCAGAAGTGCGTCCCAATTACTCTGGAGGCCACACTTATAGCTCAATCTTTGTAGTTCCCAAAAATAGTTCTTTAACATCCAAAAATTCTGTCAAAGCTACCCTAGAACAACTGCGGGGTAAAAAAATGGCGTTTGTTTCTCCAACTTCTGGCTCAGGATTTATTTTTCCTGTCGGTGAATTAGTGAAACAAGGATTTGTACCTAACCGCGATCGCTTGGATAATTTCTTTGGACAAGTTTCATACGGCGGTAATTACTCTGGTGCATTGCAAGCAGTTTTGCGCGGTCAAGCAGATGCAGCTGCGGTATCAGAATATGCGCTTAATCCACCGTATGTAACCGCGCAAGAAAAAAGTCAATTGCGAGTTCTTCACGCAATTACAGGTGTACCTGCCCACGGTGTCGTGATTGATGACAGTGTTGCAGCTCCCATGCGAGAAAAATTGATTGCTGCCTTAATGCAATTGAATCAATCACCAAACAACGAGCTACTCAAAGACTTATCTAATGCTACAAGTTTGGTGAAAGTTGATCATGATAATCACTTAGCACCAATCCAGGATGCTCTTAAGCGTGTTGGTATTGAACCATAACAACATGAATGCAAAGTTAGGAGTTAGAAACGAATAACTCCTAACTCTTAACTTTTTAATGAACCGCTAAAATTGACCGAGGTTGAGGATGAGTGATTGTATTATTGAGTGTCATAACCTAGAAACAGCTTACGCTGCATCTCTCAATCGCCCTATCCTCAACGGAATTAATTGCCAGATCAAACGAGGTGAATTTGTCGTTTTATTGGGACTGAATGGCGCAGGAAAATCCACTTTATTGCGATCGCTGGTGGGATTAATCAAACCAGTACGAGGAGAAATTCAGATTAATGGCATGACAGTAACTCCCCGAACCCTGCCCAAAATTCGCCGTGACATTGGCATGTTGTTTCAAGGTGGAGGATTAATTCGGCAATTATCAGCACTGGAAAATGTCTTGTGCGGCCGCCTGGGTGTCAGGACAACTTGGCAGACTTTATTAGGCTTTCCCAAACGCGATCGCTTATTAGCCCTAGACTTATTAGAGCAGTTGGGTTTAAGAGAATTAGCCGAGCAAAAAACCAGTAAACTCAGTGGAGGACAACAACAGAGAGTAGCAATTGCTCGTGCTTTAATTCAATCACCACAAATTCTTTTAGCCGATGAACCGATTACAGGATTAGATGTTGTCGCATCCCAACAAGTAATGCAGACTTTATCTCATTTGCACACCCAGCAAGGCATGACCATTGTGGCAGTGTTGCACGATTTGGGTATAGCTGCAAAATACGCCCAACGAGCGATCGTCTTAGACGCTGGACGCATAGTTTATGACGGCATTTGTGATAACTTACAAGCCCAATTTGCTAACGCTTCGATGTAAGAGGGACAAGGGGCTAGGGGACAAGGAGACAAGGGGACAAGGAGACAGTTCTTTCTCCAATTCTCCTTGTCCCCAATTCCTCTTCTTCCCCATGCCCAATGCCCCATGCCCTTTTTTAAAATATGAATTACTTATTTAATTTAAAACTCCTACGTCGCTATCCTTGGGTAATTCCCTTACTCATTCTTTTAATTGTTTTTGCAGTTTATGGTTGGGCTTTGCAAGGTCTAAAACTTGACTTTGAACTGCTGAAATCTAGCTGGCCTTACATCATTGATTTCATATCTCGGTTATTTCCTCCTGATTTAACAGTTATAGATATAGCAATTAAGGCATTGGTTGAAACTGTGCAGATGTCTATATGGGGAACTAGCATTGGAGCAATCCTTTCTTTGCCTATTGCTGTAGCTAGTGCTACCAACGTTGCTCCTCAATGGTTGCGATCGCTGGCTAATTTGCTGCAAAATGCTGTGCGTTCTGTGCCTTCGATTATTTTGGGGCTAATTTTTGTCGCTGCCACCGGATTAGGCGCACCCGCAGGTACTTTGGCGTTGGCAATCTATACTATCGGCTACCTTGCTAAATTTTATCAACAAGCCATTGAAGCGGTTGATCCTCGTTCTCTAGAATCTTTACAAGTGATGGGAGCCTCTAGGTTACAAATTGCCCAATACGGTATTTTGCCCCAAGTACTACCCTTAGGATTGGGTTATACCTTATGGATGTTTGAGTATAACATCCGTGCTGCTTCTGTTTTGGGTGTAGTTGGTGCAGGTGGTATTGGCTTTCAGTTAAAAAATTACATTGATGGTTTTGAATACACTAAAGCAACAACCATGATGTTAGTACTGCTGGTAGTTGTTACAGTGATTGATTCTTTCAGCAGTCAATTACGTCGTCGGCTCGATTCAATGTAAAGGCAAATCGGCAAATCTCCAGTACAAATCATTTCTCTTCCATCACCTTGCTAATACCAATTCTGTATGAAGATGCGTCTAATGATTTGAGAACGTAGCGAATTATCTTTAAAAAATCTCTGCGTACCTTTGCGTTGAAATGCAGTTTAACTGTATTTATGATTTACTTATGATTATTAGAATTTGAGTGATTAATCGTTGCATTGTTAGAAATAGCACTATCAAATAAATCATGTGAAGTATTATTAGTACTTTTTAACTCATCTTTATTCTCTTGATTATTTAAAGCTTGTATATTAGCTTCTCGTGGGCTAAGAGATCTAGCTTCGTTAAATTCATGTATCAACTTAGTAAGCTCATCACTTTTTTTGATCAAAAATAAGCAAATAAGTTTGAAGTCATCTGTTTCAGGTAGCTTATTTTGTAAACCTCCTTGATTTAAAATTTGTAAGTCTAATTTACGTTGAAATTGGGAAAACTTACTATTAAACTTAGCACAAGTATCATAATTTTCTGCGGGGCGAACAGTATTATTTATAACCCCTAACAATATAGTTATAATACCAAATATAAATATTATTTTTCCCAATAATATTTCAGCTTCTTTCTTAGCTAAATTCTCATCTAATTCTGCCTTTTGAGTATCTTGAGATGAAGTAGAACTTCTTTGTAAAAATAAAGCAAGTTGCTCTCTTGAACTTGTGAGGCTACCAAGTAATACTAAAGATACTGGTACGGAATATTGCAGAATAAAAAAATTGATTAAGAGAACACCCGAAAACAAAACTTGAAATTGACATTGTTTTTTTATTTCATAATATGACTGAATAAGATTAGGCTCTTTTTTTTTAAATAAGTGAAATAATTTCATTTTGCACCTTATTTAAGTAGGATAAATTACTAGTTTTATTTCATAACCTGTTCATGAAATTCCTTACTTGGCACTGAGCCAAAATGACCGCTCAAACGGAAAGAGAGCGTGGCAAAGCCCGTCCTATAAATCTTCCAACTTTTATACCCTTCAGTTTTACCCATTTACCCAATTGTGGGAAAACTAAATTTAGTACACGCTTACTAATAAATCCAGTTTGAAATCTTTCAAATACCAAGATTTGGGTGAAAGTTGGTAATAAGGGCAGAGTAACATTGATTTTTTAGAGATTTTGAACAAAAGTTACTACACAGAATTTTTTGACTATTTCCCGAAAGTATTTTAGTTATTTAGGTCTTAGCAACCGTCAAAAATCGTTAAATCAGTAATTTTTTAGTTCAGTATTAACTATTTATTAGCTTGATTACATTCATAATGATGTAAAAGCAGCTTGTATTACTTAATACATAATACTTTTATAATTTCAGTATTTTTATTAACTATTTTTTTGACTAACCTGAATTTGATTAACCCTGTTCTGTCACTTTCAAAAAACAATAATCGGAGCGAAACATTGAAACCGTTAAGTATACAGAAGGCAGGAGGCAGAAGGTAAAACTACTGCCATCAATAGCATTCATGCTTTTAAAATGTCCTAACCTATGTGGCTACGGCTGTTATAAATAGTCTCTAACTGAATCTTTTTTTCAGTACACGTAACCAGATAAACACTGGCTTCGTCCACTTACCACCGATAAGATCGTGCAATAGAGTATAAAAGCAGGGAATAATAAACAGCGTTAGCACTGTTGCTAAAGACAAGCCAGAAAACACCACTACACCCAACGGTTGCAAAAATTCTGAACCTTGCCCAATTCCCAAGGCTAAAGGAAACATACCTAAAACAGTAGTAATGGTGGTCATTAAAACTGGACGTAAGCGTTGAGGAGCAGCTCGTAAAATGGCAGTTTTGCGGTCAACTTTTTCTCGTTCACGAATTTGATTTGCCAGTTCTACCATGATAATGGCGTTGTTAACTACAATCCCTACCAACAACACCGCTCCAACAATTACAGTTGCACCAATGGCAGTATTAGTAATATAAAGCCCGAATATACCCCCAGCTAATGCTAGAGGAATTGTCAACATAATTACCAAAGGATCAACAAGAGAATTGTATTGCACTGCCATGACTACAAAAACTAAAAAGGCAGCTAATCCCCCTAAAAGTTGCAGTGAGTTTTGCAGTTGTTGATTAGATTCAGCCGCCGAACTGGGCAAGACGCTGACACCTTCAGGTAAATCTAAACTACTGAGGATTGTATTCACCTGTTCTAGAGCCGCACTCAGGTTAGCTCCCTCAGTCAAATCACCAGCGAGTAAGAAAACTTGACGCTGATTAATTCGCTGAATTTCTCCGGGAGCTTGGGCTTCAGCAATTTTCGCCACATCACTCAAGCGGATTTGACGATTGTTATCTACAAATAAAGGTAATCTCTCTAATTGAGAAGGTGTTTGCACCGATTCTTCATTTAATTGGACACGGACATCTACTAAACGATTGCCGCGTTGTAACTGAGTTGGTATGCTTCCTTCGAGTGCAGTCTGAATTGTCTCGCCAATGTCTGTAGTATTTAATCCCAAAGCCGAAACTCTTTCCCAGTCAGGAAGAATCTGAACTTCTGGTTGGCGCTCATCAGCATCGGGGCGGAATCTGACTAAATTAGCTTGCTGTTCTAAAGCTGCTAATACTTGATTGCCTGCTTGTTCTAATACATCAGAGTTATTACCTTGAAGAATTACGTCAACATCAGCACCACGAACAGGAGAGTTATTGAGAATCAAACCCCGCACTTGTCCAGGAGATACACGCAAGCGAATCCCGACTAAATTTAGCTTGTCAAATTCCTGGGTAACTCGTTCTACATAAGCTTCGACATCTGTACTTGGTTTTAAAGTAATGGTGCTAGAACCCCTTTGAGCATTAGCACTAGTATTAGTACCAAAGAGCGCACCACCTGCTGTGGAAAAAACATATTCTGTTTCTGGCTGATTGCGAAGAATGTCATCCACGGCAGCCATAACTTTGCGGTTGGTTTCTAGAGGCGTACCCGGAGGAAATTGCGCTCTCAAGTTAGCTTGTCCAGTACTAATTCGGGGAAGGATTTCTTGGGGAATTTGCGGAGCCATCCATAAACTACTACCACCAAAAATGATAATAGCGATCGCTACTGTTACTAACCGCCAGCGCAATATCCTAGTTAAAAAATTACCATACCCCCTCGTAGCGGCATCAAACCGTTGATTAAACTTTTGTAATAGCCAAAATTGATTTAACCGACTGGAAAATTTCCATCCCAATATCTGCGATGAAAGCATCGGTACAACTGTCACCGCGATCAAAATTGAAGCTGCAACAGAAAAGGTAATAGTCAGAATTAACTCATTAAATAGTAATGATATAAAGCCGCCAATCAGCAAAAACGGTAATACTGCTACCAAGTTTGTACTTGTGGAAGCAATTAAAGCTGATTCTACTTCCTGACTACTTTGTTGAGCTTGAGAAATTACTTGTTGTTGATTTAAGCGGCTTCTACTATTTTTACCGGGAGTCATGCCCACACCCTCGGCAATGTTCTCTAACATGACGATGGAGTTATCTACCACAATACCCACGCCTAATGCCAAACCACCCAAGCTAAAAACATTGAGGGAAAAACCAAATAGCCCCATTAAGATAATGGCCGAAAGAGTTGCCAGGGGGATAGCTAAAACAATAATAAAAGTTTGTCGTAAAGAACCAAGAAATAATAAAACTGCGATCGCTGCTAATCCTGTGCCGATTAACCCAGAAGTGGTAACATTCGAGATAGAATTGCTGATAAATTGCGATTCATCTAAGGTAGATGTCAAAATTGTCCCTTCAGGAACTACACCAGATTGTCGCAGTTCTTCTAAGCGTTTTTTTACTCCCTCGACAACATTAATGGTATTAGCATCTGGCTGTTTTTGGATGCTAACTTTAACAGCTTCTTGCCCATTGAGTAAGACAAAAATCCGTTGTTGTTCTGAGCCATCAATGACTTCAGCAAAGTCTCGCAAATAGACGCGGCGATTGACGACTGGGGTTTGTGAGGTGGAGGTTGAAGCAGCAGGAGCAGATACTTCAAAAGAAAGATTGCTGATTTCTTTCGCATTTTCAAAGCGTCCAACGGTACGAGTTAAAGGCTCAGAATTTTGCCCCAAAATCCGACCACCAGAAACATCTTGATTGCGGTTTCGCAGTTCATCTAATACATCTGTTAAACCTACACCCAAAGCTTGCAAGCGATCTAAATCAATGTTGACTCTAACTTCTTCTTGAACTCCTCCCGATACGTCTACCCCTGCGACTCCAGATACTACGCTCAGTTCGCGGGCTAATTCTTCTTCGGCAAAAACACGCAAATCAACGCCTTTTAAGGAGGGTGAAGTTAAAGCAAATTCGTAAACTGGTAGCTGAGAAGGATCAAACTTAAATAAGCGAGGTTCTTCAATAGTGTCTGGTAAACCGCTTCTAGCTCTGTTAAAGGCAGCTGTGGCATCGTTTAAGGCTTGGTCAATGTTACCGCCCGGTTGAAAGTACAGATCCAAATTTATCTGTCCTTCACGAGTTTGAGAAAAAATCTGTACTACGCCCTCAGTAGCGGAAAAGGCTTCTTCTAATGGTCTTGTGACTTCATCAACCCCAATTTCTGGAGCAACTCCAGGTGCTTCTAGCCGCACACCAATTCTTGGATAAGTAATTGATGGTAGTAAATCTACGGGTAATTTAGTCAGAAAAAATACTCCCATCACAATCACTGCTAAGGTGAGCATGAGAGTACCAATGTGTTGGCGAATCGAAATCCCACTAATACTAAATCCGCTATTAACCTGCTGCATTACTATTGCTTTGCTCCAATTAAAAATGCCAGATTTAAAATGTTAATTAGTTTTTTTATCTGCTGTTTCTGATAAGATTGATAGCTTTACAACATCGCCGTCTTTTAAAGGTTTGGCACTACGAGCAACATAGCGATCGCCTGGTTGCAGACCAGATAAAATTTCTACTCTGTTATCAATCTTTTTTCCTAAAGTGACAGCACGCGCGGCTACTTTTGGCTTGTCTTGTGTATCTGTAACAACAAATACTGTGCCATTTTGATTTTCTTGTTCTGCATCCGCATCAGCTTTTTTGTTTCCTGCTGGCTTTTGCAGAGCTGTTTGCGGTACTACTACTCGCTGTGGTGTCTGGTTGCCAAATGTAACTCGTGCCAATAGTCCGCTACCAATGTTATTAGCAGTATTGGGAATCACGACCTCTACTGGTATCAAACGAGCTGTCGCATCCGCAGCCGGAGAAATCCGTGTTACTTTCCCCATAAATGAGCGATTGGGAAAGGCATCTAAGCTAACTTGCACAGATTGCCCGACTTTAATTTTTGCCAGTTCTAATTCAGAAACTTGCACTACAACTTTGACCCGGCTAAAGTCTCCAATTTGCAAGACTTCGTTACCCGCTTGCAGCAGATTACCTGGTTCTGTCACCCTTTCTGTGACAACACCAGTAATTGGAGATACCAGTCGAGCGTAGGAGCGACGCTCTTTTGCTTGGGCAACTACTGCCTGTTGAGCAACTACTCTACCTTGAGCTGCGGCGACAGCTTCTTGTTCTGTACGGACTTGCTCTTGAGCAGCTTGTAGTGCCTGGGCTGCTGTTTGGGCTTCAGTACGTGCTTGTTCGGCAGTTTGTTCGGCGATCGCACCTTCTTTAAATAAATTTTGTTGCCGTTGCGAGTCTGCTTGGGCTTGCACCACTTCTAACCGCGCCCGTTCCACATCTGCACGAGCATTACTGACTTGAGTTTGGGTTCTAGCTACTTCTGACTTTAAGGCTGCTAGTTCTGCTTCTGCTTGCCTTAATCCTGTCAAAAGTATGGCCTCATCCAACTGCCCAACGTTTTGCCCAAGCTTTACTCTATCGCCTACATCTAGATTCAATGCCAATAACCTAGCTTCTACTTGCGATCGCAATGACACTGTACGGAAAGCCGTGGTAGTACCTGTGTATTCTAGAGGTTTTTTGAGCAATCCAGTACTGGCGATCGCCACATCCACAGGTGTTGCACTTTCTCCTGTCTTACTAGAACGTTGAGATTGTGCCTTGGCTGATTCTTTCTGAAATGAACCACAACTCGCTGTCATTAATCCAATGCCTAACAGGCAAACAATCAATAACTTCGATGGCGATCTAAACAGACGAAAAAACATTCCTCTGTTTTCTTCTTGATTGGTGTAAATTATTTGATTTATGGCTGCGTCATCTGGCATTTTCAAGAGTTTTTGTGGCTTATTTCCGTCCAAAATCATTTATTTTGCTCCTAGCAGGGCGGCTTTGGGCTAAAACAGCCGTCTATTACCAAGTATCTTTGATAGATATGACATAAATATGACTAATAAAGAACGTAGAGAGAGCCTAAACAGTTTCTCAAAATTCTTTATTAGAAGAAAAAAGATTCTTCTTCAAAAAACCCTCAAAACTTTGCTGCTGACGCAGAGTCAGAGAATTTTAGAATACTTGAATTATTAGATTATAAGATTAGTATACGTATATTTAGCTTTTCTAAACTCTTTCGCAAGGTATAAAACTTAATAATCGCTTTTTGTAAGAATACCTGCCGACTAGCGATCGCCCTTGGCTTGCGTCGTTATGGAATTTATTTATGCCACGACAACCAACGATGTTGAATTACGTACTCAAAGCAATGAAGTCCAGTTAGCATTTATTAAGGAAACAAGGTTTTCGTACACAATAAACTGGCAACAATTATATACGCTCAACAAGGACTTTTAGTATTTCAAAATCAATATGACATCTTTCTGATTTACCTGATCTGAGCATTAAAAGTATTGGAAGATGACCCGATAGTGCTGTCCGCCAATAGTAAATATCAGAGTAGTATAACCAATTTCCTTCTTTTCGCCAGCCAACTTCATCACCAAATTTTTTTTGGATTTCATAGCTATTATAAGTGGTATTATAACCATCTCCAAGACGTTTCCAAATACGTTTTTGAGCGCTAAATCCAAACCGTCCATTGCTATACTTTAACCAGAGTTTATTTATATTATTTAAGTCTTTTCGGGGAAGGACTTTTATATATTCTGAGCCAAAACTGTTTGTCAAATAAGTTTTGTATGGTGAGTTTTCTGGTAATTCTTTATGAGATATTACATAGATTATTTTAGCCGTTTCTAAATCAGGGGACTTCCAAGGAATAAAATGACCAATTATAATAATGATAATCATTCTAAGGGGGGGGGGAAGGAGAAGCAGCCGCAGGCTGCTTCTCCTTCCCCCCTATTCGTAGTAAATTCAATTTGGAGGGAATTTTGTGGGTGGACAGGAGTGTTGCTCGAATTAACTGATTCAGTCAAAAAAGTATTCAAGGAAACAGCAAACCAACTCAAAGGTGCAGCAAGGCGGCGTTTTCAAGCACAAATTGTCATGGAATTAGGTTACGGAGGACAATTACTGGCTCAAAAAGAATTGGGCTGGGATAGAAATACTATTCGTAAAGGAATTAAAGAACTAACCAGTGGGATTAGTTGTATAGATAATTATTCAGCTAGGGGTAGATGGAAAGTAGAAGAGCATTTACCAAACCTGTTAGAAGATATCAAAAAATTAGTTGATTTCCAAAGCCAAACAGATCCAAGTTTTAAAAGCCAAAGGCTGTATACACGCCTAACTGCTAGTCAGGTCAGAAAGCTATTAATTGATAAATTTGGTTATACGGATGAACAGTTACCTACTGAAGAAACAATGAGAGTTAAATTGAATGATTTAGGTTATAGACTCAAGCGAGTAGCAAAAGTTTTACCTCAAAAAAAATTCCAGAAACAGACGCAATCTTTGAACAATTAGCAATAGTTAATCAATCCGCCCTGGATGATCCAAGTATCTTACGTCTCAGTCTGGATGCCAAAGCCCGTGTAGATATTGGCTACTTTGACAGAGGAGGTAAAAACCGAGTTGTCACAGAAACAGAAGACCATAATTTTCATCCAAAAACTACCGTAACTCCTTACGGCATCTTCCTTCCAGAATTAGACGAACTATTTTTATACTTTACAGAGTCTAATGTAACGAGTGATTTTATTGTAGACGTTCTAGAAGATTTTTGGAAGAGTGAGAGTTGGCGATTTTCCTCAATAAAAACCCTGATTATTAACCAGGATAATGGGACAGATAATAATTCTAGACGTACCCAGTTTATGAAACGTATCGTTGAGTTTGTTCATGAATATCAACTGAATATACGTTTAGCCTACTATCCACCCTATCACAGCAAATATAATCCCATCGAGCGAGTATGGGGGATATTAGAAAATTCTTGGAATGGCAGTATTTTAGATGAAGTTGCAACCGCTTTAAAATTTGCTCAAAACATGACGTGGAAAGGTAAGAATCCTGTGGTTAAGTTAGTGACTCAAACTTATGAAACTGGGGTTACTCTTACTAAGGAGGCTATGTCTGCTGTTGAAAAACAAATAGAAAGACTCACTAACTCGGAACATGAAAAATTTCCCGATTTAGGCAAATGGTTTGTTGATATTTGTTGTGGCAGCACTTAATTTTCACTCTTCAGTTTTTAAATCTAAAAACATGAATATTAATTATGATATTGCACTGAAATTATTTACAGAGTGCAGATGCAGACTTTTCCTTCTGTGTTTGAGGGGGTAAGAGGTGGTTGCCGACGGCAACCACCTCTTACCCTTTCAGAATGATTATCATTATCTCTTAAAGATTAACTTATGATTTTTGCTGATTAATTTATTTCTTGGAAGTCCCCAGCCTCCTCCCATTTCCTAGCTTTAAGTAATTCATCTAATTTCTGATAACAACCGGAAACTACTTCAGTGAAATCTTTAGAAGAAGTATGACTATAGACTGTAGCACTAGTAACAACTTCTCTTGCTATCTCGTTTTCATCATTAGTTCTCTTAGTATTAGTACTAAAGGATTTTTTCCACATAAAAAGCTTTTTTCTAACCTTGGGCTTTTTACGGGCTTCTTCTGCTAATTCAGTTGCAATTTCCGTCTTCGCCTCTTCTTCACTATAACCCTGATTTTGCAGTTCAGTTATTAACTCACGAATTTCTTGTGCAACTTCTGAAAAATTTTGATTGATGTTAATAACATCTCCATGTATCTCAATGTGATCACCATTAACATTTATATTTTCGTTATAATTACCTTCTGGATAGATATTGCGAGGCTCATTTATATCATCATCTAGTGAACTTCCTTCTAGTCTGTTTTGTTTATATTTAACTATTGAAATATATAAATAAAAACCTAATCCAAATACAATTATGCCTAAAAAAATAGCATAAATTATTTGAGATTTGGCTATAATACTAGTAATAATTGTTTGCCATAAATTAATAATAGTTAGGTATATAGCCCTAATTAAAACTATGCCAAACGAACAGTATATTAACTTCTCTACCAACGAAAGCCGATTGCTCAGAAGATAAAACTCTCTGCATATTTGCTTTATTGGGATTTTCATATTTCAACTTTTGAATAGCGCTTTATGGCATCGAAATAGTTGACATTTTAAAATGGCAAAGGAATATTTAATGAAGCAAAAACTAATTTAATCACATTTAGTGTAGCTTCTCCTATGACAGCACTTGCAGCAGCATCATGTATTGATTGCCCTAATTTAACAAGCTTACCTTTAGTTGTGGGATTCTTTTTAACTTCATTTACCCAGTCTTTAGCTACCTTCTGTTGAGCATCTTGGCGACTATAGCCTTGATTTTCTAGTTGATGCAATAACTCTTGTATCTGTGTAGTAGCTTGATATAAATCCTGACTAATACTTGTGTAATTACCGTGTACTTGTAAATAATTACCTTCAATAGAAATAGAATTGTTAAAGTTACCACCAGCCCCTAAATATATATTGTAAGTATTATTGCGGTTTCCATCGCTCATATAAAAAACTCTCTAACTATTGTGTTTGCGAATCTAATTTTACTGATTCGCTCTAAATCGATTATTAATTTATATTAGCGTATAGTGAGTGCTAGATTTAACTATTACAGCACTAATAGAAGTAAAAAGCCTGCTGATGCAGGCTTTATTTTATCATGTTATTAACTAAATGGATAAATAAAATCCACCGCCGCGAATTACCGTTTTGCTAACTTCTTCGACATCTTCCGCAGGCGAATAGATTGGGGTGTAACTTCCACCAATTCATCGGGGTCGATGTATTCCAAAGCACGCTCTAGGCTCATATCTGTTGGTGCTTGCAACTGTACTAATTCATCACCACCAGAGTCGCGGTGGTTGGTCAATTGCTTGGTCTTGCAGACATTTAGTTCTAAATCTTGGGGACGATTGTGTTCTCCCACAATCATCCCTTTGTAAACCTTAGTGCCTGGGGTAATAAAGAATGAACCTCTATCTTCTGCGTTATTCATGGCGTAGAAAGTAGAAACACCTTCTTCAAAGGCAATTAACACACCTTTATTTCGGGCTTCAATATCACCAGAAAGTGAACGGTAATCGAGGAAACTGTGATTCATGATGCCTTCACCACGAGTCATCCGCTTAAATCTCTCGACGAAATGCTATAATAGCTTCTCCAGCATCAGTCTCAGCCATCAAAATGTAGCGTCTCAGTAAATCCAAATTGAGATCATTGAGTCCGGACAGTTGGCTGCGCTCGACACGTTCATAGCTACCGCCATGCAGATGATAGAGCGTTAATAGCCCATCTTCCCAAAACCAGACTTCCAGTACTCCCAAAGCTTTATAGCGCTCTAACTTGCTGGTACTACCACTGGTAAAAACGACTTCGATGGACAAATCTGGAATCGGTTTAGCGCTGCCAATGCAGTAGGACTCGTCCGCTTGAACCGAGACAACCCCTTCTTTTTCCTGAGTCATTGATCGAGTTGGCTGAAAGAAAATGCCTTTTTCGACGAGAAAGGTTGTCACTAAATAACCGATGATACTGGCAAAAATTTCATGTTCGCGTCCTGGCATGAGAATCTCGATTGTATCGTCATAGTAAAACAGCCGCACACCAGGAGAACCGTCAAAACCTTTTTGGATGAACTTGAACTGTTCCCACGTCCCATAATGGACAATGCGTTGGTCGGTAGTTCGGTCGAGTAGTGGGGGCATCGCGTTCACCTCTAGCAATCCCTGCCTGAATTGTGACATACTCTTTGCCAGCACAACTATTATACGCTTTAAAAATAATTGATTTGTTTTTGATCGCTCCTTTCCTTATATGATTTACTCCATTGCGTCAAATCTATGCTGATAAATGGCGATGTCTACGACGGGCTACACCTACGCAATTTCACGAATAGTCATGAGAATAATCCTTTTTCAGTCTCTTCATTTTTACTCAAAAATTTGACTAAATTTAGGCCAAGGGCGATCGCAATTGAACTATTTTTGAGTAACTTCACTGAATACAGAAGATTCCATCGTCTGTGTAAGCCAATAACAGCATTTCTTTCTTCATCTTCCATTTCATTTTCAGGCTATTGAGCAAAAGCTAGGGTTTGGCGATCGCTTTCTCTAAGAATACCTGTTGGCTAGGAATTTCCACGACGGGCTACATCTACGAGCAGGTCATTCAAACAGACATCCATCCTAGCGTTGCTAAACCTCATCTAAATTGTGATTTGGTTACTCATTGCTTCAGACTGAAATAATTTCAAAGGTGTCTTGATGACCAATTCGATAAAATAAGAAATCAGAATCGAGAGTGAGAATTTGACGATACCCTGTCTTTTCAGCCGTCAAAACCAACGTTGCATCTGCTAAATCCATTGGGCAATCGCGGTATTGTTCCATCAGCGCCAACAAACGGCTGTAATCACTTTCCTGAATCTCGTAAATGGTCAACAGTTTATCTAAAAGAAGCTGCCCCAACTGTTTTTGCATTTGCCAGCTGCCACGATGCAGGGCAAGATACATGGCTTCTGTCAGGCATGACCAGGTTGTGACCAGAGGCTTTGCCAAACGCATCACTGCGATTTTATAAGCATTGTGCTGAGGCTGAGTGCGATCAACTAAACACAATAAGACTCCTGCATCGCACAGGATCATAGCTCTAGCCCTTGTTGCCGATATTTGTTGAGTAGGAGTTGCTGATAGTTACTGACTGCTTCAGGTGGAGATACCTCTAAGGAATCCACAGCCTCAAACCATTGTGACCATTTTTCCACAAGTAGTTCATCAGGCTGACTGTCAGCAGTTTTAACTTGATGTTTGTGCATCACAAAATCAATGAAGTCGGTCACTTCTTGTAGAAGTGGTTCGGAAAGTTGCTGCAATTTTGCGATCGCAGTTTCACGAATAGTCATGAGAATAATCCTTTTTCAGTCCAGGGCGATCGCTTTTTGTAATAATGCTGCTGGCTAGCGCGTCAATTATGCTGATTCTAGATCAGTAACTGGAATTTGTTCGGTTCTTTCAGGAGGTTTTGCTCCAGTTGCAACAGCATGAACTGCATGAAGAATATCTGCTGAATAGTAACGATTGCCGCAAGTATCACAAACACCAATCGTTACATCTTCAAGGATGACGAATCCATCTCTATGTTTAAACGCCTCACGCTTGACAGTTGGGGGTTGAACGGTTCCTTCACAATACTCACATTTATAATCCATGCACCTCAACTTTTATTCTTTCTGCTGTACTGTATTGTTGGATTGCTGACTCTGGGCAACCTTGATTAACAACCTTAATGCCTCATTGACCGCTTCTTCGTTGGGAAAAGCTTGTGCAACATCGGGATCTAACAGCACTAGGTTGTTTTTTTTACGATATTGCTCAACATATTTACCTCTAACTCCTCCTTGCATTTGAGCGAAGTCGTACTCAGGATGTAATTCATCTTCCATTTCGTTTTCAACTTCCTTGTTCATAAAACCTCTTCTCTTGGCGAGTAGCTTTTCGGGCGCTGATAATTCGTATCTTTTCCTCTCTATCAGTATGTGCAACAACTAAGAGTTGTCCAAACCTAGATAAGCCAATAATAACGTAACGACTTTCTCCAATAGAGTGGTCAGGATCGGTAAAAGTTACAGATAACGGGTCATTAAATACGGTTGCGGCTTCCTGAAAAGAAACACCATGCTTCTCAAAGTTTAGTGTTGCTTTATCTGGATTCCATTCAAATTCCATGTGAAAATCTCCCCGCCTTTCCTTCCCAGAGTCTAACAGGCTGGGGAGATACAAAAGAGAACCTAGCGCCTTAATTCAGCCAATTGAATCAACTCGTCTACCACTAACCGAACACGTAATTGAATTTTCTCTAAGTCAGCACGAACAGCATTGTATCGTCTGTTATGTGCTGCATGATCGCCTATTAATTTTAAGTCACGCAAAACATTCTTCGTTTCACGGCCTAGAGAAAGTCCATTCTTATCAGCAGCATCCGCAATAATTACTGACAGCATAAAATAATTGCCATCCGAATCAGCTATACGCGATTGAGTCTCTTCATGTTCGTAACACTCAATTAGAAGTGTTTCAACGAGCCGACGAACAAGTACTGATGCACCATCATAAAAACCATATTGAAAACAACCATTTACCTGAAAAGCTATTTTTTCGATATAACCCCTTGTATTCTTCCATATTTCTTCTGGTAGGTAACCATGCTCTAAGTCAACGTCAGCAGGTGGCCTTTCAAGAATTGGTACAAGCCAGTTTTTAATAGTACTCCGCTCAGTCGGTTTAAGCTTGAATCCTGCATTGGTTTTGGTTACCAGCTTTGTCTTAGCAATCGCTTGTTCAAGCTGTGTTGGATTAGGGTTACCCAGTCCAGTTTTATAAATGATACCTGCCAACGTACCAGCCTTTATATAAGTACCTGGTGTTGCACAATCATGGAACCATAAAATAGCCAGAGCGCGTTCAGCGTTTGACAGTTCAATTTGATTGAGTCGAATACAAAAATCTTCTATTTCCATCTACAATCTCACGAATCTTTTTTTCCTTTGGCAGCAGGTAAGTCATGGTCAACCAAATTCTCACCGTGGTTGGTAATTTTAATGTTGCTTCGCTCCGAGGTATCAACCCATCCTTTCCTCGTCGCAGTCTCTCGAATTCTTTGAGGCATATTCTTTGGTGTCCGTAGTCCGACATCCTTAAAGCATGTAAAAACATGGTTTGGAGTTATCTTGTCTAGCTCTAGGACTCGTTTCAAGTAATAAACTGCTACAGTAATAGCTTCTTCTTGAGTTTTAGGATTTTTCTGAGAATGGAAGTCCCGAAATGAAGGCTCGCCTTCTGGTCGTAGGTTTAAATCTTTGACAATTGTCATTGTGGGAGGCTTGTACGAACTCTTCTTCTGTTTCGAGTTTGTAGAAACACTTGCAACACTCACATCTTCCTCTTCGTCTTCTGTGTCAAGCTCTTCGACAAGCTCATCTTCATCACTAGGAACCGCAGAAGCTGATAAAACCTTTATCGTTTTCGGAGGAGACTGAAAAATTTTGTTAGCTGCTACGTTAATTGCCTGTAAACCTTCTTGAATAGTTTCATCATCGTCCTCAACCTCTGCGAAAAATACACGGATGCGCCCGCGCCCTCCTTTGTTTGCCATTTTTCTTACTAAAAAGACTGTAATGAGTCAGTATAGCCTCAATTTTAATCAGTTTGTTACTATGAGCTTATTAGCTTCACTAAATTGTATAAACGGTAACTTCTTACTCAAGAAACTTACAAAAGAAAAAGCCCGCTAATGCGGGCTTTATAAATTAATTAAAAAATTTTACTTAACGTTTCGCCAACTTCTTCGACATCTTCCGCAGGCGAATCGATTGGGGTGTAACTTCCACTAATTCATCGGGACCGATGTATTCTAAAGCACGCTCTAGGCTCATATCTGTTGGTGCTTGCAACTGTACCAATTCTTCACCACCAGAGGCGCGGTGGTTGGTCAATTGCTTGGTTTTACAGACATTCAACTCTAAATCTTGGGGACGATTGTGTTCTCCCACAATCATGCCTTTGTAAACCTTAGTGCCTGGAGTAATAAAGAATGAACCTCTATCTTCTGCGTTCTTCATGGCGTAGAAAGTAGAAACTCCTTCTTCAAAGGCAATTAATACACCTTTATTTCGGGCTTCAATATCACCAGAAAGTGAACGGTAATCAAGGAAACTGTGATTCATGATGCCTTCACCACGAGTCATTCGCATAAATTCACCCCGGAAACCAATCAAACCACGGGCGGGAATGACAAACTCTAGTTGGGTGCGATCGCCACTACCTGGTTGCATATCTTGCATTTCGCCTTTGCGTTGTCCCAGGCGTTCAATACAACCACCAACACCATCAGCAGGAATATCCAATACTAAAAGTTCGTAAGGTTCGCAAGGTTGACCGTTGATTTCACGGTAAATTACTTGAGGCTGAGATACTTGAAACTCAAAACCTTCTCGGCGCATGGTTTCGATTAAAATACCCAAGTGCAGTTCGCCACGACCGGAAACTAAGAATTTATCGGGAGAATCGGTCTCTTCGACACGCAAAGCAACGTTGGTTTCTAGTTCACGGAACAGGCGATCGCGTACTTGTCTTGATGTCACCAATTTACCTTCTTGACCAGCAAAAGGTGAATCATTCACCCAGAAGGTCATTTGTAAGGTTGGTTCATCTACTTTAATTAATGGTAAAGCTTGGGGTTCGTTGGGGTCAGTAATTGTTTCCCCAATATAAGCATCGGCGAAACCAGCAACGGCCACAATATAACCAGCGGTAGCTTCTTCCATATCTACCCGCTTCAGCCCTTCAAAACCCATTAATTTGCTAATTTTACCTTTGACAATAGTGCCATCTTCTGTTACTAAAGCTGCTTGCTGTCCAGCCCGGATAGTGCCGTTGTGAATCCTGCCAATTATAATCCGTCCCAGATATTCAGAATAATCTAGAGTTGTGACTTGCAATTGCAGGGGCTTATTAATGTCGCCTACAGGAGGTGGAACGTGTTGCAGAATCGCATTAAACAAAGGTTGCATATCTACCGATTCTGCTTCCATGCTATCTTTGGCGAAACCTCCCATACCGGAAGCAAACAGATAGGTAAAGTCGCACTGGTCTTCATCTGCCCCTAATTCCAAGAACAGATCTAATACTTTATCAACAGCAACGTGGGGGTCAGCTTGGGCACGATCAATTTTGTTGATGACAACGATGGGACGCAGCCCTTTTTCCAAAGCTTTTTTCAGTACAAAGCGCGTTTGGGGCATGGGGCCTTCGTTGGCATCGACAATCAAAAGACATCCGTCAACCATGCCGAGTACCCGTTCAACTTCACCGCCAAAGTCGGCGTGTCCAGGAGTATCGACAATATTAATTAGCGTGTCTTTGTAGCGAACCGCTGTATTTTTGGACAGGATAGTAATACCCCGTTCTCGTTCCAGGGCGTTGGAATCCATGACACAATCCGGAACGTCTTCACCTTCACGGAAAATGCCGGATTGTTTGAGGAGTGCATCAACCAAGGTGGTTTTGCCGTGATCAACGTGGGCAATAATGGCGACGTTACGAATTGGGAGCGTCATAGGAGCTTTTATGTGAACTCTAGAGGGGGTTTTCTGATTTACATTTTGAATGCTAGGCTTTTCTAACAGAATTGGGGATGATTAGCAAATTCTGTAAAGAAGCTTTAATAATTCTAGCGTAATCGTCACAATTGCGGGAAGTTTTGTTAACGCTGCCGAGCTATGAAAAGGGTAGTCTTACGAAAATTACTGGTATATATGTTACAATCTTAGGGCAATTTTGCTCCTGTCAAGCCTGAATACCTTAGTTATCCTGCTTTTGTAATTATGGAGATAGTATAATTACATAAGAAAATGATAAAAATTTAAAATCTTTAGATACAAAAAATAGCCCCCAATAATGAGTAATAATCAGGGGAGCTATTATCTGATAAATATACAAATACTATTTGTCTTTCAATCTGACATCAATAACAGTCGCATTGAAATTATAGTTGAAGCCTTCCAACTCAAAAGGCATACCAATTTTTACTTTACTGTTACCTAAAACTGGCCCATTGTTAGTTACTTGAGCTTTGCCTTCTAGAGTCAAAAGCATATCTGTACTAAAGTTATTTGTCCTTGGATCTGGTAATTCTTTGACAGATCCATCTGGTTGGGAAACTGTTACGGTTCTAGGTAACACTTGAATCGATTTAATTCCAATTTGACCATAAGGTTGGTTGCGGATGATGACGTTAGTTTTACCACCTTTCTTGAAGCCGTTATTAAATAGCTGTTCAGGGTCACGCACGTTCAAACCGCGAACTGCTAAATCGACTTCGATGGGTACTGTTTTTGTACCGACTTGGGCAACAGAACCAGTGGTACCAGGAAAAACAAAGATGCCAACTATAACTAGCAGAATTACCAGTGCAGCACCTAAATCGAGAATGTTAATTTTACCGAACAAGCGACCTTTGGAATCTAAAAGAGCCATAAAAAATTTTTCCAGATACAAGCGAAGTAATTGATTGTAACAACAAGTTTAATTAGGGACACGGCAATTTTCTCTGCTTGGTAATAGCTCAAAGCGACTAGGCATTACAATCATGCGACAGTCTATCACGAGTTTGGAAATGCAAAGCAGTATGAATATGAGTAACTAGACGAAAATAAATATATTTATGGGCATGGGGCATAGGGCATAGGGTATAAGAAAACAAATTTGAATTTAATTATGCTCAATTACTTATTAAAACAAAGAGTTGTCTGGTCTATTTTATAGATAGGGCAGGGATTTTATTGCTACGCATCTTCTTGTTGTATAGATTGTGCAACTTAGAAAGCCCTCGATTCGTCTAATTATCTTAAGTGTTCTTTGGAAATTATCCTCATACCTGACTATGATTAATTGGAAAAGTTTCTTTGCTAACTACCGTGTAAGGCAGCGTCGCTGGTATTATCCATTAATTTCTTTGGTGGTCGCTTTAAGTGTGTCTTTGAGCGCAGCTACTCCTAGTAAGGCTATAGACTTATTACCTCTTCTGTTTCAAGGGGCCCAAATACTCCAGCTATCTAATATATCCCAGAGCCAGGAAGTTGATCTGGGTAAACAGATGAATAAGCAATTGGTGAGTAGTGAAATTCGACTTAACCGCAATTCTGAAATTAATCGTTATGTAGATCAAATTGGTCGGCGTGTGGTAGCTAATAGCGATCGCCCCAATCTACCACCTACTTTTCAGGTAGTTGAAGATGATGCTATTAACGCTTTTGCGACTTTGGGCGGTTATGTTTATGTCAATACAGGTTTAATCAAAACCGCAGATAATGAAGCAGAACTGGCCAGTGTTATTGCTCACGAATGGGGTCACATTACTGGCAAACACTTAGTTCAACAAATGCGACAAAGAGCAGTTGCTAGTGGTGTAGCTTCAGCAACAGGTTTAGATCGCAATCAAGCGGTAGGTATAGGTGTAGAACTAGCACTCAATCGTCCCCGCAGTCGTCAAGATGAATATGATGCGGATCAAAGAGGATTAAGAACTTTGACAAGGGCTGGTTATGCACCGTCTGCAATGGTTTCTTTCATGAAAAAACTGTTGAACAAGGGTTCTGTTCCTACATTCTTGAGTACTCACCCTGCAACAGGCGATCGCATTAATGCTCTACAACGTGCCATTAATGCCAATCCTAGTAATTCACGTTATGGATTGGATCATGCTGCTTATAGAGCGAATATCCGACCATTGCTGTAGTTTTGATCTCAATAGTGCAAAACACAAAGTTCCATCTCATATCCTGTTATGCTCGCTGCTTCTTGCGGCGCTCAGTGATTTGGGATGGTTCAATAGTAATTACCCCTTCTGCTAAGGGCATAGTACGGAGGCAATTGCTAAAAACGTTAATTTGATAAATCAGATTATTGGTAATATCTAATCCAGTTAACCAGCCGCTACGAGAATGATAAGCACCAGTATCTATATCTAGCCAGCCTTGTCCTTGAGCAAGTTTACCAGGGGTAACACCAGGAAATGTAAATGTGATTGTGTGACCAATAATAATCAGCTTATCAGGAAAGTATGGCTTGGTAATGCTGTGAAATTCATCTCGTATCCAGCAAAATTGTTCAGCGCTTTGTTCGGCTAAAGGCATATTGGGGTCAATCCCAGCATGAGTTAACCAAACATCCCCTAAATCGATATATGTGGGCAAAGCTTTGAACCAATCTAAATGCTCATGGGGAATAGTGGCTTCTTGGTAACTGGCTATAGTCGCTTGACCACCGCTGTATAGCCATGCTTGCATGGCGGGTGTGGGGATATTTTGGCTGGTAAGAATATTTAACAACATTTGTTCATGATTTCCCAACAGACACCCATAATTATTTTGTTTGACAAAATTAACTACATTTGAACTATGAGGGCCGCGGTCAATTAAGTCACCCAGAAAATAGACTTGATCATCTGAGCTAGGGGCGATCGCCTCTAACAAAGTCATCAATCCTTCATAGTGACCATGCACATCCCCAATAACAATTCGACGTTGGCTAGTTTCGCTCATCGGCTCTAAGCTTAAAATAGTTTACTGGAATACTTTTGCTACAGTTTAAGTTGTTTGGTTTCCGCAATGAAAGGTAAAAAGTGCTTGACAAGTTTCCTTTCATAGGCACTAGTTATTATCTGCGAAATCAGCTTGACTCGCAAATATGCAAACTTCTTCACCAGATATTCCCTCTCCCAACAATGTGGAGATTAGCTTTAATCTGGTAGCATGGTTAAGCTCATTCCACCCCTGGAAGGGGCGGAATTTCGTGTCTGTGGTCAGTGGTCAGTTGTTTTTGCTACTCACCACACTTCGGCTAGCGGTAGTTGAATCTCGACTTCGCTCGATTGCCGCGCAGCGCTGCACTGACTTGTGCTGAGTTTAGCCTGAGCGTTGGTTGCTGAGCGCAGTCGAAGCAAGCCGAAGGGCGTAGTCGAAGTAAGCCGAAGTACTATTACGGACACTCCTTGTTCGCGTCAGCGTCTCTGAAAGAGAAGAAGTGGGTTTACCGTCGCCTTTTGATGATTGATATTTAGTTATAAAGGACTTGTGGTCAAATAGTGTGGCTTCTCTAGGAGAGGCTATTGGTCTGTCAACCTAAAAATGACGGGTGGAGGCTGGCAGGGGGAGCAGCACTTCGACTACGCGGTACTTGAATCTCGACTTCGCTCGATTGCCGCGCAGCGCTGCACTGAGCCTGTCGAAGTGTCAAAACTCAGTGACCGGGGTAGGGGAGGGACGGGGAGAGAGTGAACACTGAACAGTGATGTATTTGGGTTGAAGTCCCAAGCTGAAACTGTGATAACTGATTTAATTCCCAATTCCTTTTTCTGTATCTTTAAGTTTCTCTGTTACTGATGGCAGTTGCTGATCGTAGCTGGTGTTTTGCTGAGTCATTGTAATCATGCTTAAAAGAATTGCACTTCCTACAGCCAGAGCTAATACAGGACGTTTGAGTAGAACAAAATCTCGTATAATTCGAGCTAATGGGCTACTTTGACGGCGTAGTGCCGAACAGATCATTATTTGTTTGAGAGTAAACGGATCGCGGACATAATGACCGCTGCGACAGACTACTAGTCTTTCTTGGCAATACGGACAGCTAAACAAGCCAATGCCAGTCTTGATTGGTTTTGGTCTAGCATTTCTTTGGCAAATTGGGCAAGTAACATAATGATTATCAAAGGTGTGTATATTCATTTACCTCGTCCGTCTAGTCCATTTACTCGCTCTATAACAATAGCTATATGTAATTTTTTATGCTTAGTAGACTTGCCAGTATTGTGTGACCTCAGCAATCAATCACACACACAGTTTTATTCTTACCAAGGATAACTTAATAGTAGCAACACGAGTATAGCTAGATTTAGGTGAGAATGCCTCCTGTTTGCTGCTTATTTATGGTATTTCCATTGAGCCTACAGATATATTATTTTTTATGGAGAATAAGTCCACACTCACTCACACTTAAACAGCGATCGCTGGCTACTACCTATTAATTCTCTCCCATTTAATCATTCTCTTCATAAAAATTTTGAGTAGCTAAATTTTTTTTACTAAAGCTTTGTAAATGTAAACCAACAGTTTTCTTTGAACAGCGATCGCTAATAATGAGTTAAGCTCATTCCATCCCTTGAAGGAGTGAGATTTCGCGTTAGTTGTCAGTGGTCAGTTGTTTTTGCTACTAATAACTGAAAACTAACACCGGACGACGGCGGGGCGATGGTTACTGAGCGACTTGTACTGAGCGACTTGTACTGAGTTTAGCCTGAGCGTACTTGTGCTGAGCGTAGCCGAAGTAAGCCGAAGTACTATTCTTCCCACTCCTCGAAAAAGTGAGCTTACCGCCGTCTTCTTGGTTAACGTCTTAATCAGATATTATTAAGTAACTATACTTAACTAACTCTGTTTGATAACAGAAATTTTAATCAAAATCGATAATTTAGTAGAAGGAGCATGAGTGAGATTTAACACATTCAAGAAACCACTGAGCTTTTTGTTGCTATTTTTAACTACCCAGATAGCTTTTAGTTCTACAGGTGTTAAAGCACAAACTCCTGTTATACCGACAAACTCAACTAAATCAATTTGTCCTAACCAACTAAAGCCAGTGGTGGATGTGTTAATTAATCGTCCTCAATTCAGTCGGATGCGTTGGGGTGTTCTTGTCAAGCCGCTATCATCTGCTCAAACTCTTTATAGTCGGGATGCTGAAAAATATTTTACTCCAGCTTCTAATGCCAAGTTGCTCACAACAGCAGCAGCATTACAGCAACTAGGCGCAAATTTTCGGATTCGCACCTCTATTTATCAAGATGGTGAAGGCATTTTGCGTGTTGTGGGTAGGGGAGATCCTAGCCTTAAAACTGCTCAATTAACAGAATTAGCCAAGCAATTACGCAAGCTTGGTGTTAGTCAAATTCAACAGTTGATTGCCGATGATAGTTATTTTCAAGGAGAAATTATTAATTCTAGTTGGCAATGGGAAGATGTACAAGCTTATTATGGCGCACCAGTCAACAGCTTAATTTTGAATGAAAATGCTGCTGTATTGTCGTTGCTACCTCAAACTATAGGAAAGCCATTACGACTGCGGTGGACGGAACCTACAGAAGCATATCGCTGGCAAATTGAAAATAACTCTGTAACTACGCAAACAGATACACCAGGATCAGTTGAAGTCAGTCGTGATTTAAAAGGAGCTACACTAAAGATTCAAGGTCAATTGCCTGTGGATTCTCAGCCTGATATCACTGCGATCGCTGTTTTTGATCCTATTGAACACTTTTTACGGCACTTCCGTCAAAGTTTGTCAATAGAAGGAATTTCTGTAACAAGAATGTTCAGCGCTACTGGTGGTAAGAATGTACAAGAAATAGCAGCCGTGGAATCTCCACCATTATCTGAATTATTGGTTGAAACAAATGTAAATAGTAATAATTTATATGCTGAGGCTTTACTGAGAACTTTAGCTATCAAACAACCACTAGAAAAAAACCAAACTACTGCTGATGCCGGGTTAAAAGTTTTGAAAACTACTTTAACCCAAATGGGAATTAATCCTACAAGTTATGTTTTAGTAGATGGTTCTGGTTTATCCCGCAAAAACTTAATTAGTCCAGAAGCTTTAGTGCAAGTTTTACAGTTAATGGCGCAATCACCACAAGCAGAAGTTTTTCGTGCTTCTTTACCTGTTGCAGGTGTCAGCGGTACATTGAAAAACCGTTTTTTGAACACAACTGCTGTGGGAACAGTACAAGCAAAAACAGGCTCAATGAATGGTGTAATTTCTCTTTCTGGATATGTGAATACACCTCAATATGAACCATTAGTTTTTAGTATGATGGTAAATCAATCTGATCAGCCTGCAAGTTTAGTGCGGCAAGCAATGGATGAAATTGTGGTATTTTTAACTAAATTGCAGCGTTGTTAAAATTATCTCTATAAAATAAGTTGTTATTTTTGCACTACTTCAGGGCAATCTAAAATTAGATTTATCAGATAGGGCAAAGATAATGATAATTGATTTAACAGGTTTAAAGTGGAGCAAAAATGTAAATCATCAAAGTCGTGGCAAATATTGGGCTTATGATTTCGATTCTAATTCTAAAATTTTTCTTTTAAATTGGAAAAATACATCTAAAGAAAATGCGTATAAGCCTAAAGAAGGTGAATTGATAATTTTAAGACAACGCGCTAGAGTCACACATATTGTTAAACTTTTAAATAATGTTCTTTACGATCATGGCTTTAATTCTGAGTTTAGTTGTTGTCGTTTAGTCCAAGTAATTTGGATAACAAATAATTGGGACAAACTGCCTACTTATGAAGAAATATTTGGTTATCCGATTAACTTTCCTCCAGATGGGAAAGTAATGAATTTAGAAAAGAAAGAAGATTTCCAACTACATTGGAAACAACATAAGGGATTATTAGGATTTCAAAATCATGTTCAAAAAGAACTGAACAAGTTTGAAGGCAACTGGCCTATATTAATTGAATTATGCAAATGTAAATAAAACAATTTTTTAATGAGAGATTCCTAAATAATCAGTTTTACTTTTATTAAACATAATTTTTTTTAATAAGAACAATTATTAATTATGTTAATAAATACTATTTTAGAAAAAAACAAATTAATTTGAAACCTTTATGAGAAAATTACTATAAACATTTTATCTTCCAAAAGCATAGTAAATTGTACGCCTTTGGTTAGAGTCAAAAAATACTGAGTAATAGATATTATTAGTATCTTAGTATCTTAAGGTAAGAGAGTAACACGAATTTAAACGCCTTATAGAAAACTGCTGCCTGAGGGAAACCAAGATAGCAGTTTATCTTATGTTTATTCGTGCCTATATGCGCTCAGACAAAAAGGTAGGCACTTAATTATGCCTGATTAAGTCAAAAATACGAAATCATTTTTAGGGGTACACATGTCTGAATTGATCCAAGCAATACTGGATAGCGAAGAAAAAAGTGATTTGCGTTCTTTCATGAGTCAATTACGCCAGCATGACCAAAATTACTTGCTGCGGAACGATATATTGAATGTATTTGGTGAATATTGCTCTAAGTCTGAGAAGCCAGACAACTTTTATACTTCTTCTCATCTGGGCAAATTAATTTATTACACTCAAGAAATTATTCAAGAAGACTCAAACCTTTGTTTCATCATTCGTCCTAAGATTGCTAGTCAAGAAGTGTATCGGCTGACAGCAGACTTAGATATTGAACCAATGACAACAGAAGAACTGCTGGATCTGCGCGATCGCTTGGTGAACAAATTTCAACCCCAAGAAGGTGATCTGCTAGAACTAGATTTTGGTCCATTTTATGACTACACCCCAACAATCCGCGACCCGAAAAATATCGGTAAAGGGGTACAGTTCCTCAACCGTTATCTGTCCAGCAAACTTTTTCAAGACGCTAAACAATGGCTAGAAAGCTTATTAAATTTCTTGCGTCTACACCATTACAACGGTTTCCAACTGTTGATCAATGATCGCATTCAAACACAGCAGCAACTTTCTTTGCAAGTTAAAAAAGCCATAGGTTTTGTTAGCGATCGCCCCGAAGATGAACCCTACGAACAATTCCGCTTTCAACTGCAAATGATGGGTTTTGAACCGGGTTGGGGTAATACCGCTGGGCGTGTCCAAGATACGCTGAATATTCTAGATGAATTAATCGATTCTCCTGATCCTCAGACGCTAGAAGCCTTTATTTCTCGCGTCCCGATGATTTTTAGGATCGTTTTAGTCTCCGCCCACGGTTGGTTTGGCCAAGAGGGAGTTTTGGGTCGTCCTGATACTGGTGGTCAAGTAGTTTATGTTCTCGACCAAGCCAAAAATTTAGAAAAGCAACTACAAGAAGATATTATCCTCGCTGGGTTAGAGGGATTGAATGTCCAGCCCAAGGTGATTATTCTCACCCGCCTGATTCCTAACAGCGATGGCACACTTTGCAATCAACGACTAGAAAAAGTCCACGGTACAGAAAATGCCTGGATCTTGCGAGTTCCTCTGCGAGATTTCAATCCCAACATGACTCAAAACTGGATTTCCCGGTTTGAGTTTTGGCCTTACCTAGAAACTTTCGCGATTGATTCCCAAAAAGAACTACTAGCAGAATTTCACGGTACACCTGACTTAATCGTAGGTAATTATTCTGATGGTAATTTAGTAGCGTTTTTGCTGGCGCGGCGGATGAAAGTTACTCAGTGTAATGTTGCCCACGCTTTAGAAAAATCTAAATATCTTTTCAGTAACCTCTACTGGCAAGATTTAGAAGATAAATATCATTTTTCTCTGCAATTCACCGCTGATTTAATTGCCATGAATGCTGCCAATTTTGTCATTAGCAGCACTTATCAAGAAATTGTTGGGACACCCGATAGTGTAGGACAGTACGAGTCATACAAGTGCTTCACTATGCCGGATTTGTATCATGTGGTGAATGGAGTTGAACTATTTAGCCCCAAATTTAACGTTGTACCACCTGGGGTCAACGAAAATGCTTATTTTCCTTACACGCGGACTGAAGACCGAGTTCAAGAAGATCGCGATCGCTTGGCGGAAATCCTCTTTACTCTTGAAGATCCCTCGCAAATCTTTGGCAAACTTGATGATCCCAACAAGCGACCGATCTTTTCAATGGCGCGTCTCGACCGAATTAAAAACCTCACAGGTTTAGCAGAATGCTTTGGTCAAAGTCAAGAATTGCAAGAACATTGCAACTTAATTTTAGTAGCTGGTAAGTTGCGCGTAGAAGAATCAGGCGACAACGAAGAACGTGACGAAATTATTAGACTCTACCACATCATTGACGAATACAATCTCCACGGTAAGATTCGTTGGCTAGGTGTGCGTCTTTCAAAAAATGATTCTGGAGAAATTTACCGAGTTATAGCCGATCATAAAGGTGTATTTGTCCAACCAGCTTTATTTGAAGCTTTTGGTTTGACAATTTTAGAAGCGATGATTTCGGGATTACCAACTTTTGCTACCCAATTTGGTGGGCCATTAGAAATTATTCAGAATAAAGTGAATGGCTTCTACATTAACCCAACTAATTTAGAGGAAACAGCCGCCAAAATTTTGGAATTTGTCACAAAATGTGAGCATAGTCCTCAATATTGGGAAGAAGTTTCTCGTAAAGCAATTGACCGGGTTTACAGCACATACACTTGGAAAATTCATACAAGCAAGCTGCTATCCTTAGCGCGGATTTATGGCTTTTGGAACTTTACCTCAAAAGAAAATCGAGAAGATTTGTTGCGTTACATTGAGTCGTTGTTCTATTTAATTTACAAACCCACAGCTAAAAAACTCTTAGAACAACATCAGTATCGGTAATCAAAAAGAGGTAAGGGAGCAGGGAGCAGCACTTCGACTTACTTCGGCTTACTTCGACTACGCCCTTCGGCTACGCTCAGGCTAAACTCAGTACAAATCGCTCAGTGACCGGGGGATGAAGAAAAATTACCTCTTTCTCCCAAAGTTGCTCCACTTGGGGAGCCAGCGCCGTGGGCGGGTTTCCCGACTTGAGGCGACTGGCGTGAGACCCCAAGACCGCACTTCTCTCCTTGTCTCCCTGCTCCCTGCCCCTCTGCCTCTTTCCCATGTCCCATACCCATAAAGTTACTATCTTGTCAAAGAATGCCAAGTTCTCGGCCCTACTATGCCATCTACAGCCAAATTTTGCTGGTTTTGAAATGCCTTAACAGCAGTCTCTGTTAGCGCCCCAAATACTCCATCAACTCGAATAGCATAACCGTTAGCAACTAATAACCGTTGCAATATTCTGACAGCAAGACCTGAACTATTAAAACGTAGAGTTGGTACAGTAGGATTACTAAACCTGGGATTTTTGGCAACAACAATGTCGTCATCAATTTGTTGAGCTATTAAACGTTGTTTATTAGAAAAACGTATCCCTTGAAATTTTGTAACAACGATTTTGTCACGACTTTGTTGAGCTATTAGGCGTTGTTCACTAGGAAACTTCACCTTTACAGGCTGGAAATGTTGGAACTCAGTTAAGCTATATAAGTCTTTGACAAGATTTTTATCTGTCTTACTCATTAGAGTTTTGGAATACTCAGGCTTAATCGCTAATCGATTAGCTGGGAAATTTTCAGCTGATTGTATAAATTCAGGTGGCGCAATTTTAGAAGTTGGAACCTGATATACCTGATATAAGTGACTCTTTGGGGGCTTTTGCAGGCCATCATCTAGCTGAATCACAGGCTGATTGAGTAAATTGGAGGGAGATGGTTGTTTTGCGATCAACACACCTGTCATCAGCAGGACAATATCATTCATTGCATTTGATGTTACTAACACCCATATTTCCTTTGACAAAAAAATTGCCGTAATTCCGGAATGGTGTGTATTGACAAATCAATAAATTGCCACCATTTGATGACAATCATCAGTGATTGCTGAAAGAGTGGATAAATGATCCACTTGTTGTCCTGCTTTCTGTATTTATCCTGTCAACAATAAACTCTAGATTAGAGAAAATTTATTCTACCTTAAGCAGTATATCTATAGGTAAGATTTTTGTATTTCCAATTTGCCATTTCATTTGATTACTCAAGCTTGAGCAGAAAGCGATCGCTCTCTATTAAACTAAAAAGCGATCGCTGCTATACTACCCAATACCTTCGATGACTGGATGAAAGTAAAAAGCAAAACCCAGTACAATGTAGGCGGCTAATAGTAAAGTGCCTTCTAACCAATTGGATTTACCATCTGAACTAATGCTATTGGCAATCAATACTGATACAGTCACAGCCACTAATTCAAAAGGGTTAAAATCCAAATCCATTGGTTGACCCATTATCCATCCTGCGATTACTAAAACAGGAGCAACAAATAAAGCTATCTGCAAACTTGATCCCACTGCCACGGATACAGAAAGATCCATCTTATCTTTCATGGCTACACTTACGGCTGTAGCGTGTTCAGCGGCGTTACCGACAATGGGAACTAAGATTACCCCTGTAAACAGCGATGTTAAACCTAGCTGGGACGTAGCCAATTCTAAAGTATCGACCAATAATTCAGATTCTAGTGCCACTAATAAGGTGCATCCTAACAGCACACCACTCCACAGCCAAATATTGGGTTTGGTATGAGGCGTTTCTTCTGCTTCAATTTCTGCTACACCCACATCATATAAATAGGCGTGAGTTTTCATCGAAAATAGCAGTGTGAGAACGTAGACTACAATTAGCACGACTGCAACGGCAAGAGATAAATTTTGCAGAGTTTTTTCGTTAATTCCAATGGAGGTGTAATTTACCGCCGTTGGTAGCAACATAGCAATTACCGCCAAATTCATCGACGAAGCATTTACTCGCGCCACAATCGACTGAAATGTCTGTTCTTTGTAGCGCAGTCCGCCTAACAGCATAGAAAAACCCATCACCAGTAATAAGTTACTGATAATTGATCCGGTGATACTGGCTTTGACGACATTAACTAGCCCCGCATTCAGGGCAATTAAAGCTATAATCAGTTCTGTTGCATTGCCAAAGGTGGCGTTTAATAATCCTCCCAATGTTGGCCCAACTACTACAGCAATTTCTTCTGTGGCTGTACCCATCCAGGCTGCTAAGGGCAGAATTGCTAAACCAGCTGTGATAAAAACTATTAAGTCTCCCCACTGCAAAAAGTGGGCTACTAAAGAAACTGGGATAAACAGTAAGAAAACTAGAAAAAGAGCATTTTTACCGGACATTTGCTACCTTAATTTGAGAGTACCATTCACAGATGTCTGTGATCTATTAGGATATTTGAGGGGTTTACAACCAGACTCTAGGATACTCTCAACTGTCCATGAATCCATCGAGAGATTATACTGTTCACTTGTACGAGATGTGTAAAACAAAATTGCAATTTATGGAGCTTTTGCAATCTTTCTTAGCAAAAATGTCAGTTATAGCCGAAATTTGATCTCAATAATCGAATTTAATGTATTATAAAGACAATTAAATTTTTATTGACACTGCCAAAGAGAAAACCCCTAATTGAGGTGTTTAGTCAATGGCTGATGATTTCGAGCCTGTAGGAAAGCGCTGTGCGATAACGCAGATTTCCCACTCTAGTAAGGCAGCTTTCTCGGAGATTTGATATTCTATACACATAGTTTTCATATATACCGGAATTTGGGTTCAAACCTCTGTAGAAAGGTTTAAATACAATGTTTTCGGCACAAATACAAGTTTTTTGTTTTGGATAAATATACATGACTTCTGCTGCTGAAATGCCAGCTAGTTCTGGCTCAACATTTACATCAAATTTAATTGATACTGATAAAGATACTCACCAAAGCGATCCCGTGAACCAAGCGAATGGTGTTTATGTAACGGTACATGGACACTTTTACCAGCCACCACGGGAAAATCCTTATCTCGACGCGATTGAACGCCAACCCGGTGCTGCACCTTTCCATGATTGGAATGAGCGCATCCACTCGGAATGTTATCGTCCCAATGCCTTTGCCAGAGTCTTAAATGACCGAGGCGAGGTAGTGGGGATCGTGAATAATTACGAGTATTTCAGCTTTAATATTGGCCCAACGCTGATGTCATGGCTAGAGCGCCATGATATGGAAGTTTATCAGCGGATTATTGAAGCAGACACCAAAAGTTGTCAGCGTTTGCAAGGTCACGGCAACGCGATCGCGCAAGTATATAATCACATCATCATGCCCCTAGCTAACGAGCGTGATAAATATACCCAAATTCGCTGGGGTAAAGAAGATTTCCGTTCTCGCTTTGGACGTGATCCCGCAGGTATATGGTTAGCTGAAGCTGGCGTAGACTATGCCACTCTAGAAGCTTTAGTTACTGAAGGGATTCGCTTTATTATCCTTGCACCATCTCAAGCCAAGCGTTGTCGTCTCCTACCTACCCCAGATCATTCTCAACCGGAATGGCATGAAGTTGGTGGCAGTCAAATTGATCCCACACGTCCTTATCGCTGTTATCTAAAGCCTACACTCAGCAATTCATCTTCACCCCTCAGCACCATCAATGAAGGAAATGGAAGTGATGATGACTCCCGTCCTTACATCGATATCTTCTTCTACGATGGTCCGATTTCAAGAGACATGGGTTTTAGTGATGTTGTTTATAACTCTCATCACTTCGCTGGACGTATTGGTTCGGCTGTGCGCGGGGATCATCGTCCAGCACAATTAATTTCTGTGGCTACAGATGGCGAAACCTTTGGACACCACAAGAAAGGAACTGAAAAAACTTTAGCCTACGCTTTTATTAATGAGTTTCCCCAGCATGGTTGGACGGTGACAAACTTTGCCCACTACCTCAGCCTTAATCCTCCTACTTGGGAAGTAGAATTAAAGTCAGTTACAGCCTGGAGTTGCGCTCACGGTGTAGATAGATGGCAAGATGATTGTGGTTGTGGTGGTGAAGGCGGTGTATGGCATCAAAAATGGCGGCGACCTCTACGAGATGCTTTAAACTGGCTGCGGGATCAATTAATAGAAGTGTATGAAGAATGTGGCAAACAACTTTTTAATGATCCCTGGCAAGCAAGAGACGAATATATTCAAGTATTGCGCGATCGCTCTACTGACAATGTTAGCCGTTTCCTGTCTTGTCATCAAACCCACAAACTCACAGCAGCCGAACAAGTAGACGCTCTGCGCTTATTAGAAATGCAGCGTCACGCTTTATTAATGTTCACTAGCTGCGGATGGTTTTTTGAAGAAATTTCTCGTCCAGAGGGAACGCAGATTCTGCGTTACGCCGCCCGTGCTTTAGAATTAGCCGGAGATGTGGCGGGTGTACAACTAGAAAAAGGTTTCCTCAAACATTTGGGTTTAGCCCCTAGTAATGTTGAGAGTTTCCAGCATGGTGCGGAAATTTATCGCCAATTGGTACTAACTGCTCAGATAGGCTTTAAACAAGTTGCAGCGCATTACGCTATTACTTCACTGTTTAGTAATTATCAGCCAGCAGAAACGCGCAATTTCATCTCTAGAGAAAATGCTACTAGTCAAAATCCTCAGCCTTACCAAAAGCGAGTTTATTGCTACACTGCCAATGAGTTAGATTACCAGCTACAACGCATGGGATCGCTAACTTTGGTTGTAGGACACTTAAAAATGGTGTCAGAAATTACTTGGGAAAGCGAACATTTAGTGTTTGCCGTTCTCCATTTGGGAGGCTGGGATTTTCACTGTTGCATTCAACAATTTATGGGACGACGTGACTACACCCAACTCAAAGAAAAGCTGTTTGAGGCGCTGCAACAAGCGAGTGCAGCTCACTCTATCTTGGTAATGACGCAGCTATTTGGAGAAGAAGCTTTTAGTTTGCAGAATCTCTTTACTGAAGAACGCCATCGAATTATGCGGTTAATTAGTCAAGAAACCTTGACACGGTTAGACCAATTATATACCCAGGCATATAGAGAAAATTATGGCGTACTGATGGCGTTTCACCGCGATGGACTAGAAGTACCCCAAGAGTTGCAGGTGGCAGCAGAAATTGCTTTGGGTTATCGCTGTATGATGACATTGCGATCGCTAGAGCAAGATATCACTGAACCTCAATTGTGTTGGAATCATATTGTAGAATTAGAAGCGATCGCCACTGAGGCCAAACATCTGCGTTGTCGGCTGAATGTTCCCGAAGCCAAGCAAATGTTAGAACAATTAATTGCGCGATCGCTTTGGCAATTGTTGCATGACGCTAATGGTAGTTTTCATGCAGATATCCAACTATTTGAACGATTTATTGATGTTGGGTATCAGCTAAATGTTGGTATCTCCCTAGAGCGATCGCAAGAGCTATACTTTAGCTGTCTGCATAGTCAAATTATGCCTTTGTGTCTGACTAGTGTTGCTAATGAAGAAGATAGTAATCAGTGCAATCAATTACTGAAGTTGGGTCAAAAGTTAGCTGTTGATGTCAGTATGATTTTAAGTAAGTTGCAATAGAGATTTTGCAATGATTGGGAAATAGGGAAAACAGCATTTCTTTTTCCTTATTTCCCGTACCTACTACTTAAATGTTAACCTGTAACACTTGATAAGTTCGTAGTAGTAATAATTCTGTATAAAGATGCGCTTTATAAATACGTGCGCCTCTGTTTCGGTTGGAGTCTCACGTTAAAAACGTAGACGCAAAGCGGCTTGCCGCAAGCTACCGCCAAGAACGTCAAGATAAGAGTTTAAAAGAGTTGGGCGCAGCTTCACAAAAAAATGGTATTAGAGCTAAATTTTACTGATCAATATAATAATTATTTTAAGTTTTTCTGGTGATTAATATTCCTTTTTGTTCATAAATTGGTAGAACCATTTGTTTTAAATTAGGCAACTGTCTACTAAAAATTATAGATCCGATTAAACAAGCTACTCCGTCAATAATTAAAGTATTAGCAGCCCCAATGTGACTTGCTAATATTCCTCCTAATAAATTACCCACGGGCATCATTCCCAAAAATGCCATTGTATACAAGCTCATCAATCTTCCACGTTTATCTTCCTCAACAATTGTTTGTAAAAAGGTATTACTAGCGGCAATTTGAAGAATTGTTCCTAAACCTACAAACAGCATTGTAAATAATGAAAAAGGTAAAAATCGAGATAAAGCAAAAGCAATTAAACCAATTCCTAAAATAGCTGGTGCTAAACTAATCAACTTACCAATTCCTAAGATTGTTCGCCGTGTAGCTAGATAAATACCACCTGATAAAGCTCCAACTCCTGATGCTGCCATTAAAAATCCCAGAGTTTTTGCATCTCCTTTGAGAATTTCTTCTGCAACAACTGGTACAAGAATCGTATTTTGTAGTCCCATCAAACTCACTAAAGATGATAGCAGTAAGATGGCGCGAATTGGCGGAAAGCTAAAGGCATATACAAATCCTTCTTTGACTTTTTGCCAGGGATTACCCTGAGTGGCTGCAAATTTCCAAGGTTGAATTTTCATTGCCAATAAACAAGTAATCACGGCAATGTAACTCAAACCATCAATTAAAAAACAGTAAGCAGTTCCGACACTAGCGATAAGTAAACCCCCAATCGCTGGGCCAATTAATCGCGCCCCATTAATCATCGTAGAATTAATAGCGATCGCATTAGCTAAATCTTCTCTGCGCTCAATTAATTCTGGTACAAATGCTTGCCGTGCAGGTGAATCTACAGCGTTAATAAATCCTTGAAATAAGCTTAAAGCTATGATGTGCCAAATTTGAATGACTCCACTCAACGCTAACACTGCTAAAGTTAGCGACTGAATCATGGCTAGTACTTGCGTGCCAATTAAAGTACGATATCGAGAAAAACGATCTACAAATACTCCGCCGAAGGGAGCTAAAAAGAAATTAGGAATTTGACTGGTAAATCCCACAACACCCAACATAAATGGGGAATTTGTCAAGTTATAAACTAACCAAATTGTAGCCAGTTGTGTCATCCATGTCCCGATTAAGGAAATACCTTGTCCAACAAAAAACAAACGGTAGTTTCTTGATCTTAATGCTGGTAGTAGCGATTCTTTCTGGATAGCTTGTCTGTTCATGTAAGGTTTACTTTATACCAGTAATGCTTTTATAGATATCATTTCGACGTAGCTACAACCCCCCCTAGTACTCTGTCAACCCAAAAATGACAGGTGGAGGCAGGTAGGGGAAGCAGGGGAAGCAGGGGAAGAAAAGAACTGGACTTTTTCACATTAACTTTGCAAAGTTGCTGCGATAGACTACTAAGTGGAGAGATGTTATTAAAGCAGAATTTTTTTTTAAGGCAAGTTGGTATTACTTAACTTTCCATGAACATTTTTTTGTAGACATTCCCAATTCCTGATTAGAAATTTAATTAGAGTAATTAATATTTGCTTATGGTCTTTTATATATCGTTTATTTTATATACGTATTATTCTTACAAAAGCATCTCAACAATACTTCACCCAATGGAGTGATTATGGCATAGTCTTAGGAAAGGTTAGCGATCGCCTGATTGAGAAGTTGCGAAAAAAGTTCACGATCAGCAGCAGAAATACCATCCATTGCGGCATCGCGCATTTGGGCGGCAATTGGGGGCAAAACTGCTTCTAGTTCTTTACCAGCATCAGTTAACCATATTCGCCAGATCCGGCGATCGTGTGAATCGCGTTCTCGACGTACTAAACCGCGTTCTTCCATCCGATCTAGAACACCTGTTAAAGTTCCTCCGACTTGCTGGAGTTTGTCTCCAATACAAGAAGTTGGTAAACCATCTTCTTGCCACAGACAACATAGTACTAGCCAGTGAAATGGAGTTAGTCCAAAGGGTTCTAGCCTCTCTGTAAACTTGCGAGTGAGCAATTGTGAGAGCAATTTGATTCTGTAGCCCAAATTATATGGCGCTAGATTTTGCTGCCACGATTCTAAACCTGATGAATGATCTGATTGAGCAATCATTTAACTAATTATTTAGCATACGTAATATTGATCCTAGCGAAATTGCTGCATATTAGCAAGAAAGACAAACTTGAGATTTTTTGCCCCATGCCCACTTGCCCTGAGCGCAGCCGTTCGCGCAGCGTCTCGTAGAGAAGGGATGCCCCATGCCCCACGCCCCATGCCCCATGCCCAAACTCACATAACTTGAATCAATAAATGTTTCTGCACAGTACCAAGAACGCGGTAAGGTATTGATAATTTAGCCGCCTCTTCTGGAGAAACCCAAGCATAGCTTAAGACAGGAACTTGAGAAATAGAGTCTACTTTTTTACCATGAACAGGAGTATAAAAATTGAGCAACACAGCAGTTTTTCCACCGACTTGTACAAAGTAGATAGGATGAGTTTGCACAATTGAGGCGATCGCAGGTTTTTGAATAAACGTCTTAACATCAGAATTATAATTACCTAATAAGCCTAAATTACCAGCTATAGCCAAAGCCAGCCAACAGGGAATTAGCCAACCAGCCACCCAATATCTTGCTGTAAAAAACTTCATCCCCAAGTGGTAACGAGCAATCCATACCGCAGGTAAAATTAACCAACTCAATCCCACAATCAAGCCCAGAATTGCATAGTCACGAATTTTAGCATCACCCCAAACAAAAACACCTATACCTGCTAGCAAAAGTAAAACACCCAATACACCAAAGGCATAACTAAGATTACGGGGAATATTTTTTGTAATTCCTCTTTGGTAAATTTTGCTTAACCAATCTAAACCAACCGCAGCCAAAAAAGCGATAAACGGATAAAGACTAAGACTATAGTGAGACAGGCGCGTAGAAAAAATACTCAGTTCAGCAAATAGCACTAGCGGAAAGCCGGCTAATAGCAAATGGTAACGAGGAATGGGATGGCGAAATACTAAAACTAAACCTAAAATACTCAACAAAGACCAAGGGAAAGATTTAGCTGGTACATTCCAAAAATAGAATATTATGCCATTGCCGCCACGTTCATGAGTACCCAATTGAAAAACAAACCTGAATAATTCTGCAAAACTAGCATTTCCAAAACGTAGCCAATTGAACCACAGCCAACCCAAAGTAGGAATTAATCCAATTGCAAATCCTACATACAACATGGGGTTAGCAAGATGACGATGACGGCGATGTTCACCAATTAAATAAGGTAATAAAGCCATCATCGGCAAAAAAATCATAAAGCTTCTGACTAAAAAGCCTAAACTCAAACTTAAACCAGCAATAAAACTCCACAAATAGCGATATTTAAAATTTAGTTCAGCTTTGATTAAAGACCAAATAGCTAAAAGTATCAAAAAAATCATTGGTACATCAGGTGTGCCTAAGCGACAATATTGCAGCCAGAGAAACTCTACACTCAAAATCGCCGCAGCTAGCCAACCTAACTTTTTACTCAGTATAATTTTGCCGATTTCATATACCAGTAATAAGCTAAAAATACCAGCAATTATGCTAGTAATTCGCACACTGTTTTCACTAATACCAAATAGCTTGTAAGCAATAGCAATCAACCAATAAGGGCCAGGGGTTTTATGATGAACATTACCCCAAGGAGCTATCCAGTCGCCAGAGTCGAACATTTGGCGCGCCCGCCAAGCGTACAGCCCTTCATCGTGTGCCATCAAGCTATTCTGTCCAGAACTAAATAGCAATAACGGCAGTGTCCAAATTAACAAACTGACATAAGGAAATACAGAGGATAGATATATTTGCCGCCAGATAGTCCGCCAGGAATGTAGTCTATACAACATTGATATTTATGCCCAGGGAATGCTAATAATGCCTTCTTAAAAGCCCTATCAGCTATTTAAGCACGACCATGTGGCTCTAATAGATATGTGATGTCAGGCCCGGCAGGAATAATACCACCTGGATTTAATGGAAAAAGACTGCCATAGTAATCGTACTTGACGCTTTCTAAGTCACAAGTATCTGCAACGCCTTTTAACTGATACATATCACGCAGATAAGCTCCCAAATTCTGATAATCTTTGATTCTGCGGCGGTTGCATTTAAACAAACCATAATATGCAATATCAAATCGAAACAATGTGGTGAACAAACGCACATCTGCAAGGGTGACATTGTTCCCACATAAGTAGCGATTGGTTTCTAGTACGGTATCAATCTCATCTAAAGTAGTGAATAGTTCCTCACACGCCTGATTGTAGGCTGCTTGACTTTGGGCAAATCCGCAGCGATATACACCATTGTTGACATTTTTATAAATGCGATCGTTCCACGAGTCAATCTTTTCTTTTAACTCTTCTGGATAAAGATTCAGTGTAGGATTGAGTGCGAACTCATTAAATTGTGAGTTCAACATCACAATAATTTCTGCACTTTCATTATTAACAATGGTGTTTGTTTGTTTGTCCCATAACACTGGAACTGTAGAACGCCCGCTATAACCAGGGTTAGCCAGCTCATATAACTCAGCCAGGGTATTGCAACCTTGTTCTGGTTCATTAAATACCCAGCCTCCAGAAGTCGCATCAGGAGAGACAATAGACACTGATATTGCTTGTTCTAGTCCTTTGAGTGCGCGTACAACCAAAGTTCGATGCGCCCAAGGACAACTCATACCGACATAAAGGTGATAGCGTCCCGCCACTGCTTGCGTTGTAATAAAGCTTCTAAACTGGCTGCTAGGACGAATGTATTCTCCAGATTGATTACGGGGAGCAATTTTTGACATCATTGTGTGCCAAAGTGTCGTCCAAACAAACTTACCCAGCTTGATAATTAGCTTTGGCGGGAGAGACTTGCCCTTTTTTTTTGTCTTAGGCATCCCTGGCTGTAAGTTTTTGTTCTCAGTCATAGCTGGAAGTAAGAAAAATTAAGGATTTGGAAGTAGTTCCTGATTTTGCAGGTTTTGGTTATCCAACGTCCGAGGTAGTTGTACACCCAGTACTACCATAATAATTGCCATGTACATTACAAGAGACATCCACAAAAGGTGGTTATTGTGAAAATACCATGCGGCGATCGCCAGAGGACTAAAACCCAATCCAAAGGCAATTAAAACGGCGTTACGTAAAGTTTTACCCTCTTTTAAGCCAATGAAGTATCCTTCCAGCATGAAAGCGATAGCAGTAAACCCTAACAAAGGCAATAACCAAACCACATAGCCACTAATATGTTGATTAATCTCTGTATGATTAGTCAACAATCCGAATACTACATCTGGGAATAAAACAGACACGGCGGCGAAAGCCAAAGCAATTACCAAACTAGTGAGTACCGAAACAAGAAGTAATGGAAACATCTGTTCTCTGGTTCCTTTACCCTGAAAATTTCCGGTCAGGGTTTGGGTTGTCATTCCTACCCCTTGCACTGTGAACTGACTCAATAAAGCAATCTGGAGCAGCAAACCGTTTTCTGCTAAGAAAGTTGTTCCCATTACCGCACTGAGATTAGTGAAAATGGCATAAGTGGAAATCAAAGCCAAAAATCGGATTAAAATATTACTTTTGAGTACAACAGCTTCTTTAAGAGCTACCCAATCAAAAACCTCTTGCAAAGCAGCTGGTAAAGTTTGCCATTTGATACTAAAGCAGACACAAACCAAACCAGTAACCAGTGCTAAATATTGACTAAGAGCTGTTGCCAGTCCGGCTCCCATACTTGCCCAACCCCATTTGACAATCATCAAATAGTCCAGCAATACATTAGAACCGTTGCCAATAATCGAGATGAGCAGTACTACGCTATTCATTTCTCGTCCCAGAAACCAACCAATCAACACAAAGTTGAGCAAGACAGCAGGAGCTCCCCAAATCCGGGCGCAATAGTAATCTACTCCAGAGCTTTCAATCGCTGGAGAACCACTGAGGATGGTAAATCCAATTTGTTGCAGTGGATACTGAAGCAGTAAGATAAGTAATCCAATTCCCAAGGCAATTAAACCACTTCGTAATCCTGACAATAAAACGGCTTTGGGGTCATCAAGTCCAACAGCTTGTGCGGTAATTGCATTAGTACTTGAACGCAGAAATTTTAATACACGATAAAGGTAGTCAAAAAGGATGGTTGCCAAAATGACTCCAGCTAGGTGACGGATATCTGCCAAATGTCCGAGGAAGGCAATATCAACCAAACCTGCTAGAGGAACCATCATGTTAGAAAGCACACTAATACTTGCTAGTCGGTAAAATCGAGGCAAAAAGTTATACTGCTTGGGAGCCACCAATGTCATAGATTGCCTGTACGAAAGATTATCTAAATCCGGACTTCTTCAGTTTAAGCGACGAGAGGCAGAGGCAGAAGAAGCAAGGGGGCAGGGAGCAGGGGAGACAAGGAGACAAGGGGACAGTTCTTTCCCCAATTCTCCAATTCTCCTTGTCCCCAATTCCTCTTCTTCCCCATGCCCAATACCCCATTTTTATATAATCAAAGTTGCAAACAAATTTGAGTAGGAAATAAGTGAGAAAAATTTGGCTATTAGGGGGAGTGTTAATTAGTTTGGGGATGCTGTTATTTGTGGGAGGTTACGGACAAAGTTCTTTATTAATGAATGCTGTTGTACCTTCACAGAAGCCCCCACTACCAAAAAAAATTCGCTACGAGCAGCGCACTTTAGCCCAGAGTATAGCTCATATACTGTTTATTCCTAGCGATCGCCGATTTTTAGTGACTCCGGCAATATCAGAAAAAGTAGCTACTGTAGAAGAATTTTCTCAGAAATATCGAGCGATCGCCATCTTAAATGCAGGCTTTTTTGATCCAGTCAACCAAAAATCTACATCATATATTATCCTCTCCGGTCAAATAGTGGCTGACCCCAAGCAAAACGAACGGTTGGTAAACAATCCCAAATTAAAACCTTACCTAAATCAAATTTTCAATCGTGCGGAGTTCCGCCGTTACTTATGTGGGCAAACTAGCCGTTACGATATTGCTTTACATAATCAGTCAGCACCCGCAGGTTGTCAATTAATCGATGCTATCGGTGCTGGGCCGAGTCTGTTACCAAAACTGACATCAGTACAAGAAGGCTTTGTAGATCATAACAATAGACGAGATGCCCTTGGCAGTAACCAACTCAACGCCAGAACTGCTGTAGGTATTACCCATGACGGAACGATTGTTTTAGTAATGGTAGCTCAAAAACCTTCGGCTCCTGCTGATTCTGGGATATCTTTACCAGCCTTGGCAGATTTCATGAAAACCCTTGGTGTCCAAAAAGCAATGAACTTAGACGGAGGAAGTTCGTCCTCCCTATATTACAAAGGCAAAACCTTCTACGGCAAGATTAATTCACAGGGTAATGTTGTCAAACGACCTGTAAAATCGGTTTTACTTGTTCAGGAAAAGTAGAAAAAATTATTGCTGTCAAACAAATGAGTTTTGCGTCGCTTGCAGCAAATGTTGGTGAATTTCTTTAGAGGTAGCGACTATCAGCCCAGACCGACTGTATTCTTTACAAGTATGTAGTGGTGGTAGAGTTGAGCCGTCTAAAGTGGTAACAATACAACCAGCCTCTCTCGCCAAAAAAGCAAGTGCAGCACCATCAATAAATTTACCCGACTTGATAACTGCTCCACTCAAGTCGCCACTGAGAATACCATTGAGGTTAGGAATTTGTCTATCACTAGAGTAGTCTGTTACTACATCAATTACTTGATATTGTCCTTCTAGTGCAGGTGCGATTGAACTCATTCCCCACCCTAACAATACATGAGGTTTGGAGGATGTTACCCGTAGCGGTTTGCAGTTATCTAAGTCCATCTCCAGCGTTCCTTGAAAAGCACCTTGATCTCGCAAAGCGTAATCATAAATGTTTTGGGCAGGGGAAATGGCGAGTACTGCTTCAAAGTCATCTGTATTAAGAATACTAAGAATAATCTGATAGTTAGAATGTCCATCCATGTAAAACTTTGTGCCATCAATCGGGTCAAGAGTGACTAAGTAATCATCAGTTGAACCGAGTTCGACAGCACGAAAATATTTAGTATTACCAGAACTTTCATACTCTTCACCATAAAAGCGAATTTCCGGGAAAGTACCCAGTAGTACAACTTCGACCAAATTTTGAATTGCTAAATCTGCATCAGTTAGTGCAGCCGCAAAAAAGTTGTCTCCTGATTCTTTCGCAGGTAAAGCAGCAATCTTTGGTTGTAGAAAGCGGGCATAAGCTGCTGCTACTTTGAGATGAGGCAGTAAAGTCTCCAAAATCAGGCGTGGAGTAGGTTTTGTAGACATTCTGACAAGCTCCTTTTAAGATGATGGAATTTTTTTCCAGACAAAATCACTGCACAAGAATAATACCGTAATGCCACCATCTGGTAAGATCCCCGACTTCTTGAAGGATCTCGCAGCCTCTTAGTGACGGAGTGATAGACCAGTAGATGTAAGTAGCTTGCATAACTAAAACTAATGTTTATTATCACTTTTACAAAGCATTAACTACTTGCTTAAGTTTTGTAAAGCATTGTAAAGTATTTTTAACAGGCACAAACAAAGAGCCTGATACATACATAAAACAATCGCAATCATAAAAACATGACTACAACCTTACAACAGCGCTCCAGCGCCAACGTATGGGAGCAATTCTGTAATTGGATCACCAACACCAACAACCGTATATATATTGGTTGGTTCGGCGTACTAATGATTCCCGCCTTGCTAGCTGCCACCACCTGCTTCATCATCGCCTTCATCGCCGCACCTCCAGTAGACATCGATGGCATCCGCGAACCAGTAGCAGGTTCCTTGATTTACGGCAACAACATCATCTCCGGTGCAGTTGTGCCTTCCTCTAACGCTATCGGCTTACACTTCTACCCCATTTGGGAAGCAGCATCCTTAGACGAATGGCTTTACAACGGTGGCCCTTACCAATTGATAGTCTTCCACTTCCTAATCGGCGTATTCTGCTACTTAGGTCGTGAATGGGAACTATCCTACCGCTTAGGAATGCGTCCTTGGATTTGCCTAGCCTTCTCTGCCCCAGTAGCAGCAGCAACCGCAGTCTTCTTGGTATATCCCATCGGACAAGGTTCATTCTCTGACGGTATGCCCTTGGGTATCTCCGGAACCTTCAACTTCATGATTGTCTTCCAAGCAGAACACAACATCTTAATGCACCCCTTCCACATGCTAGGTGTAGCTGGTGTATTCGGTGGTTCCTTGTTCTCTGCAATGCACGGTTCACTAGTAACATCTTCCTTGGTTCGTGAAACAACCGAAACCGAGTCACAAAACTACGGTTACAAGTTCGGTCAAGAAGAAGAAACCTACAACATCGTCGCTGCTCACGGTTACTTCGGTCGTCTCATCTTCCAATACGCATCTTTCAACAACAGCCGTTCACTGCACTTCTTCCTAGCTGCTTGGCCTGTGATTGGTATCTGGTTCACAGCGTTGGGTGTAAGCACAATGGCTTTCAACCTCAACGGTTTCAATTTCAACCAGTCTGTGATTGACTCTCAAGGTCGCGTTATCGCTACCTGGGCTGATGTAATCAACCGCGCTAACTTGGGTATGGAAGTAATGCACGAGCGTAACGCTCACAACTTCCCCTTAGACTTGGCTGCTGGTGATGTTGCTCCTGTTGCTTTAACTGCACCTGCTATTAACGGTTAATTCTCAAGTTTTAAATCTAAATAAAAAACGCCTTCCATTTCTGGAAGGCGTTTTTTATTGAGGCGATCGCACTTCAAACTACACGATATTTTTCTGTATAATTTCTATAAAAGAATGCGTGCATTAGCAGCATTAGTCACCGCAGTTTAACTCTTGGTCATAATTAGTACGGTGTACCGTCTTTGTGAACAAATTTCCACAAGCCATTCTCTAAATTGGCCATAAGGTCGTCATCGGGATAGCTGCCTTCGTCTTGCGGTGTTCTATCCCCGATTTCGAGGTAAAGAACATCTTCTGAGGTTTCGTTAATCAGGTGGTGGCCGTTACCAGTGCCAGCCTTGAAGCCGGCACACATACCTGGGGAGAGTTGTGTACAACCTTCATCGGTACATAGCGTTGGATGCCCCTCCAAAATATACACGAACTCGTCTTGCTTGCTGTGAGCGTGACGAAGGGCTGAGATTGCCTGGGGAGCTAGGCGTGTTAGGTTTACACCAAAGTTCGTGATCCCAAACAGGTCACTAAACCCGAATTTCTCACAAAGAGATAAAAAAAGGGGGTCAAAAACTGCGAAAATGTATATAGGATAAGCATTTCAGCAGTTATAAAGCATGACCCCGACTTTCACAGATCGTACACCAAAACAATTCAAATTCTCCGGGGAAAAATCACACCCGATTGTAGTTAATTTTCAGGGTGGGACGGTAACATCGGATGCAGGATTAAGCTTAATTGCGGAAATAGACAGAAAATTAGAAATCACATCAAAATTTGCACAGTGTTTCCAAGATTACCGTCAACCAAATCGAGTTGACCATTCAATAGAGAGTTTAATTAAACAACGTATATACGGGTTGGTCATGGGATATGAAGACTTAAATGACCACGAGGAATTACGTCAAGACCCGATGTTTGCTCTAGCAGTGTTAAAAACAATGGGAATAGAGGATGAACCAACAATATTGGCAGGAAAAAGTACATTAAATCGGCTGGAACATTGTCCAGAAGATGTGGAACAAGGAGCAGACAGCCGTTACCATAAAATTGGGCATTGTCCATCAGAAATTGAAAGCTTATTTGTCAAAATATTTCTAGAATCTCACGCCAAAGAACCAAGGCAAATTATTTTGGATCTAGATGTAACCGATGATTTAGTACACGGTTCGCAGGAGCAAGTTTTCTTCAACACTTATTATGGAGGATACTGCTATGCTCCACTTTATATATTTTGTGGAAAACATCTATTAGCAGCCAAACTGCGCCCTTCTAATGTAGACCCAGCATTTGGGGCGTTATCAGAATTACAAAGAGTCATTAAACAAATACGTCAACAATGGAAGAATGTTGAGATTCTAGTACGTGGAGATAGTGCCTATTCTAGGGACGATATTATGACGTGGTGTGAATCACAGCCCGGTTTAGATTATGTTTTTGGATTAGCGCAAAATAGTCGTTTAATTGGGATGACTACGACGATTCAAAGTAGAGCCTCACTTGAGTTTGAGCAGAAATTATCAACAGCAGTTTCGTTTTTGGAAACAGTATTTAAACCAGATGAACAGCTTCCAAGGCTTGCTTGTGACTTGATTGATAACTCAATTTGGTATAAGTCATTAGACTATCAAACTCGTGAATCTTGGAGTCGTAGTCGTCGTGTTGTTTGTAAGGTTGAATATGGAGCAAAGGGGACTAATATTCGTTTTGTTGTAACAACTCTTGCTACCAATAAAGTACCACCTAGTCAACTATATAAACAAAAATATTGTCAGCGAGGGGAGATGGAAAATCGTTTTAAAGAACAACAACTAGAACTTTTTAGTGATAGAACAAGCACCCACACATTTCCAGGGAACCAATTACGTTTATGGTTTTCTTCTTTAGCTTACGTTTTGATGAATGCTTTGCGCCAAAAATGTTTAACTAAAACTGAATTACAAAATGCTACTGTTGGAACTATTCGTACCAAGTTATTGAAGTTAGGAGCTTTAATTACTGTAAATACACGCTGTATTTTAATTGCAATTACTAGTTCTTGCCCATACAAAAATATCTTTGCTACTGCTCATAGACGTTTAAGAATGCTGACTAATACTGCTTAATTTTAAGTTAAATTGCCTTTGACTTATTTCTAATCAGTTATACTTTGGGCTTAGGTTGATTCAAGATTCAAGTCTTGTTTTGTCATGCTTAATTTTATGAGCAGAGCATTTTAATTTTACTCCCCATAAAAAAATAGTGATTATTTTACCTTTATAAATGCGGTTTTATACTTAATTTATCTCTACACCTAAATTTTGATTGATGATGTATCAAAAAAATGCCTCACATCAGGTCATGTAAATTGATTTTTCACTACTTGTGAGAAATCCGGGACTAAGTGGGTGTTTCTTCCTGCCCACCATACGCGATGCAAACGGTTTAGGATAGTTTGAGGGCTTAGTTCTTGTCGGTGCATCAGATGCGTTGATGGCAACTAATTTTGCTCCTTCTGACATAAAAACCTCGTAAGACGGAATGACTATTGATATTTTTCCTGAAGTAGCGATCGCCAGTCGCTAATTGCCTTTTCTGTCCACAACCAATTGTTACTTAATTTATTTACCTGAAAATTAACTGGATCATCTTTAAGCACCATTTGACGTAGTTTGATCGCTTCTTTCATATATTGTGCTTGTTTGGCAGCAGGTTGATTCAGTGCAGATTTATACAACCCAATAGCTAAACCAGCATAAGAAGTTAAAGCATCTTGAGGGACTGATCCTTTAAAGGATACTACTGCGTTAGAAGTTGCGTTTTGTTGTCTCAGCGCTAAATCCAACGCCGTTAGCCAAGAATCATTGGCTCGATTGACATTGCCTTCTGCGTAGTAAGCAAAACCCAAAGCATTTTTATACAAAAATGAGTCTGGTTCAGCCTTAACAGCACTTTCCCAATAACGGCGGGCATCATCAATACTATATTTGTCGTCTCCAGTTTGAATTAGCTGCCACGCTAATCGCCCTTTGAAAAAGTTGACAGATGCCTCATTAGCTTGCTTTTGGGGAATCAGATTCAAGGCAGTTTGAGCAGCATTAAGTGCGCCACGATTGAGAAGTTCTTCGACAGCTACCAGCCCAGGTTGTAAGTCTCCTTGGCTCAATTTTTCCGTAGCATTAGCGGTAACAATTTCAGTAGGAGCTTTTTGTAAGTTGATTTTAGAATTATTTTGGGTGGTTTGAGATTGTGTAGGAATTACTGGTATATCGGACGATACTAACATCTGGCGATTTTGCCACCACCAACCCAAACCGATCACTGTGGCGATCGCACTTGCGCCTACGATGCCCAAAATAGCCTGCCGTTGACGAATGGTGAGATGTTTTGATGTGGCTTGTTGCGATGAGGCTAGTTGTAAATTTTCTTCGTTTTCTGCAAAATTTCGGTTAGTTTCGGTTAGGGCTTCTGGCACTTCTTCTTGTAACCCTGCTTGCTGATTAATAAAAGCAATTTCCCCTTGATGTTGATTTTCTCTTGCCTGTTGCACCAGTTCCTCATCGCCAGGAAATTGCTGATGATTTGCTTTTTGGTTATCCAACTGGCGAAATAAATCCGAAACTAAAGCAGAATCTTCTGCATAGCTTGGATCATCTGTATAAATGGGATCATCATACTCAATTTCATCAACCAGATCGCCCCAAGTCTCTTCACCCAGCCAATCCAACCCAGAAGGATCATGAGGCAAACCAGAGGAGATCATATCCTCCATTGGTAAATGCATCTCATCATTCTCTGCCATCGCCGAGTACATCATATTGGGATTGATCTGTAAAGGCGGCCTATAATTATTCGGCGATTCCGTATTTGCATTTAAAGAAATTTCTGGGCAGAGAAAACCGTCAAACTCTGGCTGGAGATACAAAATTGGTAAAGCCCAATACATTTGGTGAGAACCATAAGCAGAAATTAAGCCCTGACGCACTCGACTCACACACAAATCTACAGGATATCCTTGACTAAGGTTGCGGTAAAACAATTGTGTAAGGGTTAGTGCTACTTCATCAGGAATCCGTTCTGACATTGCTAAAACGCCCCTGATCCCGCGTTTTACCAAACTTTCTGAAAGGTTGCGTTCACCTGTATCGCCAACACTATCCGAGTTAGCTGTGTATGTTCCCCAACAGGAATTAAACACCGCCATTTGGATATTATTATTAACCAGCAAACCCGCCAAATCATCTCCGCTGAGAGTTTCTGTTAAGCCAGTTCTGCTACTAACTAAATAAATTTCGCCACCGTTTGGTCCTAAGCTACTATGACCGGAGTAGTGTAGAACTTGATATCTTCCTTGTTCTAAAGCTTGGGTTAATTCTTCTCGTCCTGGTTGATCAAGCAAAGTGAGTTCAATTTCGGGGAGGCGATCGCCACCTTCAGCGGTTCGGGATATTTTTCGATGCAGTTCAGCTTGTAATCTCATCGATTCTTGCTTCAGCAACTCCAACCGGACTTGATCTGGGGGTGATGCCAGTACCATCAAAACTTTTACGCCACCTTCTTCAGGCGTGTTTGAGTTATTTCTTGATGGGAAACGAGAAGCCGCTAAAATTCCACTTTGGTAGCGAGAAAAAGCCACATAAGGGCCAGTGGCAAGGGGGCGATCGCCTGCGTGCATCACTTCCCACGGCAGACGCGCTAGTCTTGTGTCTTTTAACCCCAAGCGTAGGCGCAGGACTTCTTGGTGATTTTGGGCAATACCTTGGGCAGTAATCCAACTATCCCTGAGAGTGCCTTGAAACAGTGCGTTATAAAATTGCTGACCCAATGCCACCAAGTTAACAGAGTTTCTGGCGAACATGTCTCCCTGCAATACCGACTTTAGTGGGTCATTCATTAAATGCCCAGCTGCGGTCAACCATTCAGTTACAGGCCACGTCACTAGTTCTTCTGCCAAGGGAACCCCAGGCGCGACTCGTTCCGTCCGCACCAAGTAGTCATTTTGCCCTACTGGCGTTACAGAAACATGAAATTCCTGGGTCACAACTTCTCCTGTTCGCCTCCTAAATCTAGTTTGAAACGCGAAAGTTTCAAGTCGATTTTTTGCTCCTGCTGATAACTTAGATGCATCCTGTTACTGAATGTTTCTGAACCAAGTTCTTTGACCTGATAGGCTTCTACAACTTTATCCGGATTGGCTAGCATCTGCATAGAACAATTTATTGGTAGATGCACCTTGATCTTCAACTCCCCTAGTCGGCTAACACTCACTAGGGGTTTTTTTATTGGCAAAACAGCAACAACCATAATTATCAAGCATTTGTCCGGAAAATGATGATTGTGACGTGAATCTTTAATTGGTAGATGCACCCTGATAACTAACTCCCCTGACTGGCTAACACTGGTTGGGGGATTTTTTTAGGGCAAAACAGCAACAACCATAATTATCAGACATTAATCCGGAAAATGATGATGTGACGTGAACATTTAATTGGTAGATGCACCCTGATAACTAACTCCCCTGACTGGCTAACACTGGTTAGGGGATTTTTTTAAGGCAAAACAGCAACAACCATAATTATTAAACATTTGTCCGGAAAATGATGATTGTGACGTGAACATTTAATTGGTAGATGCACCCTGATAACTAACTCCCCTGACTGGTTAACATTGGTTGGGGGATTTTTTTAGGGCAAAACAGCAACAACCATAATTATTAAACATTTGTCCGGAAAACAATGATTGTGACGTGAACATTTAATTGGTAGATGCACCCTGATAACTAACTCCCCTGACTGGCTAACACTGGTTAGGGGATTTTTTTTGTTGAGTTTATTGGGCAACAACCATAATTATTAAATATTTGTCCGGGAAATGATGATTGTGACGTGAACATTTAACTGGTAGATGCACCCTGATAACTAACTCCCCTGACTGGCTAACACTGGTTAGGGGATTTTTTTTGTTGAGTTTATTGGGCAACAACCATAATTATTAAATATTTGTCCGGGAAATGATGATTGTGACGTGAACATTTAACTGGTAGATGCACCCTGATAACTAACTCCCCTGACTGGCTAACACTGGTTGGGGGATTTTTTTAGGGCAAACTAGCAACAACCATAATTATTAAACATTTGTCCGGGAAATGATGATTGTGACGTGAATCTTTAATTGGTAGATGCACCCTGATAACTAACTCCCCTGACTGGCTAACACTGGTTGGGGGATTTTTTTAGGGCAAACAGCAACTCCGTTGATAAAAATTCTATCCGAAAGATGCTGATTGCGCCTTTAACAAATCAATTATTGATAAACGTAACCCTGATAATTAACTCTCCTAGTCGGTTGCCACCACCGGGGGATTTTTTTGTGCTGAGTAAACAGCACTATTAATTGTGACAATTTTATCCGGAACATGCTGTCTAATCCTAGAACAAATTATTAGTAGATGCACCCTGATAACTAACTTCCCTAGTTGGCTGCCACCACTGGGGAATTTTTTTTAGAAAAAACAACCTCGGTTTGTACAGATTAATCCGGAGGATTGCGCTTAATCTTAGAACATTTAATTGGTAGATGCACCCTGATAATTAACTCCCCTGGTTGTTTAACACCCTCTAGGGGATTTTTTTGGTAAATATTTTGCTTGTGTAGGTTGCCTACTTGGTAGTTGCTTAGGGCAATATTCTAGCGCAAGTCGAGAACAATATTCTAGCGTAGATAACATACATTTCTATTAATGTCACACTTTGCTGACACAAATTTACTTTGAACTCTCGCAATTATCCTCTTCACTGATAGTTTTTTTAGGTTACTCTTAGCGCTATGAAATTAATTTAGGTGCTTTAACTCTTAGTATTGGCCAAACCACTAATTATTTAAAGATATTGATTGTTTCGCATTGTACCGAGTATCTGCTTGCCGGAGGCATTGCTCAAAAACTGTTATGGGATTTACACCTTATAAACACCGCAGTCCGCTAATCATATCATTGATTTTGATTAATTTTCCATAAGTAAATCTGTGAAATAAAATCAAACTATGTGAATAAAAGTAAATAAAGCTCAAACTCTTTCTCCCTCTGCCCCCTGCCCCCTGCCCGAAAACTTGATCCCGCAAGTGGCGTGAAGTTTTTTATTTTTTCCTATAATTTTTACGTCTAAATACTTAATGTCCATATTTTGGACTTATGACAATATGATTGGCTCTCAAGAGCCATGCTAAATGCTAAAATGTATCGCCTACATGCAAAAGAGGCGCAGAGCCAGATGAATTTAGCTGTCATTAAGTTTTCTTCCGAAGAGTGCGGTATCTGCCACAAAATGTCTTTCTACGACCAAAAAGTGGCTGAAGAACTGGGTTTGCAATTTATTGATGTGAAAATGCAAGACACAGCTACTTACCGCAAATATCGCCAAGTGTTGCTGAGCCAGTATCCCGATAAATCAGAGATGGGATGGCCTACTTATATTATCTGTGATGCTCCAGAAGGAGAATTTCAGATTATTGGTGAAGTTAAAGGAGGCCATCCCAAAGGAGAGTTTAGAAGCCGTCTCCAAGAGGTTCTAAATTCCACAGCTAGTCAGAACTAATTACATCGAAAGATTTTACTTCTAGGACAGGGCCAATCATGGCAGTTGTCATGATATCTTCACGCACCTGTCCTTTAACTTTAGCTTTTTGTCCGGCTTTAAGTAAATTTTTGTCAGCACCTTTGAGGATTTCGTAAGTAACACCCTCATCTGAGACTAACGCCCAAGCGCCCATACCAAGTTCACGCCGTTCAATTGTACCTGTAATTGTGATGCTCATAATTGTAAGTGGGGGAGTAGTGTAGGAGAGGCAAGGGGAGCAGGGGGAGCAAGGAGCAGGGAGCAGAGGGCAGGGAGAAATAGATAATTTTTCTTCATCCCCCTTGCACCCCGCACCCTGCCCCAATTCCTCTTCCTCATGCCCCATGCCCTATGCCCTTTTTTCATCTTTTAATGCTAAACGAGCTAGTCCATAACAAAGTAAGGCATTAGTAATTAAGAAAAATCTGGCTAAGTTACCGCTTCCTAAGCCCCAAACTTCTGGGTCGTACACTGCACTTACTGTTAAACACGCTGCAATACCTAGAGTAGAACCGATGGCGAACCATTTCCAACGAGGATGACCCAAAAGTAATACTACTAAAGCAATGGGAATCAAAACACTGGCAAACAGAGGATTAAAAGCATCAGTGCCTTGTAAAGTGTTGCCTAGTTCGGGAATGGAACTTCCTAAAACTCGGAAAGGCCATTGGGGAAGGTCAAAGATATAAATTCCTTTGAGGAAGAATAACCCAGAACTACCAGCAATTAAGCCACTGGCTAAAGACCAACTCCAAGTGAAGGGGAAGTAAACTCGTAAAAACCAAGCTAGCAAGTATGAACCCAGTACCATTAAAACTTTGGGTAACAATGCTACAACACCGCCATCAATCCAAAAGCCAGGGTTAATGTAGCCGTTATCACGTAACCAGCGGAAGAAATCTTGGAAGCTGATTTGCCCTGTGATGGCAAGTTTAACGGCTGCTTCGGCATTCAGGTGTCCAGCACCGTAATAATTCAAACCATCATCTTGAATAACTCGTGCTGACTGCTTGAGAACTTTTAAAACTTCATCTGGTTCTTTGATGCCAGCTGCTTTAATCAAAGCTGCCACACCTGCAACGTGGGGAGAAGCCATGCTAGTACCCTGGAGTCCTAAAAATACTCCTTGGCCGTTTTCGTCAATGGTTTCTTGCAGAATCGTACCAGTTTCACTGCCACCAGGGGCAGAAATATCAACACCAGCACCAAAGTTAGAATAAGATGCTTTCTCTCCGTCTGGACCGACTGCTGAAACGCCAATCACGTAAGGATAACGTGCTGGATAACTTGCCCCATTAGCATTTTCGTTTCCAGCAGCAGCAATTATGACAACGCCTTTTCTGTGAGCATGTTCAATTGCTTGTTTCATCAACTGGCTTTCACCGCCACCACCCAAGCTCATATTAATTACATCTGCGCCATTATCAGCAGCAAATTTAATTGCTTCGGCAATATCGGCAACAGTACCACCACCATAAGCACTGAGTACCTTCAACGGCATGAGATTAGCTTCGTAAGCAATTCCTGCTACGCCATAGTTATTATTAGTAGATTGAGCTACTGTGCCAGCGACATGAGTACCATGTCCGTGGTCATCGGTGGCTGTTTCGCGGTCGTTCACGAAATCATAGCCTTTGACGAATTTCGTCTCTTGCAAGTCGCGCACTTTAGTAATACCTGTGTCAATCACAGCAACTGTCACGCCGCTGCCTTTAGTTTGACTCCATGCGCCTTCAATGCCGATTTTGTGGAGGTTCCACTGTTTGCTGTAATATTGGTCATTAGGGCCAACTAATGAAGGATTTGCTTTCTCTTTGTTGGGAGTGGGAGATTGCAAAATTGTTCCTAATCCTACACCTTCAATCGGTTGAGGAATTATGTTGTAAATATAATTTGGTTCGATAAACTCTGTCTGTTTAGCAAATTGAGATTTTTTCAGTTGTTTGAGTCGCTGGCGATCGCCTTTGATAATATATACATTGTCTAACGCTGAAAATTTATTGTCTAATTGAGGTGTAACGTTGTATTGTTGAGCGATCGCTTGTAAATCACGCTTCACTGACTCTGTAGGAATATCTTCCCGAAAATCAAGCACAATTGTCTCAAAATCACCTTTGGCTGCTAGTCCTTGAAAATTCCAGAAACCAAACACAGCAGCTATTAACCCGATGACAAACAAGCACAATAATATAAGTCTTCTCATATCAATTCATCACCGCTTTTTGCCAGTTTGCTCACTACCATAACTTATCTCTGTCTCTGATTGATGGATTTTGCACTTTTAGTTACACAAGTTTCACACAGGATTCAGGACTTAAACGATGGAACGTGGTCTTTTGTGGTTGCCTCTATTAGCAGCATTTTTTTGGTTGGCTTGGCAAGGCTCGAAAGAGTATCAAAAAGTCGAAGCTTACCGCACTTGGGCAGAACAATTTGAGAGAGCTAAATACGATATTTATGCTGTATTGGGTCAAAAAGGTCACAATATAACTTGGGGAAAACCCACACCAAAAGGGCCAATTAAATTAGAAACCTTTTCTTTACTTGATATCCAAGAAATCCGACTTTTGATAGATGGCAACCCAGTAGAAATAGAAACTCCTCCCGAAAAAGGTCGGACGATTGAGTTAGAATTTCTTTTTACCAAACCCGCAAACTCGGTACATGTTCCGTTTACAGAAATTCCTTTAGCAGCTCAATGGGGTAAATATTTGCAAAATACATTACTAAACTTACATTCGGAACAAAATCAATAGTTGATAGTCAATATAGCAATCTTAAACTATTTGTCAAATGAGCGTTTTCTTTCCTGGCATACTTGGCAGTTTGTAACTCTCACTGTTTTTAAGAGGATTGCTATACTTAAAAACTGTGATCTGTACTAGTCATATTCTCAACAAATTTATCAATTACGCTGATAATTGCAGTTTTAAACATAGTTATAATAACTATATACCAGTATTTCCAAAACATCTTAATAAGATTAGGAATTTTCTCTAGAGATTTTGTAGTTTATTGAATGAAGTAAGAGAGCGAATGTTCTTGTTAAAGAACATATTTGACCATGAAAAAATTTATTCCTATTTTCGGTATTACTTTACTGCTAAATGCTTGTGTTTCTAGCGTCAACACTGCTTTGCAGGTAAATAATACTGTCAAGCCTCAAGCAGAAAACTGTCCCAAGGCTACAGTCGTATCTTTGCCTGTCCCTAATAAAAATGAAAACTTTTATGACAGATTTAATTTCCACATCCTCAATATTGCATCAGATGTAGATACGATTAAGTTTCAAACTTTAAAGCAAGATTTTGTTTTCTGCCGAAGTAATAATAATTGGACGGTACAACCAGGAAGTCTACCCAAGAAGTTACAACCACCAAATAATTATGCAGAGGTCGCGCAAGAATTAGTGAACCCTAAATTCAAAAATCTTGATTTCCAGGGTGAAAATTATCAATATCGCGTTGTGAGAAAACCGCAGTTTTCATTAGGTGACAATAATATTTCCAGACCGAATGAACCAGAGCCAACTAATGATCAAATTGTATTTGAGTTAATTACTCCTAATAGTAAAGAAACCCAACAAAAAACTTTATATACTCTCAAAGACTTACAAGCAGCAGCAGTAAAAGCTGGGTTTTCTGCAACAGGAAATCAACTCGGTTTTCCTCGTATTACAGCTGCTATAGTTTATGGCGATTCTCTTTGGTGGTCAATTGCTTTTGAGCAAGGTGAAGGTAATACTGGCATCGCTACTATTGTCAGATATAATCCCCAGAATAACAAATTTACCCTAATTCAGCCGCCGGAACTAGGGTTTACACAAATTACTGATTTGGCCATAACTGGAGATGTTAAAAACCCTACTTTTTGGCTGGGTACTAAAGTTAGTGGAGAAGGTAATCTTTACATTCCAGCCAAGGGATTAGTTGCTTATCGTCCCGATTTCCAAAATCCTAATTCTGGTTCTTTGACTAGTTATAATGTTCATAATAGTCCCTTGGTGGGGGCAATTCCTGATAAGCTGAGATTAGAAAACGATCGCCTGTGGGTCAGTACAGCTAACGGTGTTTGTCAAGTTAAATGGCAAGCTGCTGACAATTTTGATAATTGGTCTTGTTGGCGATTTACGGCAATGGCTAAACTACCATCAAAAAAACTACCGCTTTACAGTGGATTGACTAACAAAACTGCTGCTGTTTCTTTATCTGGTAATAATCAAGAAACTATAGAAGTGTTGTGGTGGAGTTTTATTGACTTCCAGACAGGTAAAGGACGCTATGAAGTGAGATATCCTCAAGGTTTCACAGTCAAACTAGATAGAGGCGCAAGTATTTATGAATTGCAGCGTTTTTTGCCGCCAGGAAAACCAGCTGTGGAGTGGCCTGGTTTTGAGTGGCATTGGAATGGTCAACGCTTTGTGCGAGGATTGGATGAAGTTTCTTTGAATTTAGTTGGTGGTGGCCCGCAAGGCATCGGTTCTGGTGAACTTTCTCCCAATATTCCTATTAATTGGAATGCTATGCGTGGCGATTTAGAGTTACTTAATCTTTCTCCTCAATCAACCAGCGTTAAATATTACTCTGGTTGGGTGGACGAAGCGCAACTTCAACCTTATTTAACTGTTGTACCACAAGAGCGATCGCTAAATCCCCAGCCAAATCCTTTGACAGCACTAGCCAAGCAACTACAATCTCGTCAGTAATCTTTTTATCTATGAACGCTGAAACAAAATCCAGGGTGTCTGTGGCTTTAACCATTGCTGGGTCAGATAGTGGCGGTGGTGCAGGGATTCAAGCTGATTTACGCACCTTTGCTTTTCATTGTGTCCACGGTACTAGCGCTATAACTTGCGTTACGGCACAAAATACTTTGGGAGTTATGCGGGTTGATGCTATACCTCCAGAGGCAGTTGTGGCACAAATTCAAGCTGTAATTGAAGATATCGGCGTACAAGCTGCCAAAACCGGAATGTTGCTCAACCAAGAAATTATCTCTGCTGTTGCCCAGCAGGTGGAAACTTTGCAAATCAGCAATTTAGTGGTTGACCCAGTGATGGTATCACGTACAGGAGCGCAATTAATTGACGATGAGGCTGTGAAGACTCTGCGTGATGTTTTGATTCCCCAAGCGACTATCGTCACGCCCAATCGCTATGAAGCACAAATTCTCAGCAATTTACCAATCAATTCTCTAGATGATATGGGTGCAGCAGCTCAAGTGATTTACGAGAACTTAGGGGCGAAGGCTGTTTTAGTTAAGGGTGGGGGAATGCAGGGAACTTTGCGTGGTGTTGATGTTTGGTTTGATGGACAAAAACTGGAAGTCTTGACAACAAAGTTAGTAGAGACAAAAAATACCCACGGTACTGGTTGTACATTATCAGCTGCGATCGCTGCTAATCTAGCGATGGGAAAAGAATTGTGGTCAGCAGTACAACAGGCAAAAGAATATGTTACAAATGCACTCACCGACTCAATAAATATTGGCAAAGGTCAAGGGCCTGTAGGACATTTCTTTTCTTTGTTACATAATTAACCATAAAAAATCTTTGCTCTGGGAGCATTTTTCTATTATTCTTGGGCTAGTTTCCGGGATAACTATCTTTGATAGCATCTTGAAATAATCTCATACCTTAATTTTTGATACCAAGTCACCAATGCGAACAACCACAGGTTCTGTTCACCACAATTCATCAAAACCAAGCTCTCCCACCTATCCCCCGTCTGTTCCCATTTCCGTATACCGAGAATTGGCAGCCGAATTGCAAGCAACACAGGCGAGGTTAGATGCACTTACAAATAAAAATCAACAACTAGTGCAAGAAAACCAACTGCTGCGTCAGGAAATTACTAAAGTTGTTCAGTCTTTTTTACACCTGCAAAACTTAGTAGATTCCCCTGCTATATCCAGTTATCACCAAACTCCACGTACTTCTGCTAATCATCAAGCAACTGAAGCACGTCCACCTCAGCACGTTTCTCGGTCGCGTCAACCTGTTGTTCCTGCCCGTCCTTCTGTAACAGCAGAAGTGCCAAGCCACAAAAGCCGTGCTTCAGATTTTTCTGTACCTATAGGGGAAATAAATTATCCAATGGCCGAAACAGTCTATATAGAAGAGCAGGAAGTCAACTATTACCCTCCCAAACAGACAGAGGTTAAAGAATTTAGTGGCTGGTGGTTAGCTCTTACTATCTTGTTAATTATGTTTACCGCTTTTGGTGCTGGGTACTTAATTGTGCGTCCTTTATTTCAACACCAGAGTCGCTAGAGGATATCCTCGTAGTTGCTGCAAGTATCTAGCTTTTACCTAAATTTACTCAATAATAGAATTTATCTATATTTGGAGTCACGAAAACCACATACAAAAACGCTTGTTAGAAAACAATTGTCATATATTACAACCTCAAGGATTAATCAATTAATCAATGATTGTCACTCTAACTAATGTCAACATTGCTTATTTAGAGTGCATATAGTTTAAAAAAAGTTGTAATTTTTACATATCTATTTGAAATAGTGCGAATGGTGAAACTGTTAGACAACATATCTGGTTAGATAGATAAACGAACCTATTAGAAGTCAGGAGTCGAGAAGATGAAAAAAGTAGAAGCAATTATCCGTCCATTTAAGCTTGATGAAGTGAAAATTGCCCTGGTTAACGCTGGTATTGTCGGGATGACCGTTTCCGAAGTCCGGGGGTTTGGGCGGCAAAAAGGTCAAACTGAACGCTATCGCGGTTCTGAGTACACCGTTGAGTTTCTGCAAAAACTGAAGGTAGAAATCGTTGTTGAGGAAAGTCAAGTTGATATGGTGGTGGATAAAATTATCGCTGCTGCCCGTACAGGGGAAATCGGTGATGGTAAAATTTTCATCTCACCTGTTGAACAAGTTGTGCGGATTCGCACTGGCGAAAAGAACACAGAAGCAGTTTAAATACTGAATACTGTTAGTGTAGCTCGTGCTAAAGAATGAGTTTGGCGTTGCTGAATAGGAAGATGAAGTATATCGAACATGATAACGCTCAGGTAAATTTTCATCTTTGAAATCAGCAACGCTTTCTATTAGACCTCTTGCAAAAATAATTCATGCTAAACTAAACTGTTTAAAAATCTGCATAAAAAAGCAATCGCCTTAGTTAGGAGCGAACACTGCAATAGTTTTAAAGTAATAAGCTATTTGCACTCATTTTCGCAAAACTTTCTACCAGCACTAACGCACTGAATCATGCAGTCATTATGACTACCTCGAAACGTATATCGAACAAAACTACTACAGCCATTAAATATCCAATTTAAAATCACCAGGAGAAATATAAATCCTAAAGTTTGTCGTAAATCACCTAGTATATATTTTCCAATAATCGGCGATTAATTTGACACCATAGCTAGCAAAGTGGAATTAAGACTACTCTAACTAGAACAAGAGAACACTCTTTTCAGCCATACAGATACGCTAGCCAACCACACAATATTCCTTAATGAAATTCTTCGCATCTTACGCAATCGCAACGAGGGCAGCGGAATATGACTCAAGCTTTACCTAAAGTAGTAACTTTTGAAGAATTTGCAAATTGGAAACCAGATAATGGACGTTATGAATTACACAATGGGGTCATTGTTGAGATGTCACAACCATTAGGCGACCATGAAGATATTGTTGGTTTTTTGGTTGAAAAGTTAGTTACAGAATATACCCGTTTAAACTTGCCTTATCGAATACCCAAAACAGCTTTAGTCAAACCACCTGAAAGCGAAACAGGTTACTCACTAGATGTACTTTTGTTAAACCGTCCTAATTTAGCAACAGAACCGAGATGGAAAAATCAATCAACAGTTAGTTATGGTGAATCAATCCCATTAGTAGTAGAAGTTGTCAGTACTAACTGGCGTGATGATTATCTTTATAAAGCTGGCGATTATGAAAAAATTGGTATTCTTGAATATTGGATTGTCGATTATCTTGGCTTGGGTGGAAGACGGTTTATCGGCAACCCCAAACAACCAACTATTTCGATTTATCAACTAGTGGAAAGCGAATACCAAGTTAGCCTATTTAAAAATGGGGAACGCATTGTGTCACCAACATTTCCGCAATTGAATTTAACCGCACAAGAGATTTTTGACGCTGGTTTACAAAGTTAGTTCTTCTCCCTATTTAAAATAAACGTATTATTCAGTACTTAGCAACGTTTTCAGTTGAGGAATTAGAGCTTTTAAAGCCTGACCCCGATGACTAATTGACCCCTTCAATTCCCGCCCCATCTCAGCAAAGGTCAATTGTTTATCTGGAACATAAAAAATTGGATCATAACCGAAACCACCATTACCACGGGGTGCATGAAGAATTTCACCACGACAAATACCTTCAGATTGTAAAACGATCGCACCATCAGGACGAGCGATCGCCACTGCACAGACAAATTGTGCTTGGCGATTTACTTCGTTACCTAATTCCCTCAACAATCTAGCAATGCGTTCTGAGTTGTTGTTAGCATAACGTGCAGAATATACTCCGGGTACACCATTTAGGGCATCTACTTCTAAGCCAGAATCATCAGCAATTGCCCATTCTCCTGTGGCTTGAGCAATTTGAGAGGCTTTGAGACAAGCATTAGCAGCAAAGGTATCGCCTGTTTCTTCAACTTCTAATTCTTCCGGTTTGAGAGTTAATTCCCAATCAGAATCTGCGAGGTAAGCTTGCATTTCTCGCAACTTACCTGGATTGCTTGTGGCGACTACGAGTAGTTTTGTCATGGGGCATTGGGCATGGGGCATGGGGCATGGAAAAGAAGGTAAGGGGAAAAGGGTTTGTTTTTTCGTCCTTTAACCTTTTCCCAAGATTGTTTATTCTGCCCAGTGTTTCGCCCAAGCAAGAGTTTTATGCACTTGCTCAAGTGTGGGGGCTTCGCAATAGAGGCGTAAGACTGGTTCTGTTCCACTAAAGCGGATCATTAACCAGCTTTGATCGGCTAGACGGAATTTGTAACCATCAATTGTTTGACAATCAATTACTGCTAACCCGGCAATTTCTGTTAAGGGTTGAGTTTGTAGTTGTTGCAAAAGACGCGATCGCACTTCCATACTTGCTAAGGGTAAATCAATGCGATCGTATGCTGATATAAAATCTGTTTTTTCTTGCAACTGGCGATAATAATCACCTAAATCTAACCCCGAATCGACGATCGCTTCTAAAACGTACAATGCTGACAACAAGGCATCACGTTCGGGAATATGGCTACCATAGCCAATTCCTCCCGACTCTTCACCACCTAGCAGTACTTTTGCAGCTAACATTCTGTCAGCGATGTATTTGTAACCGACTGGTGTCTCAAAAACTGATAGGTTATGTAATGCTGCGACGCGAGGCATTAAATCAGAACCGCTGACAGTTTTGACTATTTCACCACTAAAGCCCCGCCTTAAGGTCAAGTGGTCAATTAAGATCGGGATTAATATTTGGGAACTCAAGAAATTAGCTTCACCATCAACTGCGGCAATGCGATCGCAGTCGCCATCAAATACCAATCCCACTGCTAAACCTGATTTATCTGTCTGGCGGTGAGTTTTGATCACTTCAAATAAACGCGATAAATACTTAGGTAAAGGTTCCGGCGCACCGCCACCAAATAAAGGATCGCGATTGCTGTTGATTTCATGGACGCGATCGCCTAGAAGTTTTTCTAATCCACCAGCCGCCGCCCCGTGCATCACATCAGCAAATACCGTCAATTTACCAGAGGCGATCGCCGAGCGAATTTTGGCAATATCTACTTTTTTTTCTAGTGCTTCTGTATAACTAGGCCAGGGATTAAAGCTTTCTACCTTGCCAGGAGTACTGGCTGGTGGTACTCCATCTAGCAATAGCGTTTCGATTTCTTTTGTTACTTCTGGCGAAACTGAGCCACCAAAATATCCCTTGACTTTTAAACCTAAATATGTACCAGGGTTATGACTAGCTGTAATTACTAGCGCCCCTAAAGCATTAAGTTGTTTTGCTGCCCAGCTAAAAGCGGGAGTGGGGGCATAAGTTTCACTGAGTAAAACATCAAATCCGACGGCAGTGACATTATCCGCGACAGCACGAGCAAAGTCTTCTGCCATAAATCGGCGATCGTAGCCAACAACAATTGTTCGGCTACCGACCGTAGAAAAATATGTATTATATAATACTTGTGCAGCGGCTGGTGCTACTAGGGCTAGGCGTTCAAAGGTGAACTCATCACCAATAACGCCGCGCCAACCATCTGTACCAAATTTAATAGAGTTAGCTACAACTGGCATCGAGGTATCCTAACTGTCTACCAAAGGATTTTAGCATTCATATATGGTGCAAGGTAAAAAAAGGATACGGTAAAAGTATATATCTATTAATAACTAAGTTATTGATGAGACTAGTTTGAGATAATTTGCTAGTAGAAATATTTAGATGCACAGGCGATCGCTTTTCTAGGAAAATTATACTGAAAAATTCAGTATAATTAAGTCATTAAACCACAGTCCGCTGAATGAAGCTAGATTACATGTACCAAGGGTAACTTCATAGCACCAGGAAGGTTTAAGATGTCCAGCAATCCAAGTGGTATTTCACAATTCAACACAGGTCAAATGTCTGGTGGAATGCAAGCAGCGATCGGCAATAATAATCAACAGCTTATGCAAGCTCAGACTGTACCTGCACAAAAAGCACTTACCCAAGAAGACGTACTCAGACTGCTGAGTGAAATTCAACAGCTTCTTCAAAGCTCTAGTTTACCTGAAGATATCAAACAAAAAGCCAGTAATCGCTTGGGAGCCGCAGTTGATGAGGTTCAGCAGAAAGAACCTGACAAAAAATTGGCCGCAGGCAATCTAAAACGAATGGCGGAAACCTTAGAAGATGCCAGTAAAACTCTTAGTGCAGGCAAAGGACTTGTAGAAAAAGTTCAACCTATTTTAGGTCAACTATTAGGTTGGTTAAATGTTGCAAAATCCTTCTTTGGACTTTAGCAGAGTGAAACTGTGAGCCAATTGCCATCGCCTTACTCCGACAATTCACCACCCAGTTCTGAGCCTAGTATTCAGCAAAACGCTGAAGACTCTACAATAGAGGGCGGAATGCAGGGTACTATTGGCAATGATAATAATCAAAATCAAACACATAGCAATTCAACTGGCAACGTTGTCAATGTTAACGTTGGGTTTCCTCACATACAAACGCCAAACCAAACAGGAAGTGACAAAATAAATTCACCTTCTAGTGAATCTAGTCAGAACATCAGTCAGTTGCCTAATTTTCCAGAAGAAGTTAAAAAAACGATCAAAATAAATAGATTTTTACCAAAGCGGATGTCTCGTAGAGCTTTTATACAGACCGCTACTGGTACAACGGTGGGACTAACTGGTGGTTGGTTTGCTGGTCAGCATTGGCCGCGTGTTACCTGGAAAATGGTTAGTTTTGTGGGTGATAATCCTAACAAACTAATACTTTGGCAAGCTCCAGAAATAATCCGTAAGCGTATCGACCAGATGACAGGTGGTAACTTTACTATTGAGCTAGTTAACACTGGGGATACAGAAGAAATTCTCAAAGACGTTAGTGATGGCAACAGAGAGTGTGGTTACAGTGGGGTCTACTACAACAGGGAAAGTTTTAGAGTTCTATTTTTTGGTTGTGCCATCCCTTTTGGTCTAAATCCTCAAGAACAAAATGCTTGGCTTCATTACAAAGATAATCCTGATGATGAATTGACTTTCATGCAAAAAATATATCCGAAATTAGGCTTAAATGTAATTCCTTTCCCCGCAGGAGCTACAGGCGCACAAATGGGAGGATGGTTTAATAAAGAGATTAATTCAATCGCAGATTTTAATGGTATAACCATGCGTATTCCTGGATTAGGAGGAGATGTCTTACGAAAATTGGGTGTCAAAACAGAGAAAGACTTACCTTTCAAGAAGATTCCAATTGATCAAATAGCAGATAAAGTTAGAGACACAACACTTGATGCAGCTGAGTGGGTTGGGCCGTACGATGACTTTCAATTAGGATTACATAATGTATTAAAATATTATTATTACCCAGGTTGGTGGGAACCAGGTACGACGTATGATATACAAGTCAATACATACGCCTGGAAAGACTTACCAAAAAAATATCAAGAAATATTTAGGGCTGTTTGCCTTGAAACTCATATAAAAATATTAGCTGAATACGATCAAAAAAATAGTGATAAATTGCAAGTACTAAAGTCACTGGGTATTATACCTAAACCTTTTGATCAAAAAATTTTAATAAGAGCTAAAAAAGAAACAGATGACCTATTAAAATACTATGCAAAAAAAGATAAATTGTTTAATGAAGTTTATAGTGAATGGTCAAAATTCAGAGATCGCATAAAAGAATGGTCAAAATTAAATAGAGAGTATCTATAGAAATGTTATGTAGCTGTATTAAGGTTAGATGAAGTGATCGCTATTACACTACTAAATAACTAAGGGATGTATTTACGAGCTTTCCGATGAAGCGAACTCTCTTTAATAAGAAATATAGAAAATATAGATAATTCCCAAATCATCTGCGACTGTTAGCATTGAAATGTTAACTTAAAAGCAAAGTTATTTGCCCTAGTTTGAGGAAAATTCTATGACTACAACCCTCATAGAGGCTAATTCCCTTGAGTCATTATTAGGTAAAGAGGCGGAATCCCTGCTTACCTATAAAGCCAAAGTTTCTCAAGATTCACTACATTTACCAGGCTCAGACTTTGTAGATCGAGTTTGGTTGAATAGCGATCGCAATCCTCAAGTACTACGTAATCTTCAGCAACTTTACTCTACTGGTCGTCTGGCCAATACAGGCTATCTCTCAATTTTACCTGTAGACCAGGGCATTGAACATTCAGCAGGAGCATCTTTTGCACCTAATCCAATTTACTTCGACCCAGAAAATATTCTCAGGCTGGCAATGGAAGCAGGTTGCAATGCTGTTGCTACTACCTTAGGAGCATTAGGTAGTGTGTCGCGCAAATATGCCCACAAAATTCCTTTTATTGCCAAAATCAACCACAACGAACTGCTAACTTTCCCTAATCAATATGACCAAGTATTGTTTGCTGATGTAGAACAAGCTTGGAATTTAGGTGCTGTAGCGATAGGTGCAACAATATACTTTGGCTCAGAAAATTCTACTAGGCAAATTCAAGAAATCAGCCGAGCTTTTAAACGCGCTCATGAATTAGGGATGGTGACAATTCTTTGGTGTTATTTGCGTAATAACGCTTTTAAACAAGATAAAGACTACCATCTTGCTGCTGATTTGACTGGGCAAGCAAATCATTTGGGTGTGACGATTGAAGCCGATATCATCAAACAAAAGTTACCTGAATGCAATAATGGTTATGGTGCGATCGCTAAAGCTACTAGTAAGAGTTACGGTAAAACCGACGAACGAGTTTATACAGAATTAACAACTGACCATCCAATTGATTTGACTCGTTACCAAGTGCTGAATTGCTACTGCGGACGTGCAGGATTAATTAATTCTGGTGGGGCGACTGGTAAAAATGACTTTGCCGAAGCAGTTCGCACAGCGGTAATTAACAAACGGGCTGGTGGTACAGGGTTAATTTCTGGACGCAAGACTTTTCAGCGTCCGTTTGCAGAAGGAGTGAAACTGTTTCACGCTATTCAGGATGTTTATTTGTCGCCAGACGTAACCATAGCCTAGTCTCGACAAAATAGGTGGGTAATTGCCCACCTAACTTTTTATATACAGAACTTACGCAAGAACTCTCTAAAATTCCTATTTCTCTGTGTTCTCAGCGTCGCGCCAGTTGCTACCCTGCGGGAAGCCGCAGAAGCGTCTACAAGTCGGGGAACCCGCCCAACGCACTGGCTTCTGTGCGGTTAGATTTTCCGTTACCTGTGCGTAAGTCCTGATATAGTCAAACTTTGTACCTGAACTTTGCTTACAGAATTGCTTCTGCTAAAAGTTGACCTTGAACTCGTTCGTATTCATCCTCAAGCAACCATTCCTGCGCTGCTTGATAGTTTGAGTGAGCAACCACAAGCTTATAGTCAGAAGCAGGGTTAAAAATACGGCAAGTACCATCTTGATCGCCAATTAGCATTAGGATTTTAGGTGGAAAAAGGACTGGATCGATCCAAAGCTCTAAGAACTTCCAAGTTTTAGCTTGTTCGGCGAGGGCTGGTTCGTGGGATAACATGATACTTCCCTTCCTAGCGGTCGGTGTGTATGGACGTTGTGAGTCTGCTGCTGGATACCGTAGCATAGAACCAAATACAACATCTTGTGAGAACTGGAAATGGATGCTTTAGTCCAAGAACTTGACACAAAACTGCGCCAATGGCAACCCGACATTGCTCAACAGGTGCGACAATGCCTCATAGAGATTATTGAACTAGCAGACCAAGATGCTTTAGACATTCTTCGTTCTAGAATGGTTGAGCAAGAAGTATTAGATTTGATTGATGAACTCGAAACTTGGTGAAGTATGGCTGGTTGATTTGGGACTTGCTGCTAAGGTGCGTCCTGTTATAGTTGTGTCTCGCTATGACCCCGCCCCACCACGTGCTTTAGTTCTTTATGTCCCTGTCACCACGCAAAATCGGGATAGTAAATATGAAGTCGAACTGCCTGTAATGTCTTTTTTACGGCAAGACTCTATTGCAAATATCCAAGGTTTAGGTTCAATTCCTGTAGTGAGGTTGGAACGCAAACTGGGTAAATTACCGGATGAAGCAATACTCAAAATCAAACAAGCTTTGATATTTGCTTTAGATTTGGAAGTTGAGGAACAGCAAGACAACCAGTAATACCAGACTTTGCGATCGCCTTACCAATAACTTTAAGGCTAACAGATTGGGCATCAACCTTAATTAATCAAAATTTAGGTGCAACCAAAGTAAACACTGTAATTTCAGGACGAGCAAAAAAGCGCAGATGCAATCCGGTCATACCTAAGCCGCGATTGGTGTATAAGAGCATCTCTTTTACCTGATAACATCCTAAGTAATACTCTTGACCCCAAGGTGGTAGAATCGGCGGCTTGAGAAAAGGTAAACGCACCTGTCCGCCGTGAGAATGCCCTGATAGTTGCAAATCAAACCGCCCTGTAGTAGCGCTAGTATCAGCAAAATCTGGCTCATGGGCTAATAAAATTGCCGCACCCTCATCAGGTAAGCGTTGCATAACTAAATCCAAACGGTCTTCACCCATGCCCACATCATCTACCCCAGCGATATGCAACGTTGCACTACCCCGCTGTAGTGTATAAACAGCGTTACCAAGGTGTAATATACCGCTTTGTTCCAGTACCTTGATAATTTTCTTAGTGTCGTTTTCGTGGTCATGATTACCCAATACTGCCACAGTTTGATCTTTGGGCTTAAGTTGAGCTAAGGGAACTTCAAGAGTAGGAATTAACTGCGGTGAATGACGAGTAATTAAATCACCTGTAATTGCTACTAAGTCTGGTTTTTGTTGATTAACCAAGTGAACAATACGTTTTATACGTCTTGGAGTCATCCATCTATCTCGATGAATATCGCTGATTTGCACAATGCGATAACCATTAAATTCCGATGAAAGATGAGGTAGGGTCAGTTGTAAAGAATTAATCTCGATCCAATTCGGTTCAATTAACTTGGCGTATAGTAAGGTACAGCATCCTAAAATAATGCACCATCCTAAACATCGCCAAGCTAAATTACTGGCTTGTTTGAGCCACTTATTAATTCTCAAGGCATAATCTCCTTTGATGTGACTGCCAGTTTTTCCGTTATGCTATTTCTTTAAATTTGGCGGTAAATCACCTTGGGGGTTGAGGAATTAAATAAAGATTTAAAGTAGCTAAAATATAGAGACGTGATATACTAGCTCTCTTACTCACCCTGGTTTTATGGGACTGCCAATCGTTGCAATTATCGGTCGCCCGAATGTGGGCAAATCTACCCTGGTTAATCGTCTCGCCGGGGAGCAAACGGCGATTGTCCACGACGAACCGGGTGTGACACGCGATCGCACTTACATGCCAGCTTACTGGGGCGATCGCGAATTTTTAGTAGTGGACACTGGTGGCTTAGTATTTAACGATGACACCGAATTTCTACCATTGATTCGCCAACAAGCATTAACAGCCCTGGCAGAAGCAAGTGCCGCTATTTTTGTCGTAGATGGTAAAACTGGCCCCAACTCGGCAGATGAAGAAATTGCTACATGGTTGCGTCAACAACCAGTACCTGTTCTACTGGCTGTAAATAAATGCGAGTCTATAGAACAAGGCTTAATGCAAGCCGCCGAATTTTGGGAGTTGGGATTGGGCGAACCTTTCCCGATCTCCGCAATTCATGGTAACGGTACGGGAGAAATACTCGACGAGTTAATTAGTCACATTCCGAGCGTTGATGAAGTACCGGAAAACAACGAAATCAAAGTTGCAATTATCGGGCGACCAAATGTCGGTAAATCCAGTTTATTAAATGCTTTCGTCGGGCAACAAAGGGCGATCGTCAGTCCCATTTCTGGCACAACCCGCGACGCTATTGATACTGTCGTCGAACGAGATGGGCAAACTTACCGCTTGATTGATACTGCTGGCATTCGCAGAAAGAAACATATAGAATACGGCACAGAATTTTTTAGCATTAACCGCGCCTTCAAAGCAATTCGTCGTGCCGATGTGGTTTTATTGATCATAGATGCCCTTGATGGAGTCACCGATCAAGACCAAAAATTAGCCGGGCGAATTATCGAAGAAGGTCGAGCTTGTGTCATCGTCGTCAATAAATGGGATGCAGTCGAAAAAGACTCTTACACTATCTACGACTATGAAAAAACGATGCAATCCCGGCTAGATTTTACTGACTGGGCAGAAACTATCTTTGTGAGTGCCTTAACAGGACAACGGGTAGAAAAGATTTTAGAACTTGTGAATATAGCAGCTGAGGCACATAAACGCCGTGTCAGTACATCAGTTATTAACGAAGTACTAGAAGATGCTGTTAGCTGGCATTCTCCCCCAGCCTCACGCGGAGGTCGTCAGGGTAAGATTTATTATGGTACACAAGTAAGTACACAACCACCAACGATCGCCTTATTTGTCAACGAAGCCAAACGCTTTAACGACAACTACCGCCGCTACATTGAAAGACAATTCCGGCAACAATTAGGGTTTAAAGGTACTCCCATTCGTCTACTGTGGCGGAGTAAGAAAGTCCGAGATATGGAAGTTGGTAGCGTCAACAGAGCAACTCGCGTTAAATAAATGATGATTCAGATCCCTGATTTTTTTTAAAAGTCGGGGATTTTAGTATTTTGCCACAACTTTATACAATCAAATTAGTCTTACTTGCTGTGTTCAAGCTTGTATTATACTTTTTAAGTGAATAATTCACAGTAAAAACACACAGAAAAACTCATGGCTAAAATTAATCTAGATGCTCTGATTTCAAGAGAAGATTTTGAAGTAGAAGACAATATCAATTCAGGTACGAAAAAAGACAGAATTGCTATTGAAGATATCAAAGCTGATTCATTTTTCTTTACAAATATCCGAAAACCAGATTTTCAAAGAGAAACTAACGAATGGGATAAATACAAAGTTTGCGAATTTATAAAAAGTTTTATAGAGGGTGATTTAATACCAGCTATTATTTTGTGGCGAAGTACAGGTGGCTATTTATTCGTAATTGATGGCAGCCATAGATTAAGTGCATTGTCTGCTTGGGTAAATGACGATTATGGTGATGGTAAGATATCAAAGCTTTTCTATGATGGCGTAATTCCTGATGAACAAATAAAAGTTGCTGAAGAAACACGAAAATTAATTAACAAAACAATCGGCTCATACGAAGATTCTCGGTTAGCTCTCACGCACCCTGATAAAGTCAAACTGGAAGTTGCCAAATATGCAAAAAACCTAGCAGCAGTAGCAATTCAACTTCAATGGGTTGAAGGTGATGCAAGTAAAGCAGAAAGCTCATTCTTTAAAATTAATCAGCAAGCAGCCCCAATTGATAAAACTGAGCTAAAACTTTTAGAATCTAGAAAGAAACCTAATAGCATCGCAGCACGCGCAATCATAAGAAGTGGTAGAGGTCACAAATATTGGTCGTCCTTTTCAGATGAAATTCAAAATCAGATACAAAGAATAGCTAAAGAAATTAATGAAATACTTTTTGAACCCAAGTTGCACAATACTATAAAAACTTTGGATATACCAATGGGAGGAAAATTATATTCTCCTCAAACACTACCACTAATTTTAGATTTCGTTAATATCGTTAATAATATAGATTTTAATAATAAGGGAGTTAATAATGACACAACAGGTGAGGCAACAATACAATTTTTAAAGAATGTCAAAAAAATTGCATATAAATTAAATGGGAATCATCCCTCATCTCTAGGTTTGCACCCAATTGTATATTTTTATTCAAAAGAAGGAAGGCATAGAACGGTATCTTTTCTAGCCATTGTTGATTTTGTTATGGAACTAAATAAACGTAATAAAGTTAATGATTTCATAGAAGTTAGGGAAAAATTTGAAGACTTTCTGCTTAATAATGATTATTTAATTCAGCAAATTTACGTCAAGTATAGGTCTGTACAGAAGAGTTATAAATATCTATCAATTTTTTTTCTAGAAATGATTAACAATTTGAAATTAGAAAAAACAATAAATGATGCAATACATTATATTATATCCCAAAATGATTTTAATTATTTAAATCTTCGTCAAATCAATCAAGAAAATAACTCATCTGCAAAAGACTTTGATGCAAATAAAAAGAGTGAAATTTATATAAGAAGTACATTGCCAAATGCACCTAAATGTCATATCTGTCGTGGTTTTATCCATAGAAATTCAATTTCAATTGATCATATACAGCGCAAGGAAGATGGTGGCTTGGCGACTATAGATAATGGACAGCTAACACATCCGTACTGTAATACAGGATATAAAAATTAGACAATAGAGGTGTCAAAATGAAAACTGATCGTGAGAGAGAAAAGTTAATTCAAGATATCATTTTACTGCTTTACCAAGCTTACGACAGTACTTTAGATGAAATTTATGGTTTATTAAAAACAATTGATGAACAGGAGGATGAAGAGGATTTAAAATCAATTCTAGAAGCTAGAGAAGATATACGTGTTAATGGTACTGTACCTTGGAAAGAAATCCAAAACGAAATTAAAAAGGACGTTGCGTGACTTACAGCGTAGAGTTTTCCAAAGGTGCAAGAAAACAATTCCAGAAATTACCTCTAGATATACAGGAGCGGATAAAAACTAAAATTAATGAATTAGCAATATAGCCTCGTCCAAGTGGTGTGAAAAAATTGAAGAACGAAGAAGATCTATATCGTATTCGAGTGGGTATATATCGTGTAATATACGAGATTTTTGAAGATATTTTCTTGGTAACTGTAATCAAAGTAAAACACCGAAATCAAGTTTACAAAGAAAACAATTGATAAATAAAAATAGCAATTTTCTACAGGATTTAAACTAATAAAATAAAAAGTCGGGGATATTTTTGTTCGTAGAATAGTGAATGCAAAGCCCTGGCTTTCTACTACCCAGCACTCAAACATGGACTTATTGCGATCGCTACCACTTGGACTTTACTTAGAACAACCGCAAACTTGGTTACATAAACTCGATCCACGAGTCAAGATTTTCTGGTTGATGAGCTTTTTGACAAGCTACAGTTTTGCCAATAACCAATGGCGTATATTACTGGTAGCATTGTTAATTATTTTTACCTTAGTTGCCAAAATTCCCCGCAGAGTGTGGCAACAGCAGATGGGTTGGCTATTAACACTTTCGGTTTTAGTTTTACTTATTGCAGCTGTGAGTCCAGATGGACTAGGTATAGATTATCAACCGCGTCTGCCAGCTAATGAACAAGCTTTGCTCCAGCAATCAAACACAAATAATGCCAAAGTTGTTACAGAGCAAGTCTTTAATACTAAAAAGTACAGCTATGTCTTATTTCATAAGGGACCAGTCAAAGTTACTCGTCATTCTTTAGATTTGGCAGTACGCCTCAGTACAATTTTATTTACCGTGATTTACAGCACTAACCTGTATCTACTCACAACTGCACCAGAAGAAATCACGACTGCCATAGAAAGTTTAATGCAGCCTCTACGACGGTTCAAGATACCTGTAACTGAAATTACTTTGACTTTAACTTTGTCTTTGCGATTTATTCCCCTAGTCCTAGAAGAAGTCCAAAACTTAGCTCGTTCTGTGATGACAAGGGCAATTAATTGGAAAAAGCTGGGATTGAAAGGAGCATTTAAAGTTTGGATGATAGTCGCAGAAAGACTATTAGAAAATTTGTTACTCCGGGCAGAACAAATGGCTAGTGCGATGATGGTACGCGGTTTTACCAGTCCAAATGAACACCGCGTTAAGTGGCATGAATTGAGACTTAAAGCGCGAGATTGGTTGGCTATTGCAATGTTGACCCTGTTTTGGGGAGTGCGAGTAGTTTTGGGAAATCAATTTTGAAATGGGGCATTGGGCATGGGGCATGGGACATGGGAGAGTAACTAATGATTATTGACTATTGATAAATTATGACCAAACCTTGGTATTGGCGATCGCTTCCGTTAAAAAATCGTACTGGTTCTGAAGTTTTTGCTGCTTTGTTTCGCTCAAATAATGTATCTGAAATTGCTACCCTCCTCGAAAGTCCTTACCCAACGCCAACCAACCAACCCCAACTTAGTCGATATTCTATCTGTGCAGGCGCTCCTCGGATAATAAATAAAATTCCGCAGATGTGGACACCGCCACTAGGAACAGTCCTCCCCTTCCTAGAAAACTTGCTACAAACTAGAAATTCTTCCTCTGCCCCCCTGCCCCTCTGCTCCCCTGCCCCCCTGCCCCCCTGCCCCCGGTCACTGAGCGTAGTCGAAGTGCTGCCTCCCCACCTCCCCTTCACAGGTGGTTGGTTAGGATGGCTAGGCTATGACGTTGCTTGGGAAATTGAACAGTTACCTGATAAAAAATCTGATAATTTACCGTTTCCCGTGGCTTTTTGGTACGAACCAGATGCTTTTGCCATTTTGGATCACGCCCAACAAATTTTGTGGCTAGCAGCTAGTGAAATTGACGATATCCATCACTTAGAAACTCGGTTAACCAGAAAATATGACGACAACTCCTCTAATCCTCTCACCTTTGCCCCTGAGTTCTTGACATCTCAGCCAGATTATGAAGCAGCAGTCAACCGTGCCAAAAAATACATTCAAGCTGGAGAAATATTTCAGGCGAATCTTTCTTTAAGATTTACCACTACCACATCGGCTTCTGGCTGGTCAATTTATCAAGCTTTACAAAAAATTAATCCTTCACCCTTCGCTAGCTATTGGCAAACGCCTTGGGGAGAAGTGATGAGCTGTTCACCAGAGCGTCTGGTATTATTACAAAATCGGCAAGCGCAAACTAGACCAATTGCCGGGACGCGATCGCGTGGTGCAACCCCAGAACAAGACAATCAATTGGCACAAGAACTACTCAGCAACACTAAAGAACGTGCAGAACACATAATGCTAGTAGATCTAGAACGCAACGATTTAGGGCGCGTTTGCGAATATGGTACAGTAAATGTCGATGAATTGCTGACAATCGAGCGATATAGCCATGTTATGCACCTTGTCAGCAATATTCAAGGTACTTTAAAATGCAAATGCACTGCCACTAATTTGATTCGTGCCTTGTTCCCTGGCGGCACAATCACAGGATGCCCTAAAGTTCGCTGCATGGAAATCATCGAAGAACTAGAACCCATGCGACGCAGTTTATTCTACGGTTCTTGTGGATATTTAGATTGGCGAGGCAACTTAGACTTAAATATCTTAATCCGCACCTTGCTATTAACCCCCTCATCTACCCACTCTCCACTCAATACCGTTTGGGGACAAGTAGGAGCCGGAATCGTCGCAGACAGCAATCCACAAAGAGAATGGGATGAATCTCTACACAAAGCGCAAGCACAACTAGCAGCCCTTAAAATGTTCAATCCCTAAAACTCTCAATCAAGAGAAAAAGGAGCAGGGAGCAGGAGAGTAGGGGAAGCAGGGGAAGCAGGGGAGGCAGGGGAAGCAGGGGAGCAGGGAGAAAAGGAGAAAGAAAGAGAAAGAGGTAATTTTTCTTTATCCCCCTTGCTCCCCGCACCCTGCACCTCTGCTTCTTATGCCCCATGCCCAATGCCCAATGCCCTATTCCTAAGCTATTTTGCGCCACAAATCAATAATTATGGCAACATTAAAAGAAGCTAGTGTAAACAGAAGCTATGTAGATGCTTCTGCGGCAGTCAAAAGCAGGGTGGGTTGACTTTTGCCCTTGGGCGCTGAAAGGGGTGTATCCTGTTGCCACGGGGAAAATCAAGCAAAATGGTTAAGACTTTCTGGTTTAGCAATTGCAACTGAGTATGATTCGTCAAGAGCAAACAGCGATTTCTTTGCGGGTTCAATTGTCCAATCTACCTCAAAGGCTTGACAATACCAGAATTATCGCCTCTGTTGTACTGTTCTGCTTCCCTATGGCTAACTTCATCTGCCCATGAGGAACTAGATTAAGGTTTTCATCACCGTTATTCAACGGCAAAAATTGCTGAGTTTTGCGTAACTCTGTCCAAATATTCTGACGAAAGAGAGTTATTATCGTCTGGATGTTTGTACTTATCTGCAAAAAGATACATACTCCTACCTTGACTACTAAATGAATCCAGAAAACTCTGAAACCTACATAAATCATCCAACTTGGGGTTTGCTTTATCGGATCTGCATGGTTGACGAAAACCAAGATCTGTTCACTACACTTTATGCTCAACGCTTGTTTTTTGTCGTCGCCAATGATGTTAAAGGTATTAAATTTCAGCCTATAGGACGTACAGAGGCAAGAATGCTGTTAGAAAATCGCTTGCGTATTTTGCGTCGCAGTGGTCAATCTCAGGAGTACGATCAGCTTCAGAGTGTTTTCCAACGCACCTTCCAATGACTAGTTCGATTAACGAACGTATTACCACAATTCGCGCCTCACTTCCACCTTCAGTCCGATTGATTGCTGTCAGCAAGCAAGTTCCGACTGAGGTAATTCGATCTGCGTATAACGCCGGAATCCGCGATTTCGGCGAAAATCGTATCCAAGAAGCTGCCAGTAAACAAACCGAATTGCAAGATTTATCGGATATTACCTGGCACTTTATTGGACATTTGCAAAGTAATAAAGCCAAAAAAGCAATTGAACTATTTCCTTGGATTCATTCTGTAGATAACTTGAAGTTGGCACAGCGCTTAAATCAATTAGCGCAAGATCTAGGAGTTAGTCCTCAGGTTTGCTTGCAAGTGAAGATTCTTGCCGATTCTAACAAGTCGGGTTGGAGTGTGTCAGAACTATTAGCTGACTTACCTGCACTTAATCAGTGTAAATTTTTACAAATTCAAGGTTTGATGACAATTCCACCGTTAGCATTAAGTAATACGGAGATACTGAGCGTCTTTAATAGTACTCGCAAGTTAGCTAAAGAAATCCAAGAACAAAGTTGGTCTCATCTAAAAATGGAGCAGTTGTCGATGGGGATGTCAGGCGACTACCAACTGGCAGTGCAAGCTGGAGCAACGATGGTAAGATTAGGAACGATATTATTTGGCGATCGCACTTAGCGTCTAAGTTCCGATCTTTTGGGTTAAGTATTAATAGCACTAGGGATAACCTACAGAGGTTTTTTAGATAATACTGGTGCGTGATTGTACACAAAAATTAGTTTTAAAAAACGTGACTGCTCAGAAAAAAGGAGGTAAACTCAGTTTTATTTCGGACAATCATTAGGATATAATCTTGACTCATTATTGTATCTAGGTTAATCTACAGGCGTTGCCGACAGCGCCAGTTCATCACTGATCACTGTGATAGAGGCTACAAGCAGCGATAAAATCATGAGGTTGTTCTTTTTTGTAGCGATTAAAACTGGCTACATTAACTCATAGCCACATCAAATAAGGGTAATTTTTACCAGGAGCGAAATAATGAACAATATATTTTCCAAACTTCGAGACTTTGTAGGTCTCAACGAACAAGTAGAATACGAGTATTACGAAGAAGAGGCAGATACAGATAATTATCAAAATCTATATCAGCAAGAAAATCCTCAGCCAGCACCAGCAGAAGCCACCGCTCAAAATCGACGTTGGCGAGAACCCGTGACTACAATGAGTGATGATGTAGCAGCAGCAGTATCAAAGTCTACAATGGGGAATGTGATTGGTATGCCAGGAGCAAGTAACGGAATTTCAGAAGTATTAGTGCTTGAACCACGGACATTTGAAGAAATGCCTCAAGCAATTCAAGCTTTAAGAGAGCGCAAGTCAGTAGTGTTAAACTTGACGATCATGGACCCGGATCAAGCCCAACGGGCAGTAGATTTTGTTGCAGGTGGGACTTACGCACTCGATGGACATCAAGAGCGCATCGGAGAAAGCATCTTTTTGTTTACACCAAGCTGTGTGCAAGTTAGTACTCAAGGTGGAGTTATTCATGAAGTACCACAACCGCCAGCCCGCCCTGCACGTCCCGCCGCAACTAATGCAACTCCAGCCTGGGGCAACGAAACCAACCGGATGGCACAGTAAAGTTAAATTTGTCAATAGTTTAGAGTCAAAAGTTTTTGATTCTTGTACGGGCGAGTTTAACTGTATATAGTGTTTTACCATATATTGATAGATTAAATTCGCTCATACCTAACTATTAACTAATGACTATTGACTATTAAGTAATGACTATTAAATTTGGTTTAATTGGTGGCGGGATAATGGGAGAAGCGCTATTATCCCGCCTTATTGCGCGGGGAATTTATCAGCCTTCGGAAGTTATAGTCAGCGAACCCTTATCGGCGCGTCAAGATTTTTTGCAGCAAAAATATGATGTGGCTATAACTATAGATAATGGCCTGGTGTTTACCCAAGCAAGTGAAGTCGTATTTTTGGCAGTAAAACCGCAAGTATTTAGCGCGATCGCTCAAGAATTAGCAGATATTATTACTATAGAAATCTCGCCCCTAGTAATTTCTATTTTGGCAGGGGTATGTTTAAATCAGTTAGAAGCTGCGTTTCCGCAATTACCTGTAATTAGAGCCATGCCCAATACACCAGCAACAGTAGGGGCAGGAATTACAGCGATCTGTTTAGGTGCATACACCCACGCCAAACACCAGCAAATAGCACAACAAATTTTTTCGGCGGTAGGAGAAGTTGTAGAAGTTTCAGAAACGTTGATGGATGCAGTCACAGGATTATCTGGTAGTGGCCCTGCTTACGTAGCCTTAATGACAGAAGCCCTGGCTGACGGAGGAGTAGCAGCAGGTTTGCCCAGAGGCATCGCCAATCAACTAGCCTTGCAAACTGTACTGGGAACAGCGAAACTATTACAAGAAAGCAAAATGCATCCAGCTGAACTAAAAGACCGCGTTACCAGTCCCGGCGGTACTACCATTGCTGGGATTGCCCAGCTAGAACGCTCAGGTTTTCGTTCAGCTTTAATTGAAGCCGTGAAAGTGGCTGCACAACGCTCTCAAGAATTGGGAAAATGAGGGGTTAGGGAAAGAGCTTTCCTTATAAACAATCCCTAATACTCCTAACGAAGTTGACAAGATAGCCGTTAATATAGTAAACAATCTGGTTGCAAATGTGATTGAGTGAATTATCCCGCGCCGTCTCCAGAACTTGACCTAGGGTTGATATTTCCCTTTGATCTGGATCAATTCCAAAAAGATGCGATCGCGTCCTTAAATGGCGATCGCTCTGTAGTTGTATGTGCGCCCACAGGTTCGGGCAAAACATTAGTAGGCGAATACGCCATTTATCGCGCCTTGTCACGAGGAAAACGTGTGTTTTACACCACTCCCCTCAAGGCGTTGTCGAATCAAAAATTACGTGACTTTCGAGAAAAATTTGGCTTTGACCAAGTAGGACTGTTAACTGGAGATGCTTCTATTAACAGAGATGCACCAATTTTGGTGATGACCACAGAAATTTTCCGCAACATGCTTTATGGCACACCGATTGGACAAATTGGCATTTCCTTGGTAGATGTTGAAGCGGTGATACTAGATGAATGCCACTACATGAACGATCGCCAACGAGGCACAGTTTGGGAAGAATCAATCATCTATTGTCCTCGTGAAATTCAACTAGCAGCCCTTTCAGCTACAGTTGCCAACAGCGATCAACTCACCAATTGGTTAAATCGCGTTCATGGCCCAACTGACCTAATTTACTCTGATTTTCGCCCTGTACCCTTGGAATTTCATTATTGCAATCCCAAAGGCTTATTTCCCCTGCTGAACGATAGCAAAACTAAAATTAACCCCCGCTTGGCAAATAGGGGCAAAAGAAGGCAAGGGGATAGAGGTAAAGGTGGAAGACCAGAAGCACCTGGGATTATTTATACTCTCAGCCAGCTTCAGCAACGAGACATGTTGCCAGCAATATACTTTATCTTTAGTCGTCGGGGATGTGATAAAGCGGTGGCTGAAGTAGGTGATCTATGGCTAGTAAATAATGACGAATCGCAGACATTGCGCCGACAAATTGATGATTTTTTAAATCGCAACCCCGAAGCTGGGCGTTCTGGACAAATTGCTCCCCTTTACCGGGGAATTGCTGCCCACCACGCCGGTATTTTACCTGCATGGAAAGTGTTGGTAGAAGAATTGTTCCAGCAAGGACTAATTAAAGTAGTTTTCGCTACCGAAACACTGGCTGCGGGTATTAATATGCCCGCCCGGACAACAGTCATTTCCACCCTTTCTAAGCGCACCGACTCTGGACACCGCTTATTGAACGCTTCCGAATTTTTGCAAATGGCAGGGCGGGCTGGCCGTCGAGGCATGGATGAACAAGGTCATGTAGTCACAGTTCAAACTCCCTTTGAAGGTGCGAAAGAAGCGGCATATTTAGCCACATCTAAACCAGATCCCTTAGTTAGCCAGTTTACGCCTAGCTACGGTATGGTGCTGAATCTACTGCAAACCCATACCTTAGAACAAACCAGAGAACTGATAGAACGCAGCTTTGGGCAGTACATGGCGACGTTGCATCTGCGACCAGATTATGATGAAATTGCCGATATCCAAGCACAATTAGCTCAACTGCAAGAGCAAATTGACGCTGTTGATGAAAACGAATTGGCAATTTATGAAAAATTGCGACAACGCCTGAAAGTAGAACGCCAGTTATTAAAAACACTGCAAGAACAAGCACAACAAGACCGACAAGAACAATTAGGTATGATGTTGAGCTTTGCAATCTCCGGAACTCTATTGAGTCTCAAGGGTAAAAACATCACAGTGTCTTCACCCATAACAGCAGTATTAGTCGGGAAAACACCTGATTCTGTAGAACTTCCTTATTTAGTGTGTTTGGGATGCGATAACCGTTGGTATGTGGCCACAAGCGAGGATGTAGTTGATTTATATGCCGAATTACCACGAGTTGAAGTGCCGCCAGAAATCTTACCACCACCAGAACTGCTCTTTCAACCAGGGCAATCAGGCCGTGGAAATGAAGTCACATGGGCGATCGCTCAACAAATTCCTGACCCTGGAGAGTTTCTGTACACGCCCCCAGAAGTTGCCGAACAACTCAGTCGGACGACTGCTGTCCAAGAGCAATTAGAAAATCATCCCATACATCAATCGGGCAATGTGGGTGCGATTTACAAACGTAGGGCGCGCTATGTAGAACTAGAAGCAGAATTGGAAGAATTGCAAACTCAAGTAGAGCAACAATCACAACGTCATTGGGAAGAATTTCTCAACTTAATCACGATTCTGCAACAGTTTGGCTGTTTAGATAACTTAGTACCCACACAATTGGGGGAAGTTGCGGCGGCAATTCGAGGAGAAAATGAATTATGGCTGGGTTTATCACTCGCCAGTGGTGAATTAGACTATATAGATCCGCACCATTTAGCAGCAGTCGCCGCCGCTTTGGTGACAGAAACCCCACGTCCTGACACTAAAGTTAACTTTGAACTTTCCTCAGAAGCAGATAATGCTTGGTCTAGATTACAACCAATCCGCCGTTCGGTTTTAAAGATTCAATACCGACATGGTGTAGCCTTACCTGTTGGTTTAGAGCATCGATTTCTTAACTTAATTGCCATTGTCGAACAATGGGCATTAGGAAAAGAATGGACAGAACTCTGCGATCATACCACCTTAGATGAAGGTGATGTAGTGAGAATTTTACGCCGGACTTTGGATTTATTATCCCAGATTCCCCACGTTCCCAACTTGCCAGAATCTCTACAGCGCAATGCCCGTCGAGCTATGCAATTAATTGATCGATTCCCAGTTAATGAGACAGTAGAATGACATTGGTAGAAATGATTTACAGCGTTTCTCGGTTGGGTGTAGTACACCTTTTAAGAAAAAAGGGGCTAGAGACTAGAGACTAGAGGCTAGAGGCTAGAAAAATGTACCTTATCCAAATGAAATTTGCTGTAAATTGGCGAATAGAAATTACCTGATGACTGATGACTGATAACTGATAACAGTTAAGAGTACTCAAAGTAAAACAATACCCAATTGTCATTGCGAGTAAAGCGAAGCAATTGACTTTTTAAACTCTTCATCTAGATTGTAAGTAGGGTCTGCTGAACAGCTTTAAAAGTCTTGTCTTGTAAAGTTTTGCGGCTATTTTTTGAGAAAAAAGTGCATGAAAATAGGCGTATAAGCCTTAAAAACCTTGGATATCAAATTTTTTGGAGTTCAAAAAATTGGAAACCATAGGCATAAAACTGTTCCCTGTTCCCTGTTCCCTGTTTCCTGCCCCTACCAAAAGACTTTTTCAGCAAGCCCTAAGTATGATTTCGGTGGTAAATAATTCATGCCAATGTTAGCTGTTCTAGCTAGATTTATCAGCATAATATTGGTTACAAATAACAGTTACAAATTAATTTTTTACTTGCTATAAATAATTGGATACTGAAATTTTACACCAATCCGAAATTCACCAATAAATAATTTTTGCTGAACTATTAAGTAAGCTTTAGATAAATATGCAATAGTTTTAGTCTATGTTAATAAACTAAAGTTTTTGGCTGTAATCTAAGTTTACGGTGAGGTGTAAGATGTAAAAATTATTAAAACAAAGGATTCCTTTTGTGGAAAAAAACAGAGAAAACAAGCGAGTAATTTCAAAGGTTATTTCGTTTCTATTACATCGTGTAACCTTAATTTCGCTGACAGCTATTTTGACGTTATTACTTGGAAGTAGATTTGAACTAGCAAGCGCGATTCAACCTAATTTTGAGTCAGCAAGCGTAACTCAACCTAATGCAGAATTAGAAATTCAAAAATTAACAAACTGTTATGCACTGGGAACTGATGCCATTGGTAGAGGAAACCTCCAAGAAGGGAAAAATATTTATCGGGATTGTTTTACTCAAGATGCACGTATCACTGCCATTTTCCCTAATGGCGCAAGTGAAACACGCATTGGTACAGATGCTTGGGCGGATTTTGTTTATTCTGTATTCCAAGGAAATGGATATCTAGCTACTCAACATCTTATAGGTACGATCAACATCTCGGTTCGATCTAACCGTGCCAAGATGTCCTCTTACCTCCATGCAACTCACAAACGTTCGGAAACCAGCATTGATGTTGCCAATGGTACCTATGAAGATGATGTCATTCTCAACAGAAATGGGCGCTGGAAAATTAGTAATAGAATCCTGACGCTGATTGATTTCTTAAACTTGAGTTCCCCAACTACCCCAACCGCCAGAAATGCCCAGTAGAACTACACATACCACACATGAAGCATTAATTACTTAAAAATAGATACATAATACCTTCGCCAAAGTAAAAAAAGCCTTGATTCGTAGGTTTGATTGAGGCACGTAGACGCGAAGGGGTTACTCTGACGAGAATGCTTTCAGCGAACCCGCAGGGAAACCCAACAGATACTACACAAAAATGGCGGAGGTATTGATACAACTAAATTATTGATCACAAAGCGATCGCAGTAAAATTCCGATAACAGGAGACAGTAGGTTAATGTATTGGATGATATCAATAGCAAGAGAATGGGCAAAATAACGCCAGAGATTTACACCACACATTCTTAGCAGCCCAAAACTTAAAATTATGAAGCATGGTGCTAAAAATTCCCAAAAGATGCCCTTGCGCCTCATCCTCATTGTTCCTTTTGTCATCCAAATCTTTGCCGCAGTCGGACTAGTAGGTTATTTATCTTTTAGAAATGGGCAAAAAGCAGTTAATGACCTTGCTCTACAATTAATGAGTCAAGTCAATATACTAGTTGGTCAGCATCTTGATACTTACCTAGCAATTCCTCATCAAATTAATCAAATCAATGCAGATGCCAGAGAATTAAAAATGCTGAATTTACAAGATTTTCAGCAAACTGGGTATTACTTCTGGAAACAAATGCGGGTATTTAATATTGGCTACAATAGCTTTGCCAACCCCCAAGGAGAATTTATTGGAGTTGAACGTTTAGATGATGGCAATCTTTTGATTAACGAAGTTTCTGCACCCAAAGGCATTGGTAAACTTTATGTTTATACCACAGATAATCAAGGAAATCGCCGCGAACTAACAGCAGTTAAAAATTATGACCCTCGCCTAGAAGCTTGGTATACAGATGCCGCCAAGGCAGGTAAACCTGTGTGGAGTCAAATTTATCAGTGGGAAGATAAACCAGAAATATTTTCGATATCTTCCAGCTATCCTATTTATGATGATGTGAATCAAAAGTTAGTTGGTGTAATTAGTGTCGATTTAATTTTGTCACAAATTAGTAATTTTTTAACCAGCTTGAAACTTGGTAAGTCAGGTCAAATATTTATTGTAGAGCGTTCTGGAGAAATAGTAGCTTCTTCAGTTGACGATTTACCATACAAAGTGATTGCTGGTCAAGCACAAAGATTATCAGCATTAAATAGCAATGATGCTTTAATTAAAAGTACGGCAAAATATCTACAACAAAAATTTGGCAATTTTCAAAAAATTAAAAAGACCCAACAAGTTGCATTAAAATTTCACGGCGAACGTCAGTTTGTACAAGTAACACCTTGGCATGACAAATTCGGTTTGGATTGGCTAGTGATTGTCATTGTTCCTGAAACTGACTTTATGGCTCAAATTAATGCTAATAATCAGACTACTATCTGGCTGTGTCTAGGGGCGCTTTTCTTAGCGACAATTTTAGGAATATATACATCTCGTTGGATTTCTCAGCCTATTTTAAGTTTAACTAAAGCTAGTAGTGCGATCGCATCTGGTAATCTTGACCAAACAGTAGAAGTTTCTGATGTTAAAGAACTCAGCATTCTTGCCCAAGCTTTCAACCAAATGGCAGGACAATTACGGGAATCTTTTACAGCTTTAGAAAAGCGGGTTGAAGAACGAACTATAGAATTAAAAACAGCAAAAGAAACAGCCGATGCTGCCAACCAAGCAAAAAGCGAATTTCTGGCCAATATGAGTCACGAACTTCGTACTCCCCTTAACGGTATTCTGGGCTACGCCCAAATTTTACAACGCGATCAAACTGTTAGTTCCCGCCAAAAAGACGCTATCAGTATTATTTATCAATGCGGTTCTCATCTTTTGATGCTGATTAATGATATTTTAGATATTTCCAAAATCGAAGCGAGGAAACTAGAACTTTACCCAAATAACTTTAACTTAAAAAACTTCTTGACGGGAGTTGGTGATATCTGCCGTGTGAAAGCAGAACAAAAAGAAGTTAGTTTTCATTATCAAATCTCCAACTATATACCAACTGTTATTTATGCTGATGAAAAACGTCTACGACAAGTATTAATTAATCTTTTAGGTAATGCTATTAAATTTACAGCTGATGGAAAAGTAACATTTACGGTAGGAGTAGTTAATCAAATAACATCATTAGTAGATTTTAGTCAAGATCAACAACTACCAATTACTACAATTAGATTTCAAGTTGAAGATACAGGAGTTGGTATGACTCCAGAGCAATTACAGAAAATTTTTCTACCTTTTGAACAGGTTGGAGAAATGTCTTTTAAGACTGAAGGCACAGGTTTAGGACTAACTATAAGCCGCCAAATTGTGGAAATGATGGGTAGTGAAATTCAAGTTGAAAGTATTTATGGTCAAGGTAGCAAGTTTTGGTTTGATTTAGATTTACCAGAAGTTACAAGTTACATCCAGTTAGAGGAATCACAATTAAATAACAATCCCATTAATATCATTAAATATGAAGGTAAATCAATAACTATCTTAGTTGTTGATGATCTTTGGGAAAATCGTGCTGTCATTGTCAATTTACTGCAACCGTTAGGGTTTAAAATCATTGAGGCTATCAATGGTCAAGAGGGTTTAGATAAAGCAAAAGCCTACCAACCCAATTTAATTATTACTGATTTGGCAATGCCTGTAATGGATGGCTTTCAGATGACACGACTTTTGCGTTCCCAACCAGAATATCAAAATACAGTAATTATTGCTTCTTCTGCTAGTGTATTTACATTGAACCGCCAACAAAGCCAAGAAGCTGGCTGTAATGATTTTTTGCCTAAACCTGTGCAAGTTGATGAGTTGCTTGATAAGTTACAAAATCACTTGCAATTAGTCTGGATTTATCAGTCTAATCAATCTTCTACAACTCTTGATGTTAATTTTCAGGAAATAACATTTCCACCATCAGTCGAACTAGTTAATTTATATCAAGCTGCTAAATCTGGTTATGTTTTGGAAATTCAAGAAGAAGTAAACCGCATTCAAAAGCTAAATTCTGAATATACACTCTTTACTAATAAAATTTTAGAATTACTTGAGGAATTTGAAGATGAAGCAATTGTTGAGTTTATTAAACCAAAGTTATCGCAAGTATAATTTTTTTAATATTTAATTACAACAATTTTATTTTTGTCAGGCATTTGAGAATGTGCGTTATGAAAAATATCCCCAATAATTCGATTTTGATAGTTGATGATATCCCAACTAATATCAAAGTTTTATTTGAAATATTAAATCAAGCTGGTTTTAGAGTTTCTGTGGCTAAAAATGGAAAAAGTGCTTTAGAAAAAGTGCAAGAAATTCTACCTAATTTAATTTTGCTAGATGTGATGATGCCGGGAATTGATGGGTTTGAGACGTGTCGTCGCCTCAAACATAATCCCAAAACTAAAGATATTCCAGTAATTTTTATGACAGCTCTTTCTGAAACAGTTGATAAGGTAAAGGGATTACAAATAGGAGCAGTAGACTATATTACAAAGCCCATTGAATATGAAGAGGTATTAGCCCGAATCAATGTCCACCTAGAATTACGTAGAACTCAATTAAAATTAGTACAGGAAGAAAAAATGTCTTCCCTAGGGCAATTAGTGGCAGGAATTGCTCATGAAATCAATAATCCGGTAAATTTTGTTTCTGGTAACTTAATTCATGCTCAAAAATATATAGAAGACTTACTGAAGTTGTTACACTTATATGAAATTCATACACCTCATCCTATTCCGGAGATTCAAGCTTACTCAACTCAAATCGAACTTGACTTTCTCAAGCAAGATTTGCCGCAGCTTTTATCCTCAATGACAATGGGTACTGAACGGGTGGAAAATATTGTGCGATCGCTGCGATTATTCTCCCGATTAGACGAGACGGCATTACAATTGGTACAGTTGCATGATGGCATTGATAGTACTTTGATCATTTTGGGTAGTCGCATCAAAGCCACATCGATACGACCAAATATCAATGTAGTCAAAGAGTACGGTGATTTGCCTTTAGTAGAGTGCTACGCCGGAAAACTCAACCAAGTTTTTATGAATCTTTTATCTAATGCTATTGACGCTATTGATGAATTAATAGATCAAGTCGAAGCAAATACTAATAAACAATCTCCGACAATTTGGATTCGCACAGTCGTTACAAGTGACGAAAAATCTATATTGATTGAGATTGCTGACAACGGTGTAGGAATGCCCCAAGAAGTACAACAGAGAATGTTTGAGCAGTTTTTTACCACCAAACCTCTAGGTAAAGGAACTGGTTTAGGGTTAGCGATCGCTCATGAAATTATTATAGAAAAACATGGTGGGACTCTAGAAGTAAATTCCTCGCCAGGAGAAGGTACTCGATTTGTAATTACCATACCTATCAATTGCACACCTGTTGATTGCTAAATTACAACACTTCACGCCCTAAGTAAGTTTGCAACGCTTCCGGTATCTGCACAGTTCCATCTGGTTGTTGATAATTCTCCAAAATTGCTGCCATTGTACGTCCTACCGCCAAACCAGAACCATTGAGAGTATGCACGAACTGAGTGCCTTTCTTCCCGGCTTCTTTAAAACGAATATCACCCCGTCGTGCTTGGAAATCTTTAAAATTGGAACAGCTAGAAATCTCTCGATATTTACCAGAAGAAGGCAACCAAACTTCTAAATCATAAGTTTTTGTAGATGAAAACCCTAAATCCCCGCTACATAAATTTATGACTCGATAAGGCAGTTGTAGTGCCTGTAAAATCGCTTCTGCATTCCCCACCAATTTTTCTAATTCATCAAAGGAAGTGCTAGGATTGACAAATTTTACCAATTCCACCTTGTTGAATTGATGCAGACGAATTAATCCTCGCATATCGCGCCCATAACTACCAGCTTCACGGCGAAAACAAGGAGTGTAAGCACAGTGGTAAATAGGCAAATCTTCAGCAGCAAGAATTTCACCACGGTAGAGGTTAGTAACTGGAACTTCCGCCGTCGGAATTAGCCACAAGTCATCATCAGCGCATTTAAAGCTTTCTTCCGCAAACTTGGGTAATTGACCAGTCGCTGTCAAAGATGCAGTATTCACTAAAAGTGGCGGACTGACTTCTAAATACCCAGCTTGAGTTTGACAATCAAGCATAAACTGAATTAATGCCCTCTCCAATGCAGCACCAGCACCTATCAGAGTAATAAAGCGACTTTGAGCCACTTTCACAGCCCGTTCAACATTGAGAATGCCTAGCTTTTCACCAATTTCCCAGTGAGGGACAATATTCGGATTTTGGGGAATATACTCATCACCCCAGCGGCGCACTTCTACATTATCTTCTTCACTCTTACCCACAGGTGTAGAATCGCTGGGCAAGTTGGGCAGTGCTAGGATTAATTGCTCAATTTCTGTTTTGAGATTTTTCTCTTGGGGTTCTAGTTGACTCAATGTAGCTTTGATCGAGTTACCTTCGTCCCGCAAGGATTGAATTTCTGGGTCTTGAGGAGTAATGCCAGATTTGATTTTCTGCCCAACAATTTTACCGATTTCGTTGCTTTGAGCTTGGAGTTGACTGCGTGTCACTTCCAATTCTCGCTGTTGCCGATCTAAATTTAATATCGGGGCGATATCGTACTTACCACTACGACTATTCAATCGTTCTTGAATGAGTTGGGGATTTTCCCGTATTTGCTTAATATCCAGCACAGATTTTTCTCAGTCTTTCACCTGCCAAAACATCAGCATATACTGATTTTGACTTGCCATCACAGGAAAAGCAAAATTTTTATTTTGCCCTAGCAATTTTACTAAAGCTAGAAAGTTGCACACTATAGAAGTTCCCAATTACATGAAGTACATACACAACTCCTAGCCCCTAGCCCCTAACCTCTAGCCCCTGGTTACATATATTCTTAAAACCTCTACCTTTTTTGCCGACTTCTCCTATTAAGGACGGTTGACGCGATTGAGTAGCCAAAGCGACGCTACAAGTCCAGCAAAGTGCGCTGATACAGTGTTGGTATTTGCCTGTACTACAAGCATGTCTAAACCGCTAATAATCCGCGTAGGATCAAAAAATTGAGTAGTTATAGCTTGGGGAGATATAGACCTTGCTACCAGCGTACCAACGATCGCCTGAGCTCCCAAAAGAGTCACCAGTGTTCCGCCTAAATTTACCCACAGTCCCAAGCGTAATACTTGCACCGTTTCACTTTTACGAGGACGGTTACTGGGGTTAGAAGATTGTAGTTGATTACCTATTCTGGTGTAACGGTAAGCTAAATAAATGCCCCCACCCAAAACAACTAATCCACAAACTGCTAAAAAAACACCAAAGCCAGTTCCCGGATTATTACTGGGGCTGCCAGATCTTTGATTAAATATGGCGAACAGCAACACAATTATGCCAGAAACTACGCCTAGTACTAACTGAATCCAGAAGCTAATCCAACCTATCAGGCGAAAGGTTTGGGCTATTGCCCGAAGATTAGACGAAGACGATGGAGTGTCCGGAGTTTGCGACATACTGATCAACTATGTATTAGGCACTTGCTAAATTTACTATCACACTTACCAGATACGAAATGAATATCTCAAGTTTAGACAATCAGTACTAAATGTTTGCTTTCTTGTGTTTATACGCATAATATCTAACTTGGTTTAGTTTTTTAAGATTTGCACTAAGATAATCACTATCCAACAAAGTGTTTATTAACTTTTACAGACAAAACGGCATTTTACCTGTAAAATTTCTTCGATAGCATCTTATGCTTAAGCAGTTCTAACTAGCTCGGCATCACTTGACACCAAGATAATGGCTGCACCATTGTCTTAAATTGCTCCTCACCACACCGCCTAGAGCTTGGATAGGGGCGTATATCTTGCGCTCCTAAGATTTTCACTATCCTCCCGCGAATTTAGCATCGTGGGTTACTGTTTAATGTTGACGTTTAGCAAGTCTTGTCTCAGTAGCACTATCATAATGCTTACTTTATTAAAGTAGCATTATATACTTACTGCAAGGTTTGTAGATTCTACCCTAAGGCATTTTTTTAGCCATTCACCAACCATGAAACTTGAGGATATATATCAATTCTTTGAGAATCCTCCGCCAACTTACCTCTGTCAGGAACTAGCAGTTTGTTATATTTTGTATATTTTGCTACGAGGTGAATCCTACGGAACCGAGTTAATCCAACAATTGGAAACTGAATATCCAACCTATCGGCTTTCGGATACCGTACTTTATAGTGCGATCAAATTTCTCGAAGACCATAGGGCAATCACTGGGTATTGGAAGAAACTCGAAGGTCGGGGAAGACCGAGGCGGATGTACCAAGTTTCTCCAGAATGGCAAGTTCAAGCACAGGATTTGGCCCAGCTTTGGCATGATTACATCAATCGGAGGACAAATTAACGAATAATTGATATTGATAATGAATAAATCTCCTCCAGTCAAACACTAACAATTAGTTATGGATACTGCTATTCTGCCATCCACGTTGCTACTAACTTTGTTATTAGCGGTTGGGCTAATTTTTTTTATTCGTGCCTCGACCAAAGACCGCACAGAAATAGTGCAACTAGTATCTGAGCAAAACGAAGCTACCTTAATGCCGCAATTACAGGAGTATTTTCGCTCTCGGTCTTATCGAGTGGCAGCGGTAGACCGGGAAAAAAACCAAGTGACTTTTGAAGGGTTTGTAAAACCAAGCTGGTTTTTAGCAGTGTTTTTGACACTGCTGGCATCGGCTGGTCTTGCTTGTCTAGCATTGGTTTTATCTATGCTCATTCCTAATGTCGGTACTCTTTTTTTAGGAATAGTACTGCTATCACCTTTAAGTGGTATTTTTTATTGGAGAAAAGCTGGGAGACTTGAGAAAGTGTCACTAAAACTGGAAGCAAATCCAAATCAGCAACACTCCTCAAGTAAGCTGACTGTAATTGCTCATCGAGATGAACTCAGTGAGTTACAAAAGACACTACAGTTTAAGCTTAGTGAGTAAACTTGGTTTTCTGTTACCCTTGCTTTAATGTGAAATGCAGACTTCTAGACAATTCTTGAGGAAATGGACATTAGGGAGAAGGAAAAACGATTAACGGGACGTAGGTTTTCCCTACGACAAAATGTTGTAGGGAAAAAGCTGTAGTTTGTTGACAGAGCTTTCTTCCTGGGCAATCCCTAAGATGAGAGCGCAACTCAACTCTCGTTTTTGGATGCATTTCGCTCTATCCTGACTCCCTTGTGCATCATCATTAGACTTAAAAACCAATACTATACAAACCGTAGCGGTTTGATCAGAGTTGATTATCCAATTACTTGGACATTAAGTCTACTGGCAAATCAGCTACAAACTTTAAAAAAACCAAAATCTTGCATAAACTGAGCAACTTTGCCAGTTAAATGATTGTCAGAAGACACATTCAACATATTAAAATAACCATCTATGGTTAGCGACTAGCTACAGCCACAGCCAAAGGTTCAGTACCTACAGGAGTTTCTAATACCCGTAAGCTGGGAAACAAGAAATGGTTTTCTTCTACGTATTGAGCACCAAACAGCCCCTTTTCTGCCCAGAAATAACGGTCTGTGGTGTGTTCATTTCGCTTTACCAGTAGTAAAGCAGGTGGCGCTATCCTCTCAGCTTGAATAAATTTTCTCGCTGCTGTCACAGGCTTTTCTTCGCCACTTTCAATGCTATATTGAGGCACATGTTCTAAGATTCGTCGTCCTTCTTGGCGACGACGGCTTTTGCGTTTGCGTCTCCTTGCCAACCTATTGTCCTCCTCTTTCAAGCTGATAGATTGTAGTTATAGCTACAAAATCCGTCGCAATTATATAAGTTCTAGTTAAAAAAATCAATAGTTTTTTAACTTTTGATACGGGAAAAATAATATTTTTGTATATAGCTAAATCGATAGTGGTGGAAGATATAATCCCCAAAAGCAAGCTATTACTGAGAAGTTTTAGTTAAGCTTTATTGAATGAGTGAGGGAAAATTAAGTGTTTTCTTTAATCTTCCCTCAAATTCCGTGATCCTGAGCAAGAGCTGAAAAATGTTAATGTCTGCCAGTTCAGATTTTGTTGCTCTATGTCGAGAGCAAATAGCACTGCTAACCCAAGGGCTAGGAGCAACTTTAAGTGTTGTTTACCTCACACACGAATTGGTAGATGCTCCAACCGATGAGGCAAAATTGATTCCTGTGGTAGTTTATCCAGAGACAGCATTGTTGCAGTCAGGGCAAGAAATTAGTCAAGCAACAGTACGCAAGCAACTCCAAATAAGCAATGTTTTGCTACTACCCCGGCAACAGGGAAAATTATTGACTACAGGATCGCAATCTCCTAACTCTTCACAGGAGACAGAAATACCAGATACTGAGCAATCTTATTTAAAAGATGAATACCTGTTCAGTCAAAACCAAATCGTGCTACCTCTAATCCATGAGGGCGTAATGCTCGGTTTATTGGTGACAGCTAGGGAAGATCGCCCTTGGAACGAACAAGAGCAAAGCAAAATACAAAGAATAGTTCAAACCCTGGCGATCGCTTGTATTTTGGATCAACGTCGGGCTTGGCTGCAACATCAACTGCATCAACAACAAATTCTCCAAGAACAGCAACAAGATTTGTTAGATAATTTATTGCACCAGTTCCGCAACCCGTTAACAGCCTTACGAACCTTTGGCAAACTGCTATTAAAGCGACTGCGCCCAGGTGATCCTAACCGAGATGTAGGAGCCAATATTGTCCGAGAAAGCGATCGCCTGCAAGAATTACTTCAAGAGTTTGATAAAGTCATTGACTGGACAGAGTTAGACTTAACACCACGGTCGCTGCCCGAAAACGAAGTATTTGTAGAAGCTACTGTCCAACAAGAATCCAAACCAGCATTATTATTGCCAGGAACGGGAGATCAAGCGACTAATTGCTATTTAAAAGATTTATTAGTGCCATTGTTAGTTTCAACTCAAGCCATAGCACAAGAGCGCCATCTGCAACTACAAACACAAATCCCTACCAATTTGCCAATAGTAAAAGCCAACATCAAAGCATTGCGAGAAGTATTAAGCAATATTATTGATAATGCATTGAAATATACTCCCACAGGTGGCAAAATTTCCATCCAGGCAGGGCAAAAAAAAGCTAATTTTCAAGGAGTTGCTATTAGTGATACTGGCCCTGGCATTCCTCCACAAGATTTAGCACATCTTGGAGAACGACATTATCGGGGTGTACAAGCTCAAACTCAAATTCCTGGTACGGGTTTAGGAATAGCGATCGCTAAACAATTAATCGAACAAATGCAGGGCGAAATTGAAGTTTTCAGCCCTGCAATCAATTCAGATATTACTTCACCCGATACTCCGGGAACTACGTTTATTGTTTGGTTGCCGGAAGTTGATAAGAGGCAGGGGGCAGGGAGCAGGTGAGCCAGCCCGGTCTTGTTGTTCCAACAAAGAGGAGCCAGCGCGGTCATGGGGGTTTCCCCCAGGAGCGACTGGCGTTGGACTGGCGAACCCGAAGGGGAGCAGGGGGGAAGATAGAGCTTCTCCTGCTTTTTCACAATTCGTAGTTAAACTAGGGTACGGGCTATTTGAGTGAAACTAACAGATTTTGATTGATTGTCATCTGCAAATCGGTGTCTGGGTTGATAGCGATTAAATCAACGCTATTCTTGCCAAAGAATAAACCGATTAATGCACCGATACCAGCACCACCCAAGACTTCTTCTGTGGCGATCGCGCGATCGCCTGTGACGGCAGAGACTGCGGCGGCGGCTCCTGCCCCTAAAACAGTATTCTTGAGAATTGTACCTGTACTAGTACCCTTGTTCACAGTTTCTTTTTTGGTAATAACTTCCGAAGTAGCGTTAATTTGATACTCTTGGCCTGTAGTTAAAACTAGTTTTTCAGCCACGAATTGAGAACCGCCTGTTGCAGGTTTGAGTTGACCAATAACTTGACTACCAGCAGGAATCACTACTGCTCCTTCTTGAGTAACTACGCTTTGCGATACTGTTAGCGTTAAAGGTGCTGTTTCATCTTTAGTCACCAGAATTTTTTCTGCCTTGTCATATTTGACAGGAATAGAGGTTCCTTGGGGAATGGTTACAGCTACGGGTGTTGGCGTAGTTTGTCCACCAGCCACGATATAAGGCGAGTTAATTGCCGAGGCTTGATTAGAACTAACCAACGCTTGGTAGATAAAAGCTGCTACTTGGGCGCGTGTAGCGGTTGTAGTGGGATTTAAGAACTTAACGTTAGGATAGTTGACTACAATTTGCTTCTCAGTCGCTGCTGCGATGGGACTACGGGCATAGTCAGCAATGTTATAGGCATCATTGAAGTATTGGAGAGTGCTGTTAACGTTACCAATGGGAGAATATTCCAGACCATTGGCGAGGGAAACTAAAACTTGTTGGCGGGGAATAGCTTGGTTAGGTTCAAAGCGATTGCCAGGGTATCCCGACAAGAAACCAATAGTATAAGCTTGCTGAATGGCGCTTGATGCCCAATAGTTGCTAGGTACATCTACAAATCCAATTGGCTGACGTTTTTGGGCTTTTTGGAAAGCTTTGTTGACCATTGCCGCAAATTGAGCGCGTGTCACAGGTTCTTCTGGACGGAAACTACCATCAGGGAAGCCAGCAATTACACCTCGCTGTGATAATTGTTGAATAAATTGTGATGCCCAATAATTAGATGAAACATCAGAAAAGGTAGTTTGAGCTAAAGATGGTGCGGCTGCAACAAAAGGAGCCATAGCACCTACTGTAAGGCTCAAAGCCATAAGAGCAGATGTTTTAGATTGCCAACGATTTAAAGTAAACATTGTTTTTACTCCATTAAATTTATTTTTTCTTCTGTTAGTTACTTAGACCATTTATGAAATACAAAGTTCCTATTTTTTTGATGTTTTATGTCTATTTTTACTCTAAATAGCAGTTCTAAAACAACTTTATATCCTAAAAAATAGGTATTAGATAATAGTGCAATTACCTAATACCTATTACTTGCTATCAAACCAATGTGGATATAATAGAAGACGATACAAAAGGCAGGAAAGTTGCTGATAATTAAATATTTTTCCGATTAAAAACTAAGCGATCGCCTACTATATTAAAAGCGGCGATCGCTCATAGATAATGATTAAGTTCACGACTAAAAATGAACGATTTTTAGTAGCGATATAATGTCAAGTTAGAATTTAATGTGAGTCTTAAATCCTGTTCTGGTCTAATGACGAAGGCTTCAGTTTCTTGTTTCCGTAATAGTACACTTGCTCCTGCACCCGCAGCCGCACCAATCACAGGTTTTAAATCATCGATTCTTCGATTACCTGTAACTAGTGAACCTAAAAGACCAGCACCTGCACCAATAGCTGCATCAGTTAAAACCTGACCAGTATTAGGTCCTTGGGAAATTTTTTCGGTTGTAGTATATGTCTGAGAAGTAGCATTAATCTGTTGACGTTGGCCATTAGAAAATATTAATTCTTGGGCTACAAACCGTACACCTTGTCTGTTATCTCTATCTCTATAATAAGTATCTAGATTTACAGGTTCTAGTTGTCCAACAATTTCAGTGTTTCTAGGAATTAATACATTTCTATTCCTATCAATAATGTCATTGGCAATTTTCAGTCTTAAAGATTTAGTTTCCCCAGGCTTAACAGTAATTTTATCGCTGTCGGCTCTCACAGGAAAACTTACCCCTGAAGGAATGGTGATGTTTCTAGATTGTCCGATATTGTATTGTGCATTAGCAGGAGCTAATGTAATTAGAGGAGTAAGGGCAACTGTAGTCATTGCCATTGTCATAAGTGCAGCAGTTCCAGATTTCCAACGATAAAAGCGTGTCATAGTAGGGCTTCCATTTATGTCTGTAATATATTTAATGACGAGGACTTACTGAGTTTGTTTCTGACCGTTTTTAAACGTGACTATAGTCATATTCCGCAAGACAGGTTTCTCATGACATGTGAAGTACATGCAGTTCTTAATTTTTTTTACCGCCTATGTCTACATAAAATCAATCCTGGTAAAGGCGGACGAATTAACGGCCAACTCATATCTTCTATTTTAAGTTTTTTAGCGATAATTTAAAAACTCACAGCGATCGCCAACCATACACCAAGTAAAGTTATGCGAGAGAACTTCGTTTAAAACTTCAACCCAGCAACTCGCGCAATTTCATGGTCTTAGTCTATAATTAGAGATTGTGTCGATTCCAAGCTAGACCATGCCTAAATTAAAGACCCGTAAAGCAGCAGCGAAGCGATTCCGTGCCACTGGCACAGGTAAAATCGTGCGCCGTAAAGCTTTCAAAAATCACCTTTTAGAACACAAGTCTGCCAACAAAAAGCGTAAACTGTCCCAGACTGCACTTGTCAATGAACGCGATGCAGAGAATGTGCGCTTGATGCTCCCATATTTGTAAGTATAAGTTTTTCAGGAAATAAATTATGACTAGGGTAAAACGCGGTAATGTAGCTCGTAAACGCCGCAATAAAATTCTCAAACTAGCTAAAGGTTTTCGTGGTTCTCACTCAACTTTATTTAGAACCGCCAACCAACAGGTAATGAAGGCACTACGCAGTTCTTACCGCGATCGCAAAAAGAAAAAGCGCGATTTTCGTCGCCTTTGGATCACCCGGATTAACGCGGCTTCTAGACAACATGGCTTGAGTTACAGTCAGCTGATGGGCAACTTGAAAAAAGCAGACATCCAACTCAATCGTAAGATGTTGGCACAATTGGCAGTCCTCGATCCAGCTAGCTTTAGCAAAGTTGCTGAATTGGCAAGCCAAGCAAAAGGGTAAAGTGTAAAGAATGAAGGCTGAAGTATATTCTACAGATAGATCTGAAGATAAGTTGCCAAGAGAAGCTAATTGCTTGGAAAAAAAGAATACATACATGAGGCAAAAATTCTTTTTTTCATCCTTCATTCTTTACTCTAATCTACGCCAATTTGCCCCCAAAGCTTGTACATACTTAACTTTGATATTGTCAGCCACTATTTTTTGCTATTCGTTTTTAGGAATCGGATTGACTGCATCTGCCGCCACCATGCCAGAAATTCAACGGCGGGGCTATTTAAAGATTGCTGTTAAAGATAACCTTCGTCCCTTAGCTTTTAAAGATGCTAATGGCAATCTACAAGGCTTAGAGATTGACATAGCAAAACGCTTGACAGAAGAATTGCTAGATAAAGATAATGCTGTAAAATTGCAACCAGTAATAAACCGCGATCGCCTGTCTGTAGTTTTAGATGATAAAGTTGATTTGGCGATCGCTAGAGTTACAGCAACTGAATCACGCGCTCGTTTGGTAAGTTTCAGTGTACCTTATTACTTCGATGGTACTGTCTTAATTACAAAAGATGCCTCTGTGCAGAAGTTTAGTGATTTGGCAAAACGGAAAGTTGCCGTACTCAATCACTCTAGTACCATTGCCGAAGTTCGGTATTATGTTCCTAATGCTGAGTTAGTTGGTGTTAATTCTTATGAAGAAGCGCGACAACAAATAGAAAGCAATGCGGTAACAGCCTTTGCCGCAGATACTAGCGTTCTTAGCGGTTGGGTGCAACAATATCCCCAATATCGACTTTTGCCAACGAAGCTATCAACTGCACCGTTATCTGTAGTCATGCCCAAGGGATTGCAGTACGATGATTTAAGACGACAGATTAATGAAGCGATCGCGCTTTACACAGCAAAAGGTTGGCTAAAAGAACGTGCTAAGTATTGGGGTTTGCCTTAAGTAACTTTTAGTATTTATATTTCAAAATAATGGATAATAATCTAGCCGTTGTTTACCTCTCAATTTTTGTAGGTATACTTGCATTTGCAGTTGTGAGTATTTTTCGCCAGATTTTTAAAACTCGTAAGCGTGAAAATGCAATGTCACGGTTGCGAAAAAAATTGGAAAAAGAAAAGGGTACGGCTCAAGAATATTACGAATTAGCGAGTATTTATTCAGAAAAAAAGGTTTTTTCTCAGGCGATCGCGCTGTTTCAAAAAGCGATTAAAGCCGCTGAAGAAGAACAAGAAGAAGATAGCGCTCCTATTTTCAACGGACTAGGTTATGTTTATTTTGCTCAAGAGCAATATGATTTAGCAATTCGTCAATACAAAGAGGCCTTAAAACGTAAACCCGATTATGTGACAGCCTTAAATAATTTGGGACATGCTTATGAACGAAAAAAATTAACTACTCAGGCATTACAAGCTTACGAAGAAGCATTAAAATTTGCTCCTAATAATACTACAGCCAAACGTCGGGCTGAATCTTTACGCCGTTTGGTTTCTGCATAGTTTATCAAAGGTAACTGAATTAATTTCCCAATTTGAAGTAATCGACCCTGACTAAATCAGGTACAGACGTAATTTTTTGCCCATAACCTAAAACTAAAGTGAAACCTTGATTTTGAACTTGATAGCGATCGCCACGTCTTAAAGAAGATTCTCCTAGTAGATAGCTAGAGTCAATGGCAGGATCAAAGGCATCATACTCAATCAAAAATTGATTTGTAAAACTCCAAATATTGCCAATTTCTTTAGCTATTAATTGACGACGAAGTGACCAAAAATATGCCGTTTGTTGAGTTTCGGGTTCATCATCTGGGTATGGAGATAATAGATACCGTTGCGGCTGGATTCCATGTTCGTTAGCATCATCAGCTAACTCACCTTCTTCTCCCTGAAAGTATTCAACAAGTCTTCCATCTTCAAATAAATCGTAGCCAATTGTACCGCTAGTGTCACTTACATTCAGCTTGATAACTGGTTTTTCTAATTGTTTTGAAAGCTGGGCTAATTCGGTTGATTGCAAATGCATTGTGTCAGAAACTATAATCGACCAAGGATGTCCAACTAATTGATATGCAAATACAAAAGTACCTGACGCTTCGATCTCTTTTCCCATCACATCATATCGGGATTCTATAGATTTTTTAGCAAGAGCATTGGATAGCTGATCTAACGGTACTTTCACAAGTATAACTTCAGCATTGCGATCAATCGATTCAATACCTCGCCTTGCAGACCAAGGGCGAGTAAACTGCTTCGTTGCTTCATTTCTAAATTGCTCATCCATACCGTTGTTCTTTATAGGTTTAGCTGCTTTCACCTGAGAAACTATATAACCGAAACATAAAAAGAGTGTTAAAGCTATTGGCCAGATTTTTATTTTCATATTGCTCCCGGTACTAACACTCTATGAAAATGCACTTAATATTTATTAAACTTAATAAAACAAAATTGAGAAAATATTATAGATGACCAATGCTGGTAAATTAATTTGATCTAAGTTTCCAAATTGTGCATTCCGAGGAAAATTATAACTCAAATAAATCTGATTTAATAACTACTTTCGCCACCGATTGAGCCAATCTATCTGACCAACCCAATCTGCTGCTTTTGCCTCAGATAACAGGCCATTTAATGCCGCAATCAAATCTGAAAGTGACCAACTATTCTGAGCAGCAAGGATAATCCCGCTATGTTGAGGATACTGTTGTGCTAGAACAATAAAGTCTCTCACGTTAAAAGTAAAGATGCATCTGCTCTGAGCAGTTGAGCGTAATAATTGAGTTTCATCATTAGCATCCAAGGACATCCAGTCATTTGGTGTACGAGTGACATCATGCCCTTTAGCCACCAATGCTGAATGCAGGGATTTACTTGAGGTATCTGCATCCAGATGAAGCTTAAGTTTCACCATTGGCAAGTTCTAAGGATTGCTCAAAAGCGATCGCCGTGTCAATCTGCACTTTATTTACTGCATAAAAACTCAGAGCTTCTTTTACCTGCACTTCAGTAAGCTCATACTCATTAGCAATCTGACTTGGATTCATACCCCATTTTTGGAAAGCGATCGCCACAGTCTGCACTCTAATTCCTGTCCCTTTGATGACTGGTACAATTTGCCCTTTTGCACCCTGACGATAAGCAATTTGTAGAAAAGACGCTTTCAGGGTACTTACTTTTTCTGTTACAGCCCACAAAATAAATTGGTCAAGCGAAATACCCTGACTCTGAGCTAATTGCTCAATCTCATGTTTCAACTGGTCAGGTAAATTTAGGGCATATATTGTCATTTTTAGTTTTTAGTTTCTGACTCTAGAAATATCATATTCTAAATCTAAATAAACATCCTATTTTGATACCATTTCACGAAATATTTGAAACAGATGATTGGTCTTTAATTCTTTCCCCCTGCTCCCTGCTCCCCTGCTGCCTATTTGTATCAATTTTAAAGTGAAACGGTATGAATCATGGGCAAGATCTGTTTGAATCTACCTTTTTTAGCTAGAAACTCGCTCTGAGCTACTTATGTTTACTAATAACCAATGCTGGTAAATTAATTTGGTCTAAGCTTCTAAATCTATCGGGTTCCTAGCTGAAGTTAGGAAATAGATAACTATACATTGTTCTCAACATATAAAAAATGATTAAGAGGCTACAGTTTTTTGGTTTAGCGATCGCCATCATTATTTGCATTTCGTTCTCTGTAGGTTTGACAGAAAGATTATCAGCTCAACAGCCTGTAATCTCCCATCCTTTAGCTTCTTTAACAAAAGCAGAAATTACAACTGCGGTTTCAGTACTCAAAAAAGCAAAAACGTTGAGTGAAATGGCAGTATTTCCAGTGATTGCCTTACAAGAACCAGATAAAAATGCAGTTATTAATTTTACATCCGGTAAATCATTTCCGCGACAAGCTTTTTTAGTAGTCTATGAACGATCGCAAAACAAAACTTATGAAGGTGTAGTTGATCTGCAAACTCAAAAATTAAGTTCTTGGCAAGAAATAACTGGTGTTCAGCCTGCAATTGTTAATCCAGAATATGAATTGGCCAACCATGTAGTCAAAGCTGATCCTCGCTGGCGAACCGCAATGAAGAAGCGGGGAATTACAGATTTTGATCAAGTCCAAATCAGTTGTTGGGCGGCGGGAGTTCTCAGTAAACAAGAAGAAGCCGCAGGTAATCGTCTGTGTCGAGCTTTATCTTATTACAAAGGCGAACACCTACGGCGCGCTGGAAGCGAACGCTGGAATTATTACGGCAGTCCCATTGAGGGAGTGTTGGCAACGGTCAACTTAAATACTGGTACAATCTCCAGTTTTGTAGATCAGGGAATTGTTCCCTTCTCGAAAGCAAACTGGGACTACGATCTAAAGTCTTTAGGCAAATTACTTTCACCACTCAAAGCATTAAAAATTTTGCAACCTCAAGGTGCAAATTTCCGAATTAATGATAATGAGATTAGCTGGCAAGGTTGGAAGTTTCGCTATTTAATGCATCCCCGTGAAGGGTTAATCCTGTACTTGGTTAATTACAACGACGGAGAAAAAATTCGACCAGTATTATACCGTGCCAGTCTATCGGAGATGGTTGTACCTTATGGTGATCCCGATCCTACTTGGTCATTTCGGAATGCCTTTGATGTTGGAGAATACAACTTAGGTTCTTTAGCAAGCAGAATGGAATTAGGTAAAGAAATTCCCGAAAACGGCTTGTTATTGGATTCTGTATTAGCTAATGAGCAAGGAGAACCTTTTGTAATGCCGGGGATTGTGGGTATTTACGAACGCGATCGCGGAATGCTTTGGAAGCATTATGAATATAATACTCAACGTAATGATGTACGCCGCAGTCGTGAACTAGTAATGACGATGACTGTGGCAGTTGATAACTATGATTACAGCCTCAATTGGATTTTTCATCAGGATGGTACTTTGGAGGTGGAAAACGAATTAACGGGGATTGTGCTGGCAAAAGGAACGGCTGCTGAAGCAGATGCCTATGGTAAGTTAATAGCTAAGAATATTATTGGAGTGAATCATCAGCACTTTTTCAATTACCGTTTAGATATGGATGTAGATGGTCAGGCTAATTCTGTCATGGAAATGAATGTCCAAGCCTTACCGATGGATGAAAAAAATCCTTTAGGAAATGCGATCGCAGTTGAAGAAACTCCCTTAGCAAAAGAAACAACTGCTGTACGCGATCTGGATTTAAAACACAGTCGAGAATGGATGATTGTCAGCGCAGACCAAAAAAATACTCTGGAGGCTGCACCTGGATATATGCTAATGCCAGGAGGAAATGCTGTATTTTTACCTGTGGAAGCTTCAAAAATTCGCCAGAAAGCAGAATTTGCTACTCATCATGTCTGGGTAACAAAATATCAGCCAGATGAACTTTACGCTGGTGGCGATTATCCTAATCAAACTCAACCCAACCAAGGTTTACCAAAATACATTTCAAATGATGAATCTTTGATGGGTGAAGATATCGTTTTGTGGTACACAATGGGCGTAACTCATATCCCGCGATCGGAGGATTGGCCTGTAATGCCTGTTCACCGAGTTGGATTTAAAATTGCTCCTAGAGGCTTCTTTCCCCGCAATCCAGCCATTAATTTACCTTAAGCTCATCCCATAAAAGGGGATGGGATTTCGTGTCAGTGGTCAGTAGTCAGTTGTTAGTTGTTTTCGCTACTGACCACTGACTACTGACACCGGACGGTGGCGGGCGACTATCCCGGACACTCCTTGTTCGCGTTAGCGTCTCTGGAAGAGAAGAAGTGGGCTTCCCGCCGCCTTTGGTGAACAAACCCAGGAAAAGTTAAAATGAAGCCATTGAATTAAATTAAAGTGTAATTGATAGAAACAGCAGCGATCGCCAAAGCAGTGAATTGACTTGTTGGAGAACATTTTGCTGTGAGGCTGAATCGATAACATTTTAACGAATCTCGATCAAAGTTTGCCACTGGGTGTCTTAGCCTACAAACGCCCCCTTTTGCAGAAAAATAGCGCGTCCATCGTCGGGCGTGAGTCCATTGAGAACCAGCGATCGCCATTCAAGAATTAAAAAAATTTATCAGGCAGTGACTACAATGACGCTAAACTCTGATGACGAAGCAGCCCTTAGAGTCAATTTGATAGCCCCTGATGAAATTAGCCGATATCCTCAAAGACTCAAATTATAAGCTGTCGCAGTTTGCGATCGCTGAAATTGAGCAGTTAGAGCAGACGATTACTCTCAAGGCGACCAAAAACGGTGATGTTCCTTATACGGTTTGTTTGGTGCGCCAAAAGGCGATTAAGCTAACGCCAGAGGAGGCAATCCGGCAATTATATTTACGAGTTTTGAGCGATCGCTTGCACTATCCCCTCAGTCGCATTCAGGTTGAGTATGGGGTGAACTTTGGGCGAGAAGTGAAACGGGCAGACATCGTGGTGATGGACAAAGACCGTCCTAACACGGTTTACATACTTGTAGAGCTAAAAAAGCCAAAGCTCAAGGATGGAAAAGACCAGCTGCGCTCTTACTGCAATGCCACAGGTGCGCCCATCGCAGTCTGGACGAATGGCGATCAAATTTCCTACTATCAGCGCAAAGATCCCAATTATTTTGAAGACATTCCAGGGCTGCCCAATGCGAATCAAACCCTAGCAGATATTCTCCAGATCAAGTTCACCCTGGAAGACTTGATCGCTAATGACAAATTGGTGAAGGAGAATAAATCTCTCAAGACCTTAATCGAAGAAATGGAAGATGAGGTGCTAGCAAATGCTGGGGTGGATGTATTTGAGGAACTGTTTAAGCTGATTTTCACCAAGCTCTATGATGAATGGTATTCTGGACAGGGCAACAGGCGATCGACCCGTTCTTTAGAATTTCGTAATACGGGACAGACAGAAGCCGCACTGAAAACTAAGATTCAGGATCTATTCGACAAAGCCAAGAAGAAGTGGGAAGGGGTGTTTAGCGAGGATGCCAAAATTAGCCTCACGCCGTCTCACCTGTCGGTTTGTGTGTCATCTTTGGAAAATGTCAAGCTGTTTAACTCCAACCTGGATGTAATCGATGAAGCCTTTGAGTATTTGATCAACCAGAGCAGCAAGGGCGAAAAGGGACAGTTTTTTACGCCGCGCTATGTAATTGATCTGTGCGTGAAAATGCTCAACCCGCAAGAGGATGAGTACATGATCGACACAGCTGCGGGGTCATCGGGGTTTCCGGTGCATACAATTTTTCATGTGTGGCGTCAGATTTTAGATGATGAGGGTTTGCAAGCCAGTCATTTGTTTTCGCTGGAAGATAAGCCGCCCCGGTGCAAGGAGTATGTGGAAGAAAAGGTGTTTGCGATCGACTTTGATGAAAAGGCGGTGCGAGTGGCGCGGACGCTAAACCTGATTGCGGGGGATGGGCAGACGAATGTGTTGCACCTGAACACGATGAAGTCACCGAGCAAGATGATTGGGATGACATTTACCATGAGGGATTCAAACGGCTGAAACGGCTGCGGCCAAAAAATAGCAAGGACTATCGAGAGTTTCAATTTGATGTGCTGATGGCAAATCCACCCTTTGCAGGAGACATCAAAGAACCGCGCATGATTGCCCGCTATGACCTAGCGAAAAAGCCGGATGGCAAGTGGCAAAGTAAAGTCGGGCGCGATATTTTGTTTATTGAGCGCAATCTGGATTTTTTGAAACCAGGGGGTAGAATGGCGATCGTGCTTCCTCAAGGACGCTTTAACAACTCTTCCGACAAGAACATTCGAGATTTCATTGCGGAACGCTGCCGGATTTTGGCGGTGGTGGGACTACATGGCAACACCTTTAAGCCGCACACAGGCACAAAAACCTCTGTGCTGTTTGTGCAGAAATGGAATGATGACCCCAAAGCAGGCGCACTCTGCCCCCGAAAGGATGACTACAACATCTTTTTTGCCACGATGCGAAAGTCGGGGAAGGATAATTCTGGAGACAAAATTTGGCGCAAGATTTCATCGTCTGCGGCTGCACCACCCAATGATGAACTCAGCGATTTGATGCCGCCTTCTCCAGTGCAACGAGTCGTTGGGGTAGAGAGTGATTTTTTGCGAGATAATCACGAACATTTAGTGGTAGATCACGACCTGTATAACCACGAAGGAAAGACAGAAGACGGCATTGCTGAAGCGTTTATTGAGTTTGCCAAAAAGGAGAACTTCAGTTTTTTTGAACTAAGCCCATCTGTTGCGCCGTTTGATGCTGTGAAGTATCAGCAGTTAATGGATGGGCTGGAAGCAGTTGAATTAAGTTTAAAGGAAGCTTTGAAGGAAAATATTTCTTTTAGAGTAGATAGTGATTTTTTTAAAAAACAATATTTACAAGAATATTTTCAAAGAAATAAGTTTGAAAATATCATTCTTGGTGATATTGCATTTATTACTGATGGTCAGCATGGATATCATGAAGTAGATGAAACATCAAACATCTCTCATATAACGGCTAAAAATACGAAGAACTGGTTTACAGATAAAATTGGTGCAGATGGATTAGCTCAATGGGTTGATGATAAAAATAAACGTTCTTCTCTTCAAGAAAATGATATTCTTCTGGCTAATCGTGGAACAATAGGATGTTGTTCTATTGTTAAAAGTGATATTTTGCCAGCAAATATAGATCAAGATATTGCCAGAATAGCAATTATTTCAAATTCACCAATTCTTCCTGAATATCTCTTAGCCTACCTAAATTCAAATATTGGCTATGACTGGGTTATTAGAAATTCTTCCGGTATGGTTCAGCAAGGATTACCCTTAAATAAAGTCAGATTAATACCCATACCCTTTTTGAATATAAAATTTCAACTAAGAATAAAATCATTAATTGACCTATCTTGGGAAACGAAAGAGTTGTCTAAGGACATATATCAACAAGCTGAGGATTTGCTGTTGTCGGAGCTTGGCTTGCAGAACTGGCAATCTACCGAAGAAACCATTGCCGTCAAGAGTTTTGCTGAGTCGTTCCTGTCCTCCGAGCGCTTAGATGCTGAATATTATCAACCAAAATATGATCAAGCAGAAGAAGCTATTAAAAATTGTGGTTTTTCATCTCAAAACTTAGGTTCATTGATAGAACCAATTCAAAACGGTTTTGACTACCGAGAGTATAACGAAGAAGGAACGCCTTATATTCGTGTTGGCGATGTCAAAAACGGACAGATTAATTTTGACAGTGCCGTAAAAATTCCAATTACGATGGCTGATGTTGATAAGCCTGTGGGCTTACAAATCGGAGATATTCTTTTTACCCGTAAAGGTAGTTTTGGTAATTCCGCAGTTGTTACAGAACTAGAAGTTAACGGGATTATTAGCAGTGAAATTATGCTTCTACGTTTAACTTCAGTTTCTAGGCAAAAAGTTTTACCAGAGTATGTCAGTTTATTTTTGAATTCAAAATTCGGTTACTTACAGGTTGAGCGTCGAGTTCATGGCGTAGCCTACTACAGTATTTCTCAACCAGATTTAGCCAATTTGTTAATTCCAATTTTACCAAAACTTCAACAGCAAAAGATTGTTGAAAAGATAAATTCATCATTTTCATTAAAACTAAAATCCAAACAACTACTAGAAATTGCTAAAACAAGAGTAGAACAGGCTATTGAGACTGATGAAGCAACAGCCACAACTTGGATAAATCAGCAACTTGAAGCCTTGGGCATTAATCTAACCACGACCACTTAAAGCATCTGGGAGTAATCATGAAAGCACTTAAAGTTATGGCAACGATTAACGATCAGGGACAACTAACTTTAGATCATCCGCTTTTAACTGATAAAAATAGCCGAGTAGAAGTCATTGTGCTAATCCCTGAAGAAGAAGAAGTTCTCGATGATCAATCTCAAGTAGAAGTCTTAGCAGATTTCCGGCAAGCTTGGCACGAAGCCATGACTGGGCACACTATCCCGGTGGCTCAACTTTGGGAAGGTCTTGAAGATGGTTGATCAGCCTTTGATTCAAGTTCAAGCTTCGCCAACGTTTAAACGAAATATACGCGCTCTTGCTAAAAAATATCGCAGTATTCGGAATGACATACAACCTGTTATCGAACAACTTCAGCAGGGAGAGTTATCAGGAGATCAAATACCTGGTGTTGGTTATGCAATCTTCAAGTTGAGAGTCCGAAATAGCGACGCTCAAAAAGGTAAAAGTGGCGGCTATCGTCTGATTTATTACGTCAAAACAGCAACTGGAATCATTCTACTGACTGTTTATACCAAATCTAAACAAGTTGATATTGCAGCAAAAGATATTCAGAGCATCATTGCAGAATATGAGCAACAGACAATCAATGATGAAGAAAGGGATATATAAACCACTGCTAGAAATTGCTAAAACAGGAGTAGAACGGGCGATAGAAACCGATGAAGCGACAGCCACAACTTGGATAAACCAGCAACTTGAAGCCTTGGGGGTAAAACTGACATGATTGCTCAACCTGAGACAAAACACTACACCGTTGAAGAGTACCTGGAACTTGAAATCGCCTCCGATATCCGCAACGAATACTGCGATGGAGAAATTATTCCAATGACTGGTGGAACACCCAACCATAACGATATTGCTGGAAACTTGTATATTTTGCTTAAATCTGCCCTAAAAGGTAAAAACTACCGAACTTTCTATGCCGATCAACGACTTTGGATTCCCAGTGTCAGCCTATATACCTATCCCGATGTGATGGTTCTGCCCAAACCCTTAGAACTTCAAACTGGACGCAAAGATACCGTGGTGAACCCTTGCTTTATCGCGGAAGTGTTGTCTAAGTCCACCCAAAACTACGATCGCAGTGAGAAATTTGTTGCCTATCGTAAAATTCCTACCTTCCAAGAGTATTTGCTGATCGATCAATATCGCATACACGTTGAGCATCATGTCAAAACAGCTGCTCATCAGTGGCTATTTTCAGAATACGACGACCCAACTGTCACCCTTTCTTTGAGTACCTTTGAGTTGCAAATTCAAATTGCAGAACTTTATGAAAATATTGATTTTTCAACCGTTTGAGTTGAATGGCTAAAACAGGAATAGAACAGCCGATAGAGAGAGACGCATGAAGCGATCGCAACGGCTTGAATAAACCAACAACTTGAAGCTGTTGGCATTAATTTCTCAAATTCAACTTAATTTAATAGAGGCATAATGTCCGAGATTACCCTAAACTCAGAACAACTCAAGGAAATATTGAAAAGCGCGATCATCGAATTGATTCGTGATAAACGTGAAGAAGTCTCTGAATTTTTGGCAGAAATTATTGAAGACATAGTAATGGAACGAGCGATCGCGGAAGGTGAAACAACTGAACTGGTTAACAGCGACTCCATCTTTCAACTTTTGGAGCCGAAATCGTGAAAGTCTAGTTCAGAAAAAGCTTTGAAAAGGATCTTAGTAAGATTCGAGATGAGGACTTATCCTGAAAATTAAGACTGTAATAGAAGAGGTGGAAACTGCTGAAAGTTTTACGCCGCGTTAATCACGGGCTATTGTCATATTTTAGACCTGAATCCTTACACCACTACTAACCCAAATTGATAAAAATATTTGCTGAAAAATTAAGATTTGTTTTACTTAAACAACCTTAATGTTGTTTAAGTAAACAGCTAAACCCCTCTCACTGAAAGAGTTTGGGCGATTACATTGGAGTGTAAACCTAGATAAGCACCCACTTCTTTGGGGTTACAAGTTTTGAGACAATCTCAGAAGCGATTTAATTAATAGTCAAGCAATCATAGTCCACCGTTTATCGGACTCCATCTTAATTTAAGTTGAAAAGGGAGAACACATAATGAAATTGGCTTACTGGATGTATGCCGGCCCAGCTCACATCGGCACTCTGCGAATCGCCAGTTCGTTTAAAAACGTTCATGCCATCATGCACGCCCCACTTGGTGATGACTACTTCAACGTTATGCGTTCGATGTTATCGCGGGAGCGAAACTTTACCCCAGTAACAACTAGTGTTGTTGATCGTAACGTTTTGGCACGCGGTTCTCAAGAGAAGGTGGTAGACAACATTACCCGCAAAGATGCCGAAGAACACCCGGATCTAATTGTGTTAACTCCTACCTGCACTTCCAGCATTCTGCAAGAAGACCTACATAACTTTGTGGAACGGGCGCAACTGGAAGCAAAAAGTGACGTGATGCTAGCGGACGTGAACCACTACCGTTTTAACGAACTGCAAGCAGCCGATCGCACTTTGCATCAAATCGTCCAATACTATATTGAGAAAGCCCGTAAAAAAGGAGAACTACCAGAAGGCAAAACCGAAAAGCCCTCTGTTAACATCATTGGTACTTCCACCCTTGGCTTCCACAACCAACACGACTGCACCGAACTCAAGCGGCTAATGGCTGACTTGGGAATTGAGGTAAATACCATAATTCCCGAAGGTGCTTCAGTAAGTGAGTTGAAGAAAATGCCAAGGGCTTGGTTTAACTTAGTGCCTTACCGTGAACTCGGTTTAATGGCAGCTGTTTACTTACAAGAACAATTTGGTACACCCTACATCGATATTACTCCGATGGGTGTGGTGGAAACTGCCCGTTGTATTCGTAAGATTCAGCAGGTAATTAACGAACAAGGTGCAGATGTTGACTACGAAGATTTCATCAATGAGCAAACTTTGCATGTGTCTCAAGCTGCTTGGTTCTCCCGTTCTATTGACTGTCAAAATTTGACTGGCAAAAAAGCTGTAGTATTTGGTGACAACACCCACGCCGCCGCCGTTACCAAAATTTTGGCGCGAGAAATGGGGATTCACGTTGTTTGGGCTGGAACTTATTGCAAGTATGATGCTGACTGGTTCCGCGAACAGGTTAGTGAGTATTGCGACGAAGTGTTGATTACTGATGATCACGGCGAAATTGGGGATGCGATCGCTCGTGTTGAACCCTCCGCCATCTTTGGTACTCAAATGGAACGCCACGTTGGTAAGCGCTTAGATATTCCTTGCGGTGTAATTGCTTCACCAATCCACGTACAAAACTTTCCTATTGGTTACAAACCATTTTTAGGTTACGAAGGTACAAATCAGATTACAGATTTGATCTACAATTCCTTCACTTTGGGAATGGAAGATCACCTATTAGAAATATTCGGTGGTCATGATACCAAAGAAGTAATCACTAAAGGAATTTCTGCTGATTCTGATTTGAACTGGACAAAAGATGGTCAAGCAGAATTGAACAAAATTCCGGGATTTGTGCGCGGTAAAGTCAAGCGAAATACTGAGAAGTTTGCCCGCGATCGCGGCTTCAAAGAAATCAACGCTGAAGTACTTTATGCGGCGAAGGAAGCTGTCGGAGCTTAGATTAGCTAACTATTTGTCAGTAGTCAGTGGTTAGTAGTCAGTAGTAAGGAACTTCAACTAAAAAGTATCCCATCGTTTTAGAAGCAGAGGGGCAGGAGAGATAAATAACAACTGACAACTGACAACTGACAACTGACCCGCGTAGCGTAAATAAAATACTTAATTAAATTATCAATTTTGACAAAAGAAACAATTAATTTTGCACCTTATTACACACAAAAAAACGGAGTTGCTTACTGTGGTGATAGTTTTGAACTTATTAAACTAATTGACGAAAATAGTATTAATTTAATTTTAACCTCACCTCCTTTTGCTCTGACACGTAAAAAAGAATATGGCAATGAAAGTGCGGAAAAATATATTGAATGGTTTCTACCTTTCGCTTATGAATTTAAAAGGATATTAGCAAATAATGGTTCATTTGTTATAGATTTGGGAGGTGCTTACCTTCCTGGTAATCCGGTACGGAGTATTTATCAATATGAGCTTTTAGTGAGATTGTGTAAGGAAGTGGGCTTTTTTCTTGCTCAAGAATTTTACCACTACAATCCAGCTCGATTACCTACCCCTGCGGAGTGGGTGACAATCAAACGGATTCGGGTGAAAGATTCTGTAAATGTAGTTTGGTGGTTATCGAAAACACCAAATCCCAAAGCAGATAACAGAAAAGTTTTAAAGCCCTATAGCCAAAGTATGAAAAAGTTACTCACAAATGGCTATCAAGCTAAAATACGTCCTAGTGGACATGATATTTCTCAGAAATTCCAAAAAGATAACCAAGGCGCAATTCCAGCAAACGTTTTAGAAATTGCTAACACTGAATCAAATAGTGCTTATTTACGCCGTTGTAAAGCAGCAGAAATTAAACCCCATCCAGCACGTTTTCCTCAAGGGTTTGCCGAGTTTTTTATCAAATTTTTAACTGACGAAGGTGATCTAGTTTTAGATCCATTCGCAGGTTCTAACACAACTGGGTTTGTTGCTGAAACTCTGGAACGCCGATGGATATCTTTTGAAATTAATGAGGATTATCTTATAGGTAGTCGTTATCGCTTTAGTCAATAGTTAGACTAACTTAAGAGTGGGTAGTTAGGAGTGAGTAAATAAAATTTATAACTCATAACTATTTACTTAAATCTCTCCATTAACTTGCATTTGATGAACTTGATCTGCTAGTTCTTGACGACTTTGATCATCTAGCTTGTCAATTGCTAACATCCCCATAAGAATCACCTCTTTCAAGGTCAAACGTGTCGAATGTGCCTGTTTTTGCACAATCTCCTTAATAATTGGACTAACACCGATCGCTGTACTAGCTCTAGCCACAGAAGAATAGGTAAACATTAATGACTTCGCCTAAATCTTAGCACTTATAACACAGCTCTTCTATAATCAATAAGACTCAATTTAATTGTGTAAAAACTGATATCTATGTGTTTAGGTACAAGTTTTAAATTCTAATAACAGTAAAGTATATGATTATTTTCTTGATTAATCACATATTGTACTTGGTTAGACTTGCCATACACTTTTTTTACTCATAAAATCGGATTTTTCACCAGCTAGAGCGAGTGAGCGAAAATTTTGCTCTTGGTGAGTGGTATGAACTAATGTATCTACAAAAATCTAAATCAGGCAGATATTTAGCTTTTATTGTCCAAAATAAACTTGTGATAAACATTTACTGGATGTTAACGTCTACAAGTTAACCCAGGAGTGAAAAGAGTTTTAAATCATGAAGCGCAGACACAAAGTGGCCGGTTTCCAGACATCGCTTATTACTTTCAGCTTAATATCTAACTTTTTTATACCTGATTATACTGTTGTTGCTGCGCCCCCAAGGAACCCAGACAAAACTGTAGATTGTGAGATTTTGGTTGTAGGTGGTGGACTTTCTGGCGTAGCTACAGCTTACGAGGCTTTACTTGCAGGAAGAAAGGTTTGCTTGACAGAAATTACCGACTGGTTGGGAGGACAAATTTCTTCTCAAGGGACATCAGCATTAGATGAACGACCAACCCAGCGAATGCGTCAATTTTATTCTCGCGGTTATTTGGAACTGCGCGATCGCATTCGGCGCAAATACGGTGAACTCAACCCTGGCGATTGCTGGGTTAGCGATTCATGCTTTCTTCCCCGCGATGCCCATAAAATTTTGACTGAAATGCTCAAAGATGCCGAAAAACGGGGCAGAGGTAAGTTGGAATGGTTCCCCAACACAGTAATTAAGGAATTAGAAATTTCACCCCTTAGTAAAGAAGATAGCAAAGCAGGTGGACAATTAATTAAAAGTGCGATCGCCATCCAACATCAACCAGCAAAAGGCGCACCGCCAATTAATACCTTTCCTTTATCTAATACCATTGAAGATGCTTATCGTTACCAAAACTCTTCACGGTTTACCAAAAATATTATCCGCCTTGCTCCCAAGCAAAATAAAGGAAATGCCCCTAAGTGGTACGTCGTAGACGCTAGCGAAACCGGAGAAATTATTGCTCTGGCTGATGTTCCTTACAGATTAGGCATTGATGCGCGTTCTTACCTAGAACCTTCTGCTTCCAGCACTACAAACGACCCCTATTGTCCTCAAGGCTTTACTTACACTTTTGCAATGGAGGCCACCAAGGAACCACAACCGCAGAAAATGCCCCCATTTTATTTACAATACGCCCCATATTTCAGCTATGAATTAAAGCGACTAGCCAGTTTCGACTTACTTTTTACTTATCGGCGGATTTGGAGTCCCAAAAAAGGAAAACCAGAAAAATTTGGTGGGATAGGTTTTACTACTCCTACGCCTGGGGATATCTCCATGCAAAACTGGACTTGGGGCAATGACTACCGTCCTGGCACTGCTAAAGATAACTTAGTTTACACTCGCCAACAGTTGCAAGCTACGGGGCAGTTAAAACCAGGGGGTTGGATGGGAGGACTGCGAACAGCAACCCTCGACAAAGCAGAAGAAAATGCCCTGTCATTTTATTACTGGCTGGTAGCTGGTACTACAGATTCTCAACTGGGAGAAGGTGTGAAACAGCAGCAAATAAATAACCGCTTTTTATCGGGTATAAATTCCCCAATGGGAACGGTGCATGGTTTATCAAAATATCCCTATATGCGGGAAGGAAGGCGGGTTATTGGACGACCCAGTTGGGGACAACCTGGCGGTTTTGGGATTTGGGAAATTGATATTTCTCGCCGTGATTACAATGACGAGTATTATCGTAAAACTTTACCCGCAGATATGTATCGCCGCTTAAAAGCAGCACTTGCAGGTTTGGAAGCAGTATCGGTAATTGATGGTAAAGTTTCCCCAGACCAAGCAATGCGGCGGACTCGTTCTACCATCTTTCCTGATGCTGTGGGTATCGGTCACTACGCGATAGATTTTCATCCTTGCATGGTACAAAGCCCACCAGAAGCCCCTGGTAACACAGAACGTCCAGGTGAAAGGCGCGGTGCTGGTCAAGCTTATCCCTTCCAAATTGCCCTACGAGCGATGATTCCCCAAAAAATTGATAATTTAATAGTCGGAGGTAAAAGCATTGCTACTAGCCATATTGCTGCGGCTGCCTATCGAGTACACTCCTTTGAATGGTCTGCTGGTGCAGCGGCGGGAACTGTGGCAGCTTTTTCTTTAAAAAATGATGTTGCCCCCTATCAATTGGTAGATGATTTACCCAAAGCAGAACCGCAATTGCAAGCGCTTAAACGTCTGTTAGAGCAAAATGGCAACCCTACTGCTTTCCCTGATACGTCGATTTTTAACCAAAACTGGGATGATTGGAAGTAGTTAATGCCCATAAGGGCATGGGGCATGGGGCATGGGTCAGTTCCTGTTTCTTGCTCATACCCTATACCCTAGTTTTAATAGCCGCTGACTATGGATTAAACTAGTTATTTAAAGGTAATTTTGCAAAATTTTGTTGGCTAAGTGTTTTATGGTTACAAGACTTTCAGCTGTTTATGGGATGGGTACAGCACCAACTGTAGCTCCTGAACGGTCTAATCAAGTTACCCGTAAGCTTTATCCGAGCTACAAAGTCATCGTTCTAGACGATGACTTCAACACTTTTCAACACGTTGCTGATTGTTTAACAAAATATATTCCCGGAATGACAAGCGATCGCGCTTGGGAACTCACAAATCAGGTACACTATGAAGGGCAAGCGATCGTCTGGGTTGGTCCACAAGAACCCGCAGAACTTTATCATCAACAGCTGCGCCGAGCTGGTTTAACAATGGCTCCTTTAGAAGCAGCTTAATTATCATGGGCAAACCCAAATCAGCATCTCTCCCAAGCACTTCTGCTAAAGACGGCAGACTAGTCTGGAATCACTCTACTCATATTCCTGGTCTTATCCCCATTTTAGAACGTCTGTGTCAGCAGAATGGCATTCAAACCGTCACGCCAGGAGTAATTGGGCGCGTAAGGGGTCATTGCCCAAAAATGCAACTGCGTGTATCTGTACCAATTCGTGGTGGTTATAAAGTGATTGCCAGACAAGGTAAAACAGTACAAGAGGTTTTTATCCTGACCACTTTAAATCAGGATAAGTTTGAAGATGCGATTGCGAGCGCTATGAAAAATTAACTAATTTAATAGTCTATAGTCAACTAATAACTATTCTTCAACTTTGTGTACTGCAAATTTATGTAGTGGCAGACTCAGTATGCAAGAAAAAGTTAAGAAATATGACAAGGCCGTAGTTATTTTCAAAGTCATGACTAGATTTTCCCAATCGGGTAAAATCATCTTTTCTATGGCAAAAGCAACACAATAAACTAGCCAATAAGAAAAGCTCATTCTAAACAAAATCTGTTCAGTTGCTTCTAAATCGTCTTTTGATTGTTTGTCATCCCAAAGCAATACTAGACCGACAATACAGGCAACAAAGGAAACGGCAACTACAAACTCGTGACACAAAAGATTTATTGAATGCATTTGCGTTTATCCCAATTTTTTCAATTGAGATTCAGTCTAAAGGAATATTCCTTTCGATAACACAAAACAGTTACAAACTGCAATAGAAAACTACATTTCTGTTTCAAATATTTCGTGAAATGGTAAGCTAATCGTCATTCAAATTGCATCATGTTAATGGTAATAAAAGCTGCAAACCCTCTCCCTTGCCCACTGCTCTCCTGCGACCTCAATTTGCAAATTAAATGTTTAACAACTTATGATATTCTGACGGCGACGGGGCGATGGTTACTGAGCTTGTCTTGAGTTTAGCCTGAGCGCAGCCGAAAGGGCGTAGTCGTAAAGCCTGCGGCATAGCTACGCTTAGCGCGCAGCCAAAGTACTATTCCGGATACTCCTCGTTCGCGTCAGCGTCTTTGAAAGAGAAGAAGTGGGTTTCCCGTCGCCTTTTGATAAAAGCAAAAAACGCCTCCCACAAATGGGAGGCGTTCTTTATTCAGCTAAGACTGAGAAGATTAGCCGTTGATTGCAGGCGCAGTTAAAGCAACAGGAGCAACGTCACCAGCAGCCAAGTCTAAGGGGAAGTTGTGAGCATTGCGCTCGTGCATCACTTCCATACCCAAGTTAGCGCGGTTGATCACATCAGCCCAGGTAGCGATAACGCGACCTTGAGAATCAATCACAGACTGATTGAAGTTGAAACCGTTGAGGTTGAACGCCATTGTGCTGATGCCCAATGCGGTGAACCAAATGCCTACTACTGGCCATGCTGCCAAGAAGAAGTGCAGTGAACGGCTGTTGTTGAAAGATGCGTATTGGAAGATCAGACGACCGAAGTAACCGTGAGCAGCGACGATGTTGTAGGTTTCTTCTTCTTGACCGAACTTGTAACCGTAGTTTTGTGATTCGGTTTCGGTGGTTTCACGCACCAAGGAGGAAGTTACCAAACTTCCGTGCATTGCACTGAACAAGCTACCACCGAATACACCAGCCACACCTAGCATGTGGAAGGGGTGCATTAAGATGTTGTGTTCTGCTTGGAAGACGATCATGAAGTTGAAGGTTCCGGAGATACCCAAGGGCATACCGTCAGAAAATGAACCTTGTCCTAGTGGATAGATCAAGAATACTGCTGTAGCTGATGCCAATGGCGCAGAGTAAGCTACACAGATCCAAGGACGCATTCCTAAGCGGTAGGACAATTCCCACTGACGACCTAGGTAGCAAGCGCAACCAATTAGGAAGTGGAAAATTACCAATTGGTAAGGACCACCGTTGTACAACCACTCATCTAAGGAAGCTGCTTCCCAGATGGGGTAGAAGTGTAAACCGATAGCGTTAGAAGAAGGAACAACTGCACCGGAGATGATGTTGTTGCCATAAATCAAAGAACCTGCAACGGGTTCGCGGATACCATCGATGTCTACTGGAGGTGCAGCGATGAAGGCGATGATGAAGCAGGTGGTAGCGGCTAGCAAGGTAGGAATCATCAATACGCCGAACCAACCGATGTAAATCCGGTTTTCGGTGCTGGTGATCCACTCGCAGAACCGTTCCCATACATTGGCGCTGGAGCGCTGTTGTAAGGTTGTAGTCATGTTTTTATGAGTGCTTTATGTTTCTTATGAATTGGATAGGTAAAGTTGCTTACCTGTCCTGTTTACTACCTTAAAAGTAAAATTGAGATTTGTAAAGCTATTTTAATTAAGTATTTGTTATGTTAGATATTTGTTTTTGTGATGAATCGCATTTAGAAACCACGATTCATCCAGTTTGATCAACCAGGAGGCCATGTCATTTGCCGTCCTCCTAAAATATGTAAATGTAAGTGGTGGACGGTTTGGCCACCGTCAGCACCAGTATTGATCACAACGCGATAACCTTTTTTAAGTCCAGCTTCTTCGGCAATACGCTTAGCAGTTAATAAAAGATGTCCTAAAACAGCATGATCTGAGGATTCGGCATCAGCTAATTGAGGAATAGGTTTTTTGGGAATAACGAGGATGTGAACTGGTGCTTGGGGATTTACATCTTTGAATGCCAAAGCTAAATCGTCCTCATAAACAATATTAGCTGGAATTTCTCGACGAATGATTTTACTAAAAATCGTTTCTGTGGTTTCACTCATCTTAATTTACCTCTACTTGTCTGCTAGAGATTTTAAAGCAGGACTTACGCAAAGATCGTTTTTAATTTATCGTAAACGCAAAGCGGCTCACCGCAGACTACCGCCGAGATGCCTTAGACGCAATGCGGCTACTCTACGAGAACACTAAGGGCAAACCCGGAGGGTAGAAAGAACGCCAAGATTTTATTTTATAGAGTGTGCGTGAGTCCTATAAAGGTTGTCGTTTTAACCTTTCGCTAGCTGTTTCTTAATCTACTTGGGATAGTTTGAGTTCACTGAATCAGAATTAATACTGATGCCGCGATTATTCATACTGAATCTCTGGATTATCCCGCCTGTAAACAGCATCTTTGCAGTTGCAGCATCTATATCTATCTTGATTTCAACTATTAAGAAAACTGCGATCGCATAGCCAAGTCGGCTAATCATGTACTTTTGCTCAGAGACTGCAAGTTAGATTTAGCACACAAAAATTCGTAAGCAGACATACGTTATTTATGGCATCTACAATTCTTAATCCTGGCGATATAGCGATTACTGGTTACATTACAAATGGTAGTCCTGACTCTTTTTCTTTTGTTAACCTAGCTCCTATTGGCTCAGGTACAGTAATTTACTTCAATGATAATGGCTGGACTGGTTCAGGTTTTAGGGGAGTAAGTTCTACCGACGGTGATGGTAACGAGAATTTAATTAGATTCACAGCAAATACTGATATTCCTACGGGTACAGTTATTCGTAGCACTGATACATCTGCTAATTTCACCTGGACTACATCAGGATCAATTGGCACACCAAATGGCAGCTATAACGATCTTTCTTTTAGTCAATCTGGTGAACAAATTGCTGCCGTACAGTCAACAAACACTGCTAATCCTCTTTTTTCCGGCTTTACAGCTATTTATCAGATTGATAACACTGGTGCTTTTGAAGATGCAACTAGTTCCACAACGGGTAGTGTGATTACAGGGTTATCGCAGGCTGAGAATACAGCGACTCTCTTTGATAGTGGAGCTACATTTGCAGCATTTAATCTCAATACACTCAGCAATGGTACTAAAGCTGAATGGTTAGCGGCAATTAATAATGCAGCCAACTGGACATTTGGCAGTGAAACTTCTTTACCAACTGGCAATATTAATGTGTCTGGGGGTATGTCTTCTCAACCAGACCTAACCATTACTCAAGCTGACTCTCCTGATCCAGTAATTGTAGGCAATGCTCTCACTTATACCCTGACTGTAGGTAACAGCAGCACTACTAATACTAATGACATTACAGTAGAATACGCCTTACCCAGTGACGTTACTTATAGTAGGGCTACAGTTGCTAATAATTTTAGTGTTAATCAAGCTGGCAATGTTGTTACTTTCTTTGGTGGTAGCATTAATGCTGGCGGGACGGCAACTCTAACTGTTGAAGTCATTCCTAATACAATAGGTCTCCTGACTAGTGGCACAGCAACTGTAGACCCCAACAACATCATTACTGAGAGCAACGAAACTAACAATACTGCTGCTGCCATTACTACCATAGTTAATAATGTAGCTCTAACTCCTCGCATTCATGAAATTCAAGGAGCATCTCACATTTCGCCGTTCAATGGACAAAATGTTGCTGATGTACCAGGGATAGTCACTGCCCTCAAATCTAACGGTTTCTATCTACAAGACCCCAATCCAGATAACGATAACCGCACCAGTGAGGCAATTTTTGTCTTCACTTCTTCAGCACCAAATGTGCAAGTGGGAGACTCAGTACTAGTTGGTGGAACAGTCACAGAGTTCCGTCCTGGCGGTTCTGGCGGCACTGACAACCTGACGATTACAGAAATTACTAGCCCTAATGTTGCCATATTATCTAGTGGTAATACTTTACCAACTGCCACAGTTTTAGGTAATGGTGGGCGGGCAATTCCCAATACAGTTATTGAAGATGATGCCAGCAATGTAGAACAAAATGGTGTTTTCGACCCTGCTGAAGATGGCATTGATTTCTATGAAAGCTTAGAAGCAATGCTGGTGCAGGTCAATAATCCGGTAGCAGTTAGTCCGACAAATTCCTTTGGGGAAATTTGGGTATTGGCAGATAATGGCGCGAATGCTACCGGACGCACGGCGCGGGGCGGTATTGTTATTAGTGCCAATGATTTTAATCCAGAGCGCATTCAGATTGATGACACACTGTTTACTTCTGGTAACTCTCCTCAAGTTAATGTAGCTGCGACATTAGAAACGATCGCAGGCGTAGTCGATTACAGCTTTAATAACTATGAAGTTCTGCCTACCTCATTAACTGTTACTTCAGACACCCTAACCAAAGAAGTTACTAACCTCACTTCTACTATCGATCAGCTCACAGTTGCCACCTTCAACGTCGAAAACCTCGATCCAAATGATGGTGCAACCAAGTTTAGTAATCTAGCCAACCGCATTGTCAATAACCTCAAGTCACCAGATATCTTAACTATCGAAGAAATTCAAGACAACAACGGGGCAACAAATAATGGTGTGGTTGATGCTAGTACTACTTATCAAACATTAATTAATGCCATTGTTGCTGCTGGTGGCCCCACATATCAATATCGCCAAATCGACCCAGTAAACAATCAAGATGGCGGTGAACCTGGTGGTAATATCCGGCAAGGATTCTTATTTAATCCTAGTCGTGTCAGTTTTGTGGATATTCCCGGTGGCGGTTCCCTCACTGATACCACAGTTACCAATGTGGATGGTGTGCCTGTACTTTCTGCTAGTCCTGGTCGCCTTGATCCTACTAATTCTGCCTTTAATAACAGCCGGAAACCGTTAGTTGGTGAATTTACTTTTAACGGTGAAACTGTGTATGTGATTGGCAACCACTTTAATTCTAAAGGTGGCGACCAACCTTTATATGGGCCAAATCAACCGCCTACCCTCAGTAGTGAAGTACAGCGTCAGCAGCAAGCTACGGTGGTGAAAAATTTTGTTGAGAGTATTTTAGCTATTAACCCCAAAGCTAATATTGCGGTAGTGGGTGACTTGAATGATTTTGAGTTTTCTAACCCGGTTAGCACTTTAGAAAGTGCGGGACTGACTTCTTTAATTGAAACTCTGCCAGAAAATGAGCGTTATACCTACAACTTCCAAGGTAATGCCCAAGTTTTGGATCACATTTTAGTTAGTAATAACTTGCTCAATAAATTAGATGGATATGATGTTGTTCACATCAATTCTGAGTTTTTTGACCAGGATAGTGACCATGATCCTAGTGTGGCTCGGTTTAATTTAGCTGCGAATAATGCTCCTCAAGTAATACAGCCGATTGATGATCAAATCACTTCTACTAATAAGGCTTTCTCTTTCAATGTCAGTAATCAATTTATTGACATCGATGCAGGTGATACTTTGACTTACAGCGCTACAGGTTTACCTACTGGATCTAATATTGTTGCCAATACAGGTGAGATATCAGGTACTGTCGCCAAAACTGGCATTTTTGCAGTTACAGTTACCGCTGCTGATGGTAGAGGCGGCAATGTTAGCGATACTTTTGATTTGATTGTTGCTAATAATCAGGCGACTGCTGGGAATGACATCATTTATACCAGTCAACTTAGTGGTTTGAATAAGTATGTAGTTAATGCTTTAGCTGGAAGCGATCGCGTGATTGGTACTAGTAACACCGAGTGGATCAATGGCGGTAAGGGTGATGATTATATCGATGGTAAAGGAGGCCTTGATATCCTGACTGGTGGTGATGGTAATGACACGCTGATAGGTGGAAGTGGCTATGACACGCTTTTAGGTGGCGATGGCAATGACCGTCTGATTGGTTGGGGAAATGGCACTAAGGAAATCGACATCCTCAATGGTGGACAGGGTATAGATACTTATGTTTTGGGGGATGAGGGTACGGTTTTTTATGCTCGTTCTCAAAATAATGACTATGCGGAGATTATCAGATTTAAGGGCAATGATCGGATGCAGTTGAAGGGAGTTGCTGGTGATTATTCTTTGAGGTCGAGCAGAGGTGCTGTCGGTATTTTTACTGGTAACGGTACGGAGTTGGTTGCTGTTGTTGAAGATGGGTTGGATGTAAATACTAATTTGGCGATGGATAGTCGCTTTTTGTTTGTTTAGTTACTCAAATTATTTTTTTCGCGCAAAGGCGCAAAGACGCAAAGAAAGATATGGTCACTAGTAATATTGTTCGGTTTTCTCAGTTTAATGCTTCGCTGAATCGGAATACTGAAGGTCAGTTGGTTGGTGATTTGTCTGGTGGTGATAATGTTCAGGCGAGGGCGGTTGCGGAAGTTATTCAGCGTAATAATCCGGATGTGCTGTTGATTAATGAGTTTGATTATGATCCTGAAGCGGTGCGGTTGTTTCAACAAAATTATCTTGGGGTTAGTCAAAATGGTGTAGGTGCTGTTGATTATCCTTATTTTTATATTGCGCCTTCTAATACTGGGGTTGTTTCTGGGTTTGATTTGAATAATGACGGTAATGTAGTTACGATTCCAGGCGCACCGGGATACGGTGATGATGCTTTCGGGTTTGGGAATTTTCCTGGTCAATTTGGCATGTTGCTGTTGTCTAAGTATCCTATTGATACGGCTAATGTGCGGACTTTCCAAAATTTCCTGTGGCAGGATATGCCGGATTCTTTGCTGCCTACTATCACCGATGCTTCTGGTATATCTTGGTATTCTTCGGAGGAACAAAATGCTTTGCGTCTGTCTTCTAAGAGTCATTGGGATGTACCAATTCAGGTAAATGGGGAGACAGTTCATGTTTTGGTGAGTCACCCTACGCCTCCTACTTTTGATGGTTTGGAAGACCGCAATGGTAAACGCAACCATGATGAAATTCGCTTTTGGGCAGATTATATTACTCCTGGTAAAGGTGATTACATCTATGATGATGAGGGTAAAAAGGGCGGTCTGAATGCTGGTTCGCGCTTTGTAATTATGGGTGATCAAAATGCTGACCCGGTAGATGGTGACAGTTTTGACAATGCTATCCGGCAATTATTGCAAAACCCAGGTATTAATACCAATTTTATTCCCAGTAGTGCTGGTGGACGGCAACAAGCGGATTTACAAGGTGGTGCAAACGCTACTCAACAAGGTAATCCTAGTTTTGACACCGCAGACTTCGCTGATACAGCCCCCGGAAATCTGCGGACAGATTATGTATTGCCTTCAAGTGATTTGAAAATTACTAACTCGGCAGTTTTTTGGCCTTTAAATACTGACCCGACATTTTCTCTAGTAGGGACTTTTCCTTTCCCTAGTTCTGACCATCGGTTAGTCTTTGCAGATGTGGAGGTTGGCGCAACTGAACCAGGGAAAACTATTCCCAATGCAGGATTTGTAGGACAGCAAATTTTTGAGACAGGTTTTATTCCTTCTGGTGTGGCGGGTACTGTAAATGGAGTATCAACACCATTAGGGGGATTATCTGGTGTGACTTACGATGCTGCTAACAATCGCTATTATGCTATCTCCGACGATCGCTCACAAGTTGCCCCTGCCCGTTTTTATACTTTTACTACTGATGATCAGGTGACTTTTACTAATGTCACACCCCTAAAAGATAGTAATGGCAACTTTTTTGCCCTTAATAGTCTCGACCCGGAAGGCATTGCTTTAACTAATAACAGCACAGTTTTCATATCTTCAGAAGGCGAAGTAAATCTTGGTGCTGGTCGGGTTAGCAATCCCTTCATTAAAGAATTTTCCCTCACTACGGGGCAAGAAATACTTTCTTTACCTGTCCCTACTAAGTTTTTACCAGTAGTGCAAGACACTAACAACAATGGTGTTGTAGATGCTGATGATACCCAAATATCAGGCGTTTACAATAATTTGGCGTTTGAAAGTCTGACTATCTCACCAGACCAAAAAACTTTATTCACCGCTACAGAAAACGCCCTCTTCCAAGATGGTTCGAGGGTATCTACTACTAGTGGTAGCCGATCGCGGATTCTGCAATATAACTTGGTAAGTGGACAGCCAGAGAAAGAATACCTTTACATTACAGATGCAGCTGTAACGCCAGAACCGGAAACAGAATTTAGTGATAATGGTTTGGTGGATTTACTCGCAATAGATAATCGTGGCACTTTTTTGGCATTGGAACGTTCTTATGCTGTGGGCGTAGGCAATACAATTAAAATCTACGAAGTCACTTTACAAGGTGCAACGGATATTAGCAGCATCGACTCACTCAGCAGTTTAAGCGAAACTCAATTAGCTGCTATTCAACCAGCCCAAAAGCGTTTACTGTTAAATTTAAATGATTTAAATCTCCCTACTGACGCTAATCATCCCACGGGAGTAGATAACATTGAAGGTCTTGCTTTTGGCGCTAAATTAGCCGATGGTAGTCAGTCAATTGTATTGGTGAGTGATAACAACTTTGGTAATAGCCAGTTTACCCAAATCCTCACTTTGAATGCAGATTTAGTACCTACTGCTATACCCAGATTAGAAACCCGTCCCGATTTATTTGACGACGAAGATCCGACACAAGCCCCAGTAGATCAAAATGCTGATGCTGATGATCCTGCTATTTATGTCAACGCCAACAACTCTGCTGACAGTTTAGTATTAACCTCGGTCAAAAATGCCGGTTTGCGGGTTTATGACTTATCTGGGAAGTTATTGCAGACGATTAATCCGGGTGATATTCGCTACAACAACATTGATTTGCAATATGGTTTTAAATTAGGTGGGAAAAAAATAGATATTGCTGTCGCCAGCGATCGCGGTAACGATAAACTAGCAATATTCAAGATTAACCCCAATCCCAGCATCCCTGGTGAATATTTAGAAGATATTACCGATAGCAATATTAGTACGATTTTTCAATCTTCACCTTTTGCTTCTCCTTATTCTTCATCCTCCCGCAGTTCTTACGGACTAGCTTTATATCGTAGTCCTATAACTAACGATTACTACGTCTTTACTAGTCGCCGCGAAACCGGAGATATAGCCCAGTTCAAGCTAACCGACCAAGGTAATGGCAAAATTGGCTACGAACGAGTACGAGAATTTACTATACCTGCACTAGGCGAACGTGATCCGCAAACTGAGGGCATGGTAGTAGACCAAGAGACTGGTTTTCTTTACATTGGTCAAGAAAATGTCGGTATTTGGAAGTTCCAAGCAGAACCCAACGGCGGTACAACTGGCAAGCTAATTGATACAGTCAAAGACTTGGGCGGTAATCATCTCACCGCTGATGTGGAAGGTTTAACAATCTACTACGGCAAAAATGGCACAGGCTATCTGTTAGCGTCCAGCCAAGGTGATAGCACCTTTGTTGCCTACACCCGTGAAGGTAACAACGAATATGTGGGTAACTTTGTCGTTGGTAGCAATGGGGCAATTGATAGTGTACAAGAATCTGATGGGGCAGATGTAATTAATGTGCCATTGGGGTCTAACTTTCCCTACGGTTTATTTGTTACTCAAGATGGTAACAATGAACCAGCCAAACTAGTCCTAGATGAAGGCGAACTGGAAAATGTCAACACTAACTTCAAGTTAGTACCTTGGGAAAACATCGCTAACGCCTTTTCTACTCCTTTAAATATTGATACCAGTAGTTACGATCCGCGTAATCCTGTTGCCCAACCCAAGTTGACTAACTATGAATTTACAGACTTACCAAAGTTAGGTACAACTTCTCAAGGTGAAGATATTTTCTTGGGTGGTTTTTCTGGGTTGTACTTCCAAGGAATTGCACCTAACGGTAATTTGAGATTTGTTACCCACACAGATCGTGGCCCGAATGGTGAACCTGTTGGCGCAAATAGACCATTTTTATTACCCGATTTTCAACCAGAAATCGTCAGCTTTGAACTCAACCGCACCACAGGCGAAATTACCATTACCAAGCGCACTGGATTATTCCGACCAGATGGTACAACTCCGTTAACTGGATTACCAAATCTGCAAGCTGGGGAGAATGGAACAGCCTACACAGATGAAATTGGCGTTGATTTAGATAACAATCCCCTACCTAACGATCCTTTAGGTGCAGACTTAGAGGGAATTGCAGTTGCAGAAAACGGTGATTATTGGCTGGTAGATGAATACCGTCCAGCGATTTACCACTTTGATAGTAACGGTAAATTAATTGATCGGTTTATTCCCAAAGGCACTGCAACCGCACCAAATCCAGATCAGGGCGCGGGTACTTTTGGCACTGAGGTATTACCAGAAGTTTACGCCCAACGCCGCAACAACCGGGGATTTGAAGCTGTGGCTTTGGAGGGTTCTAAACTCTATGCCTTTATTCAAAGCCCCATCGATAATCCTGATGTTGCTAATGATGCAACTTCTAAAGCTTCTCGTAATTTGAGGATTTTAGAGTTTGATATTATCAGCAATCAGGTAACAGGCGAGTACTTATATCTCCTCGAAGGTCTACCAGCAACAGACAAAATTGGCGATGCAGTTTCCCTCGGTAATGGTAAATTCGCAGTCGTAGAACGAGATGATAATGGTACGAATGCTGGCAACAAATTAATCTATCAAATTGATTTAGCAGAAGCGACAAATATCAATAATCCTGCTAATTTTAGATTGCCAGATGGGAAAACTATTGAACAACTAACTCCGGCTGAGTTAACTACTGCCAAAATTACTCCTGTCAGCAAAAGCCTGATAGCTAATGCTGCCCAGTTAGGTTACACCGGGGTAGAAAAATTAGAGGGTTTAGCATTAGTTGCACCCAACACTTTAGCTTTAATTAACGACAACGATTTCCAAATTGCCGGGTCTACACCTGAAAAACTCGGCATTTTGGAATTACCTCATGACATCGCGGTTACTAAACCCCAGCCATCGCTAAACATCCTATTAGTAAATGATGATGGCTATCAAGCAAAAGGAATTAATGTTCTTTACAACAAATTAGTTGCGGCTGGTCATCATGTAACATTGGTTGCACCCAAGCAACAGCAAAGCGGTCAAGGTACAGCCCTCGATACTGATAAATTTGGTAGACCGTTGGAGGTTGTTAACTACGAACCGAATAAATGGTACGTCGATGGCAAACCAGTTGTGACAACTTGGGCGGGAATTGATTACATTTTAAAAGATAATCCTCCCGATTTAGTCATTTCTGGGATTAACGAAGGCGAAAACCTCGGTTTAGAAGGAATCATTTCCGGGACTCTTAGCGCGGCGGTGTCAGCATTAAATCAAGGCGTTCCGGCGATCGCAGTGAGTGCGGGTATTAAGACGGCAGAACGTAGCACAGGCTACCCTAGTACTGATAAAGCTTACGATGTTGGTGCTAATTACGTCGTTGATTTGATTTCCGAATTACAAGCAAAACAAAGTAATAATTCAGGTCTATTACCAAAAGGCATTGGTTTAAACGTCAATATCCCGGCAACTGACCAAATTGAAGGTATAGCTTTTACAGAGTTTGATCGTGCAGGTAGTTTTGACTTCAAATTTGGGGAATTACCGCCTAACTTCGGCACAGGTCAAGGCATAATTTATACGCAAAATTCTTTACCTGATGGCACAACACCAAAACCGTTATCGGAAGGCGAACAGTTTTTAGCAAATCGGGTGACGGTAACTGCTTTTGATGGTGATTGGGGTACAACTTTAGATCAACGTCCCAAAATCAGTTCTCGCCTTGACCTCACACCCCCAAGTCTGACTGACCCCATTGAAACTGCTAGGAAGTCGTTAAATATTTTGCTGGTGAATGACGATGGTTATCAAGCCAAAGGTATTGACGTTCTCTATAAAGCTTTAACGGCTGCTGGTCACAATGTCATTTTAGTCGCACCAAAAGACCAGCAAAGCGGCAAAGGAACTTCCATCAACACCGATAAAATTTTCCAAAATACCGAAGTTGCGGAATTTGATTCCAGTCAAAACAAATGGTATGTCGATGGTACTCCGGTTGTTACCACCTGGGCGGGACTTGATTACATTTTCCCCAACAAAGAGAATATCGCTAAACCTGATTTGGTGATCTCCGGGATTAACGAAGGTGAAAACATCGGTTTAGATGCCATTTCTTCTGGTACACTCAGCGCGGCGGTGACAGCACTGCAAAATGGCATCCCCGCGATCGCAGTTAGTGCTGGCATAGATTTAACTGGGTTACAAACAGGCGACACATCCAGCACGGAAAATGCTTACGAAATTGGTGCGAGGTTAGTAGTTAATGCGATTAACCAACTCCAAGCCACCCAAGGTAGAAATGCAAATTTACTACCAAAAGGGGTAGGTTTAAATATCAATATCCCTGCTTACAACCCCGATATTGCCGAACTCAGTACAATTGCTGGGGTTGCAGTTACTAAATTTGACCAAGCTAGCAGCCTCGGTTTAAATGTTTCGGAGATTCAGCCTGGTGTTCCTGGTTTGACTTTAGGTGCTTCCAGCAATACAGGTACAGGGGATTTAGAATCAGAAGGCGGTAGATTTTTAGCAAGAAATATTACAATCACACTGATTGATGGTAATTGGAGTGCTACTGAAACTAACCGTCAACAAGTCGCCAACGCTGCCGGAGAACTTCCTGTAAATGCGATCGCTAGCGGTGACACTACCCAAAACTCGACAGTTCTTTGGGCGCGGAGTATCTTCCCTGGTGAAGTAACATTTGAATATTCCACCGATGCTAACTTTAAGGCGATCGCTGGCACAAAAACTGCTAGCGTTACGAATATAAATCAACCTGTGAAAGTTGAAGTTACTGGTTTGCAAGCAGGAACTCAATATTACTACAGAGTTACAGATGCAGCAGGGGCAACAGCAACAGGCAAGTTTAGTACAGCTGCAACACTTGGCACGAAAGCAGGATTAACATTCGGTGTCTCTGGCGACTGGCGTGGCGAATTAGCACCTTATCCCGCCATCAGTAACGCAGATGATGCCAATCTGAAATTCTTCTTGGAATTTGGCGATACCATCTACGCTGACTTTCCCTCACCCGGACTGAAAAACCCAGATGGTACAGAAAAAGCCCAAGCTATAACTTTAGAAGATTACCGTGCCAAACAAGCGGAAGTTTACAGCGATCGCTACGGCAAAAATACCTGGGAAGATTTACGAGCTTCGACCTCTATCTTGGCCACAATTGATGACCACGAAGTAGTCAACGACTTCCAAGGCGGCGAGAATTTAGCAACTGCTTCAGCCGCAGACCAAGCCTTATACGGTGCGACTTCCGGGTTAGTCAACGACTCGCCACTATATGAAAACGGTCTGCAAGCCTTCCAAGAATACAACCCCATCAGCGACCAATTTTATGGTCAAACAGGTGATGCCCGCACCGATGGAGAACGCAAACTTTACCGTTATAATACTTACGGCAGTGATGCGGCCACTTTCGTTTTAGATGCGCGTTCTTTCCGAGATCCAGAATTACCAGCTATTGCTAACCCCAATGATCCGGCGCAAGTAGCCGATTATCTGGGCAAGTCTTTTAATAGCGATCGCACATTATTAGGAAGCCAGCAAATTGAGGATCTTAAGCGCGACTTGTTGCAGGCCAAGAACAATGGCATCACCTGGAAGTTTATTATGGTTCCAGAACCAATCCAGAATTTAGGGGTAGCTGCTGCAAGCGATCGCTTTGAAGGTTACGCTGCCGAACGCACCGAAATTCTTAAGTTCATCCACGATAACAACATCAACAATGTCGTCTTTGTGACTGCTGATATTCACGGCACATTAGTCAATAATCTCACCTACCAATTAGCACCGGGTCAACCACAAATTGCTACCAGTGCCTTTGAAATTAGTACTGGTTCTGTTGCCTTCGATGCACCTTTTGGCCCCACAGTAGCGGACTTTCTCAATCCCGAACAAAAAGCATTCTACGACTCCCTACCTGTTGCCAATGATGCCGATAGTTTACCCAACGACAAAGACGATTTCATTAAGCAGGCGATAAATGCTGGTTTAACTCCTCTAGGTTATGACCCTGTGGGCTTAAATAATAATCTTCCCCAAGCTAACGGCTTAATTAGCGCCAAACTCATACAAGGAGATTACGTCGCCACCCAAACCTACGGCTGGACTAAGTTTGATATTGACCCCCAAACTCAAAAGCTAACTGTCACAACTTATGGAATTGAACCCTACACCCGTGAGGAATTAGCAGCTAATCCTAGTGCAGTTACCAACCGTCAACCGCAAATTGTCAGCCAATTTGAAGTAGACCCAGCTAAGAAACCAGATATTCAATTTGGTTCTACCAACAATCTCCAACCTGACCAAACCTTATTTACAGGAGATGGTGCAGATATCGTCGAGGCTACCACAGGTAATACCATTGTGACTGGGAACGGTGACGATACGGTATTTGCAGGTAGTGACTCTTCAGTATCAACAGGCAATGATAATGATCAAGTCTTTATTGGTGCTAATAGTCCTGCTAAAAATACTACTGTTAATGGTGGTGCAGGTAACGATCAACTTACCGTAGTTGAAGCTAACGGTAGCAATAATCTGTTTGGAGAAGCAGGTAATGACAACTTGGAAGTAATTGAAGGTTCTCGTCAATTTCTCTATGGCGGTTCAGGTAACGACACCCTCAAAAGTGGCGGTAACAATAACCGTCTTTACGGTGGTTCCGGCGATGACATCTTATTTTCTAATGTCAATGACTCCCTATTTGGTGGCGGTGGTGATGATATTTTATTTGCTGGTCAAGGAGGTAATAACCGTTTAACTGGTGGCGCTGGTGCTGACCAATTCTGGGTTGCGAACGCCAGTCTCCCAACTAGCAAAAACATTATCACCGACTTTACATCTGGAATTGATGTAATTGGCATTGGTGGTATTGGCGTTACTCAGTTTAATGCTTTAACACTAGTGCAACAGTGTAGCGATACTGTGATCAAAACAGGAACTACTGAACTAGTTTCATTACTGGGAATTACATCAACTAGCCTGACAGCAAACGACTTTGTTTTCTCAGCTTAGTCTGTTTGCTAGTCTTTCTTACCAAAGGCGGCAGGAAGCCCACTTCTTCTGTTTCAGAGACGAGTCTCGCGAACGAGGAGTGTCCAGGATAGTTGTCCTGCCACCGGACGGTGTTAGTAGTCAGTAGCAAAAAAAACTGACAACTGACTACTAACTGCTGACTTTTCGTAGTCGTAGACTTAAGATTACGTAATAATTTTACCCAAATGCTTAAGGATTTTTAAAACTTCAGATAAATTGTTATGATATCGCGATCGCGTGGCAAATAAATCGGAAATACCATACTGTTTACCTAAAGTTTTAATAAACAAATAGCTACTGCCATTGGTAATCATGCCATACAGAGGTTGTTCTGGTTTGGGATGAACAGCCATGTAAGCTAATGTTTGGGAAATTGCTAATTCTAAATCAAAGATCGTTTTTTTTGACTCAATTAGGACAATCCATAATTTAGCTTGTAAAACTAAAGCGTCAATTCTTCCTCGTAAAATCTCCTCATTATCTCCTTGTGCTTCAATCTCAACGGATACTTCGGTTTTAAATCTGTAAGGTGCTTGATAGAAAAGAGCAAGTTCAAGTAAGGGCGACAGCACGACCATTTTGATAGTTTCTTCTAAAAGACTTCCATAGGAGATTTGATAAAGATAGTTTTGTCGAACTTGTTCTAATCTTGTTTGCTCTGCTTCACTTAATGCTGGTAAAATTGTTGTCCATTCGCTAAAAAATTGACTATCACCACTTAGTGTTAACCCCAGTTTCTCCTCAACTTGATGAAGAGTAGTAATTTTTTTGGCAATGGCTATGCTTGTGGTCATGCTTAAATTTATACTACTCGCCTAATATTAGGATAATTCAAAGTAATAACACATCAACTTATTTAGAACATGTAGCTGCCAAAATCTGTTGCAGTCATCAAAAAAACTGCTTTTAATAAATAGGACTTACGCAATAACTCTTTGAAACTCTTATTTCTCTGTGTTCTCAGCGTCCTCTGCGGTTAGATTTTACGTTGCCTGTGCGTAAGTCCTAATAAAGTATAAAATAGTTTATCCAACAGATGAATATAGGATTGTTTGATTAGAATTTAGTATAACAGCATCTGAAATTGGTAAAATTTGGGGTAAGAAAGATGAGAACGTGAAGACATGGTAGCCGCCCATACAGATTTAAATATTGCCGCCTTAGAAGCAGAATATAGTAAAACAACACCAAAGGAAATTCTTAACTTTGCTTTGGAAACTTTTGACAATATTTCAATTTCTTTCAGCGGCGCTGAGGATGTTGTCTTGATTGACATTGCCTCAAAAATTTCTAAAAACTTTCAAGTTTTTACACTCGATACGGGACGCTTGCATTCAGAAACATATCAGTTTTTGGATCAAGTAAGAGAACATTATGGAATTAAATTAGAAGTAATGTTCCCCGATGCAGCAGAAGTACAAGCCTTAGTATCAGAAAAAGGATTGTTTAGCTTTTATCAGGATGGACACAAAGAATGCTGTGGTGTCCGAAAAGTAAGACCACTGCGCCGCAAACTGAATACCCTTGATGCTTGGATTACAGGTCAGCGCAAAGACCAAAGTCCCAGCACCCGTAATCATATCCCTGTCATTGAAGTTGATACCGCCTTTTCTACCCCAGACCATCAACTAATTAAATTCAATCCTTTAGCAAATTGGTCTTCTGCCCAAGTGTGGGAATACATCCGCGCCTTAGATGTACCTTACAACAAATTGCACGAACGCGGTTTTGTCAGTATTGGTTGTGAACCTTGCACCAGACCTGTGCTTCCTAACCAGCATGAACGGGAAGGTCGCTGGTGGTGGGAAGAATCCACTGCTAAAGAGTGTGGTTTACACCTTGGTAATTTACAAAAATAGTCGTCAAAAGAGGCAGGGGAGCAGGGAGCAGGGAGCAATGGGGAAAACACCAGACGAGCTTGTACTCCGCATTAGTTCGAGCGCCCTAGATGGTTACTGAGTTTCGACTACGCTCAACTACCGCGTAGTCGAAGTAAGGGCGGGGCAAGTCTTGGACATGCTACGCGAACATACCCCGAAGTTCTGATCGGAGGAAGCCTCCGCTCAGACTTCTCTCCATGTTCCGCTGCGTTCCACGGCTCTAGGACAGGGCTTGCTCAAGAAAGCTAAGAACCCCCTGCCCCTCCGCTTCTTCGGTCACTGAGCGTCTTGCCTTGACTTGTACTGAGCGTAGCCGAAGTAGCGCAGTCGAAAGGAGCCGAAGTGCTGCCCCCCTGCGGTCTTAATGATAAGTCTTTTGAACATGATACATCTCTACATCATTGAAGCTGCAAACTTTTATTTGCTAAGATTTTCAATGCAGAAACATTGAAACTAAGCAACTCTTCATCACTATGCCAACATCTGCAATTGACGGTAAAGACATAGCAGCCATCCAAGCAGCGACAGAAGAAGTTGCTATATGCGATCGCTCACTTTGGGGAAGAATCCGTGTTTCTGATGATGACCGGATTAGGTTTTTACACAACCAAAGTACTAACGACTTTCAAAGCCTCAAACCAGGACAAGGCTGTGATACTGTCATGGTGACATCCACCGCCCGTACAATTGATTTAGTCACAGCCTACGTTCTTGATGATGCAGTATTACTACTGGTTTCACCTAATCGTTGTGAATTTTTGATGCAATGGTTAGATCGTTATATTTTCTTTGCTGACAAAGTGAAATTAACAGATATTACCAGCGAAACCGCAACCTTCAGCTTGATTGGGCCAAAAAGTGATGTTGTCATAGAAAAGCTGGGTGCTAAAGCAATTATTGGTCAACCCTACGGTAATCATTTGTTAGTTAAAGAGGAAATCATAGTTGCAGTAGGTAGCGGCTTAGCTTCTGCGGGATATACGCTGATTTTACCAGCTTCCGAAAAACAGCAGGTGTGGAATCAAATTTTAGAATTAGGGGCAGTAGAATTGAGCGATCGCGCCTGGAATACGTTACGCGTACTACAAGGTCGTCCAGTCCCAGATTTGGAACTCACAGATGATTACAACCCTCTAGAAGCTGGTTTATGGCAAACCATTTCTTTCACCAAAGGTTGCTACATTGGTCAAGAAACCATTGCGAGATTAAACACATATAAAGGTGTAAAACAACACCTTTGGGGTATCCGCCTCAATGCTCCTGCTGAAGTAGGAAGTGCGATCGCAGTTGGAGATGAAAAAGTTGGCAAACTTACCAGTTACACCGAAACTGCTGATGGTTACTTCGGATTGGGTTATGTTCGCAGCAAAGCTGGTGGGGTTGGTTTGAAAGTTCAAATAGGAGAAACCGAGGGTGAAATAGTAGAAATTCCCTTTGTTTCTCACGATTACCCTGATTAGATGTTGCTGGATCAAGTGAGTAATCCGATTTGATTTCTCAGTAAAGGCGATCAATCGCTAGCAAAAAATATCCCCTACCTCAGTATTAAAGCTAATAGCAGACAACAAAGGTAAGGGTTTTATGATATTTAATTTATAGAAAAATCTATTTAACAGAGACCGCATCAACATCAATGGTGCTAGCTTGAGAAGTAGAACCTTCTGAAGTATAAGCAACTTCAGTATCAGTGACACCCTTACGAGCTTTCCAGCCTTCAATCACTAGCCCAGACACTTCAGAAACTAACAATGTCAAAAGAAAAACATCATCAATTTGCCCGACAATAGGTAAAAAATCTGGGGCAATATCAATAGGGCTAATCAAATAAACTAGTGTTCCTAAAATTACCCACCAACGGTACTTAGGATTACGAAGCGTGTTGCGATACCAACTGTAAAGCGATTGGATTGAAAATTTCATGTTTTTAACCTCCAGCTATTTTTAATCTTGACAGATTAAGTTATAAATTCCCGGTGGGAATAACCGCCCTTGTTAGTCTGGAAGATACTACTCGTCATCAATTAATTAGATATCCGTTTCTCAACTATTAACATCAAACCTTTCAATTTTCCATCTTCTGTAAAACTTTGGCTTGTACGGCATTTATTATCTTGATTGACAAGATTAATCATTTCCGTTGCCAATAAATTACCCGTAGCTTTATTCCAGACATTAAAAATGATAATGTTATCTGCATGTTCCCGTGCAATAGTGGTAAAACCTCCCCATGCAGGAACATCTAATGCTTCTATTTCTATTTCATCATTACTAATTACCTTCCCAACAAAATCGTTAGTGACAATTCGACCATCGGCGTAATAGTAAGTATTTGTTTGTAGCCATTGATTATCAACTATCTTTTGGGTGATTTCTGCTTCAAAACGTTCTGTCTCTTGAGCATTAGCATCCATTCTGATCCAGTAACCTGACCAAGTGCCAACATGTTTAGGAAAAACCTGAAAATCACTCAATTGTTTTGGCATATTACTAATACAAACAAAATTTGTCTATCTACTTTTTCTTGATGATGGATTGATTATTGACAAGATGGTAATTTATCACGTCTTTTTGATCTATCAAACAATCTTAACCAAAACGTATTTTATCAACTCTTACAACAATCCCCGATAACGAATAAAAACTAAAATAACTGCCCACGAACCCAATGCAACTTTAATAGCAACTAAAATATTTAGTAAGGGAATAACTCCGCCACTAACTAGTGCGCCCATCTCTCCGTGGGGTAACTCTACTCCGACTAAAGTTATGACCGCCAATACAATGAAAATCAGTACCGAAACTTTCTCCCACATAGCGGCGTGCCAGCGTTGGTAAATTGCTTGCATCCATTCTGGAGATGAGGTAATTGCCACAAGACCAATCGCCGTTCCACCAGCTACCCCAGCCGCAAAACCACCGCCAGGACTCAGATGTCCCCGAATTGCTAGTTCGATACTGACTAAAGCGGTAATGGTCGCACCCAAACGCGCCAGTATAATGGATGGTTGATCGGTGAAACGATAAACTGTGCTTAATGGTTTTTCATTCGCTAGGAGAAAGTATGCACCCATGATGGCGATCGTAAATACCACCACCTCAAAGATAGTGTCATACAGCCGATTCCTGAAAATGATTCCCGAAACTCCATTAGGTATGCCACTATCTTGGACAACCGTTTCAACGATAGAAATATCCTGTAAGTCTGGTGCAGGATTGGGCATAATCAAGAATTTGACAAACAAAGCTATCCCCGCAACAATGTAAATCCATTTCATAGATGCTCCGTTCATAATTTACTAAATACCAGCACCATCTAGAAACTGCTGAATTGCTTTATCTCGGAGATTACACACAGGAGACTCTTGTACTAGTTGACCGTTTTGGGCAGCTAAGTTATCTGATAAGACAGGAGTTTTTGCAGGAGAATGAAGTCCTTGGAGATGTTGGATTTGTTGTTCTAGCGACTCAATGCGGTCAACTAAAGCGCGAATGACTTCAGCTTCTGAATCTGGCAAGTTGCTGTGTTCTAGAGGAGCAATCCGCACTCCAGAGCGGTAGACAATACGACCGGGTACACCGACTACAGTACAGTCAGAAGGTACGTCCCTCAGAACAACTGACCCAGCGCCAATACGGACATTGTTGCCAATTTGGATATTGCCTAGTACTTTCGCTCCAGCTCCTACAACAACATTTTCACCCACAGTAGGGTGGCGCTTACCGCATTGCTTCCCTGTGCCTCCCAAAGTGACACCTTGATAAATTAGAGCATAATCGCCTACGATCGCAGTTTCACCAACGACCACACCCATACCGTGGTCAATAAACACACCCTGTCCAATTGTTGCGCCTGGGTGAATTTCAATTCCGGTCAAAAACCGAGCGATGTGAGAAGTCAGGCGGGGGATAAAGGGAATACCAACATGATGCAGCCAGTGAGCCAGTCGATGAAATAGCAGGGCTTGCAAACCGGGGTAACAGAACAAGACCTCCAACCAGTTACGGGCAGCTGGGTCACGCTCAAATATGATACGAAAGTCAGCACGTAGTGTAGATAGCACGAGATAATACCCTCGGAAAGCAAAACTAGCTTACCCTCCCATATTATCGTTTCAAGGGTAATCTTTATCAATTGGGCATGGGTAAAGAAGCAGAGGGGCAGGGTGCAGGGTGCAGAGGGGAATGAAGAATGTCTTGAATTTGTTCATAATCTTTGCTCCCTGATCTTTTTCCTCTTTTCTTGCTTCTTCCCTAGCCTCTAGCCCCTAGCCCCTAGTCCCTCTGCTTACTGCTTGACGGTTATAGTATAGTTACGTTTGACACCAGCGTTAAAAGTACCAACCCAAATTCGATAGGTTCCTTTTTTCCAGTCGAGGTCATCAATGCTGGCATCTTTACTTTTACCAGTGTCATCACCACAGCGAATAATGTTATCGTTTGGCCCTTGAATAAGTAAAGTAGTATCAAAGCCGCGACTGTTGACTAATATTTTGAGGTGAGAAAAGTCTTTTTCTAAAATCATAATGTGATCGGGTTTAGGATCGGCGAAGCCAATACAGGCTTTGCGATCGCGATCGCGGTTACTTAAAGCAGACAATGAAAAAGAACCGCCTGTATAGCCTGTAACTTTTCCCTTAATTTGCTCAAAGTCTGGTGCAAGACTAAAAGTACTAAAGTTTGGTGTTTCTGCTATTACAGGTGTAGTAGTTATAGCGGTCAGTACAGCTAATAACCAACCGCCTCGAAAATTAAGTCGGGGGCGACAATATTTCATATTAAGTTTCCAACAGGCTTTTATATTTGTAATGATATATACATATTTTATTTGAAAAATTCCAGAGATACCCCTGCTTTATGTGGCACATTTTCATGTGCCACAACTAGACTATGCTCAATGATTAACTAAGGTTGATAGGATGAGAAAAAGGTAAATATTTTCCCATTCTGAAAAATTATTTTGTCAGATGACTACTTTTCAAGTTGCTTCTCCTTTAATTGCGATCGCTCAAAAAACCCGTCAAGCTGCAACTAAGCTGGCCATTTCTTCTACTGACACTAAAAATCAAGCGATTGAAGCGATCGCTCAAGCTTTAGAATTGGCAAAAGATGAAATACTGCAAGCAAATCTTGCTGATTGTCAAGCTGCTGCGGAAGTAATTCCCCAGCCACTTTATAAACGTTTGCAATTAGATGAACATAAGTTAAGAGATGCGATCGCAGGAGTGCGAGATGTCGGCAAGTTAGCTGATCCAGTAGGTAAAATCCAAATTCACCGCGAACTCGATACAGGCTTAATTTTGAAGCGGATTACTTGTGCTTTGGGTGTTTTAGGAATTATTTTTGAAGCACGTCCAGAAGCAGCAATTCAAATTGTTTCTTTGGCGATTAAATCGGGTAATGGCGTAATTTTAAAATGTGGTAAAGAAGCTGTTCGTTCTTGTGAAGCAATAGTTAAAGCAATTAAACAAGGATTATCTCAAACAGCTGTTAATCCGGATGCTGTACAGTTACTAACCACTAGAGAAGAAACTAGAGAACTTTTAAATTTAGATAAATATGTAGACTTAATTATTCCGAGAGGTTCTAATTCTTTTGTCAGATTTGTCCAAGAAAATACGCGGATTCCAGTATTAGGCCATGCTGATGGGATCTGTCATTTCTATATAGATAAAATGGCTGATATGGATAAAGCTGTAGACATTACAGTCGATGCGAAAGCACAATATCCTGCTGTTTGTAATGCGATTGAAACTTTGTTAGTTCATCAATCGACTGCTGCTAAATTCTTACCAAAAGTAGCCCAGGCTTTGCAAGAATGCCATGTAGAATTAAGAGGTGATACACGCACCTTGGCTATTTTACCTAACATTGTGGCTGCTACAGCAATAGACTGGGAGACAGAATACAGCGATTATATTTTGTCGATTAAAATCGTGGATTCTCTAGAAGATGCGATCGCTCATATTAATGATTATGGTTCTCGTCATACTGATGCGATCGTTACAGAAGATGCTACGGCTGTGGAAACTTTCTTTGGAACTGTCAACTCAGCGAATGTATTTCATAATTGTTCGACTCGCTTCGCTGATGGTTTCCGCTACGGTTTTGGTGCAGAAGTAGGGATTAGTACTCAACAAATGCCTCCTCGTGGCCCTGTGGGTTTAGAAGGATTGGTGACATACAAGTATCAAATGACAGGTAATGGTCATATTGTAGCAAGTTATACTGGAGCTAATGCTAAGGCATTTACTCATCAAGATTTTGTATAAACAATCTTAAGTTTTGAGCTAAAAAACTGGGAGTCAGAAGTTTTCTCAACTCCTGATTCCTAACTCAATCTGATGGGCATAAATTACAACAGCTACTAAGCTACCTCACGAGTGCTATAAAAATCGTTGGGATCTAAGTCAACAGGAAATAAAAAAATTTCCTTATCGAAGGATAATGCTTTATAGGAAAGCTGGACTGCTTTCTCCAAGGTACAAAACTTGATTGGAACCCATTGGCTATTCCAGAAAAAGTAGACGGTGACACGAACTGGTGTATTTTCTCCCAATGGAATTGGAAGTTGCCAAGGTGAAAACACAATATATAAAACTCATTTTTTATGTACTCATATCTAACTTTGGCAGTAGCAGCAAAAAAGAACAACTGTCATAAGTAAGAAATAGATTATATTGCAGCTTCAAACTAATGCTTTGAGTAAAGCTTGAAGCTTAAGTTGTACCTCTGCAAACTCTTTTTCGGGATCGGAACCAGCGACTATCCCAGCACCAGCATATAACCTAGCGCGATCGCCATCGATCAATGCTGAACGAATGCCAACTATAAATTCACAGTTTCCCTGAGAATCTATCCAACCTAGAGGCGCAGCATATAAACCTCTCTCAAAGCTTTCATAACGACGAATTTCGGCACAGGCGACATCTCTGGCTGCACCGGCAACGGCTGGTGTCGGATGCAGTTGGGAGACAATCTTTAATGGGTGGACGTTAGTAGGAACTACGGCACTAATTGGTGTCCATAAATGCTGAATGTTAGATAATTGTCGCAAGCGTGGTGCTAGTATTCGAGGTAACAAACCTAACTGTGATAAGCGTTGTGTAATAAAATCAATCACTAGCAAATGTTCATGTCTTTCTTTTTCACTATTAAGTAAATGATTCGCATTAGCTGCATCTTCGGCTGGGGTTTTACCTCTAGGTGCAGAACCGGCCAAAGCATCAGTAATTAACTGTTGGTTATGAATACTAATTAATCTTTCTGGACTGGCTCCAATAAAGTTTTGTCCTTTACCATTGCTGGTAGAAAAAATATAACAGTTAGGATGTATTTGTCGGAGATTATCTAAAGATTTATATAAGTTAAAATGATTTTTTGATTTGACATCTAATGCATCAGCCAGCACAATCTTACTTAAACGACTAGAATTAATTTTTTCTAGGGCAGATACAACAGAGCGTTTAAATTGTGCAGAATTAGTAACAGGTTTTTTACGATATTTTACAGGAAAATAATCAAGCTTTGAAGAATGATACTCTAAAGAGTCTATAAGTTTCAGCTTATTCTGCAAATTTTGGATAATCTTCTGCACATCTACCCTGGCGTTGACAATTATATTATTTACTAATGTGCAGTGCTGATTCTTAACAGCTATTTGCCAACGAGGTAGGAAAATAGTAGCAGATGGAAATGGATAATTGACTTGAGAATTTTGATCAAAAAAGCTGAAATAACAAAAAAAATGAGAACCTGCAAAGGGTTGATTAATATTACCAAAATTAACTATATTTTTTAGACAAGATTTGATAAAATCTTCAGCTTGCATAAAACGCTCTTGTCCATCAACTTGCAATTTTGCTACAGCATCAATGGCTGCGATCGCTTCTTCTTTACCTTTATTCTCAAAGTAAAAATTTATTTCATTTGCTTGCGTAAGTTGATCTAATACAACTAAAGGATCTACCCAGTCAATATCTAGCGAAATACTGACAATTTGCTTGCAATCATTTTTGAGACAACTTTTTTGAACGGATAACAGAAATTGATATAAATCTTTGTGTTTAACAAAGAAGTTGTTACGACATGGTGAAACTGTCATGGATTTAGCAATAGTAAACTTTTTTTAAGTTATCTTCCTAAAGTGTAATTAAACGTGGTCGTATTTCTACAGGTAACATATTAAGTTGCCATTTCACCAGAGTATGGTCTGTCTTGTTTGTGGTGTTCTCAGACGCTGGCAAGCCATGCCCTACTTTGGGTTGCAATTAAAAAGTGATTGTTACTAAAGGGAGGTTAACCAGTCACAGCAAAAGTTATAAGATTTCGCACATAACTAACATCTTGTGTATCTGAAAATTGTAAAATTTCACGTAATAAGTAAATTGCTGGTAATTAATTAATCACAAGTAATGACTACAAAGCAGGTTTCACATCCTAAAACGAAGTTATGGATGGCGGCAATTAAACCGCCAATGTATAGCGTTGCGATTATGCCCATTTGGGTAGGAACAGCGGTTGCCTTTGCAGAAACCAAGATTTTTAATCTAGTAGTATTTTCCACTTTTGTAGCTGCGGCGATTTTAATTCTGGCCTGGGAAAATATTAGTAATGATGTCTTTGATTCGGAAACAGGAATCGATCAAAATAAACATCATTCTCTAGTAAATTTAACTGGTAACAAGCGACTAATATTCTGGTTAGGAAATTTAAGTTTAATTTCGGGTTTGTTAGGAATAATAGCGATCGCTACTTGGCAAAAAGACCCCACTGTCATCTGGATAATTCTACTATGTTGTGGTTTAGGCTACGTTTATCAAGGGCCGCCCTTTCGCTTAGGATACCAGGGTTTAGGCGAGATAATTTGCTTTTTTGCTTTTGGCCCTTTAGCAGTCACGGCAGCATATTACAGCCAAACCTCAACTTGGTCAATGACAAGTTTAGCAGCCTCGATAATTGTAGGCATTCCCACAACTTTAATTTTATTTTGCTCCCACTTTCATCAAGTTAAGGATGACATAGCCGCGGGCAAGCGATCGCCTGTTGTCCGGTTGGGTACGGTAAAAGCTGCTCAACTGCTGTATTGGTTCACTGGCAGTATTTATCCTTTTACTTTACTGTTTGTGTTACTGGGCGTTTTCCCAAGTTGGACATTGTTAAGTTGGCTAAGTTTGCCTTATGCCGTTAAGTTATGCCGTCATGTCCAACAAAATCATTATTTACCAGAAAAAGTTAGTAACTGTAAATTCATCGCCGTCAAAATGCATTTTTGGAGCTGCTTATTGTTCGGTTTGGGATTTATGATTTAGTCAGTGGTCAGTTGTCAGTTGTTAGTGGTTAGTTGTCAATAGCAAAACACCAATAACTAAGCTGTTAAACATTTAATTTGCACATTGAGGCCGCAGGGGGGCAGGGAGCAGGGGGCAAGGGAGAGGGTTTGCAGCTTTTATTACCATTAACATGATGCAATTTAAATGACGATTAGCTTAATAACTGATAAACCTAATGAGTTAACTTGATTTTCATGTGGTAAATTATAAATTTAAATTTCGTCCTTATCAGCGAAAATTTGCGCGATCGCTGACTACCAGTCATGGTAATTGGGATATTCGTAAAGGTATTATCCTTCGTCTTAGCGATGAAACAGGTAAAGTCGGTTGGGGAGAAATTGCCCCCATTAGTTGGTTTGGTTCGGAAACTTTAGAACAAGCTTTAGATTTTTGTCATCAATTACCAACAGAACTCACAGAAGAAATAATTTTTTCCATCCCAGACGAGTTACCTGCTTGTCAGTTTGGCTTTGAGTCAGCGCTAGGGGAAGCAGGGGAGCAGCACTTCGACTTCGCTCAGTGGGCAGGGAGCAGGGAGCAGGGGAAGAAAATAACCAATGCCCCATGCCCAATGCCCAATAGCGGTTTATTGTCAGCTGGAGAAGTGGCATTAGCACAATGGCAAGTGCTGTGGGAGCAAGGATATCGGACGTTTAAATGGAAAATTGGGGTAGATGCGATCGCTCAGGAATTAAAAGTTTTTAAATCACTTGTTCACAGATTACCAAGTTCTGCCAAGCTGCGATTAGATGCTAATGGTGGACTTAGTTATGAAGAAGCGAACTTATGGCTAGAAACTTGCGATCGCCTCTGGGCAAATATTGAGTTTATTGAACAGCCTTTACCTGTTGAAAAATTTCCGCAAATGTTGGAATTGAATAGATGTTATGCAACTGCGATCGCTTTAGATGAATCTGTCGCCACACTTAAGCAACTCACTACCTGTTATGCAAAAGGCTGGCGAGGAATTTTTGTGATAAAACCGGGGATAGTAGGTTCACCATCGCGTCTTCGGCAGTTTTGTCAACAGCATAAAATAGATGCTGTATTTTCATCAGTATTTGAAACTGCGATTGGTAGACAAGCTGCCCTCCAATTAGCAACAGCATTATCCCAAAAAAATAGGGCAGTTGGTTTTGGCGTTAACCACTTTTTTGCCCAAGAGGAAACTTGGTTACAAGATCTATGCAAAGACCTTTAGCATATCTCAATAACTATACTGAATCTGACTGGTTGATTGGTGGCAACAGCTATCAATTTCAGCAACTAGCCGAAATATTATATTTAGAATTAACTCAGTTATTAACTAATAAAATACCACCAAAAATCATTTTATGTGAACGCGAACCAGTAAGATTTTTAGCAGGTTTTATCGCCGCTTGTGCTGCTGGTTGTCCAGTATTTCTTTGTAACCCCGATTGGGGAAAACAAGAATGGCAACAAGTCTTTGAGTTAATACAGCCCGATATTATTTGGGGTATGGGGCATAGGAATAATGCCCCATGCCCCATGCCCCATGCCCCATGCCCCATGCCCAATCAAATCATGATTCCTACAGGCGGTTCGTCAGGACAAATTAAATTTGCCATCCACACTTGGGAAACTCTAATGTCATCTGTAGAAGGATTTACTGAATATTTTCAGCTAAAACAAGTCAATTCTTTATGTATATTGCCGTTATATCATGTTAGTGGATTAATGCAATTTATGCGTTCCTTCACTACTGGAGGTCAACTAGCAGTTACATCATTTAAAACAATAGAATCTGGTAAAAATTACAAAATAAATCCTTCAGATTTTTTTACATCTTTAGTACCAACACAATTACAACGTTGCTTACAAAATCCCCAATTAACAGAGTGGATAGCACAATTTCAAACTGTACTTTTGGGAGGCGCGCCAGCGTGGCCAGAACTACTAGAAAAAGCCAGATTTCATCATATTCGGTTAGCGCCTACTTATGGCATGACAGAAACCGCCTCTCAAATTGCTACCCTTAAACCCGATGATTTTCTTAATGGAAAAATTAGTAGTGGTCAAATTCTACCCCATGCTAAAGTAACAATTTGCAATCAGCAAGGTTCGGTTTTAAGTTTCCATCAGACAGGAAATATTACTGTTCAAACTAAATCTCTAGCCCTTGGTTATTATCCTCAAATCGAGGAAAATCGAGATTCTTTCTCAGTAGATGACTTAGGTTTTTTAGACGAACAAGGTTATTTAAATATTGTCGGACGTAACAGCGACAAAATTATCACAGGTGGAGAAAACATCTACCCCATAGAAATTGAATCAGCTATTCAAGCAACTCAAATGGTTGTTGATGTTTGTGTAATCGGTATACCAGATAAACACTGGGGGCAAGTATTAACAGCCCTTTATATTCCCAAAGATTCAAACACATCTAACTTAGAAATTCAAACCCTACTCAAAAACAAACTCAGTAAATTTAAAATACCTAAATACTGGATTCCTCAGCAAAACTTACCCCGTAACTCCCAAGGTAAAATCAATCGTCAACAACTACAGCAAATAGCCCAAAAATTCCTACAAAACCTCTCTTGACTTTCTTCTCTCCGCGTTCTCTGCGTCTCTGCGGTTCATTTCCAACCACTCAATTATCTCATCAGGTAACTCTTGCTTACTTCTACTACTTACATCAATACAAACGTGTCTAGTAATTGCTTTAGCAAGCAACACATCAGTATTATTAACTTCGTAAGTAATTTCAAACTTATCAACGCTGAGTTTTTGGGGAATTAAGCTAATTACTAAATTATCACCGCAAAACATCGGACGCAAAAAATCCACATTAGCATGAACAATAGGAAAACCCACAGATGCATTAGTAAAAAAGTCTTTGAGATTAATACCTGATGCTGCTAGAGATTCTTCGTAAGCTTCATGACAGATACTTAAAACGTTAGCAAAATAAACTACCCCAGCAGCATCAGTATCATGAAAACGAATAATGCGATTATAAGTAAAAGGCATTTTTCAAAATCAAAAATAGCAGGCTTATAACCTGCTTTACAACATAATTTTACGATAATAGCGATTATTTTAAAGGGTGATATATGTCTTCAGAAGTGGGATTGAGATAAGGGCGCTGCAAATCAATTAAATGGCGCGTAAAATGTTGATCAATTACCTTCATCTTTTCTTCAATCGCATTCTTACCTTTTTGCCAAGCTTCTAACAAAGCATAAAGAAACAGCGCGACACAAGCGTTTGTAGACCTCTACTCACAAATAGCTACTTGTTTGCTACTAAAATCATGCTTTTTAACTAAGATTTTTGGCGATCGCCGACCGCGATCGCGCTACTCAAATGCTGCTTATTTTGAGAAATTATTAGAGTCAGTGTGACAAAAAGGGAATAACGACTAATGAAACGGAGAAAGTTTGAAAGTGACTATTATGCAGCCATTGACCGGGTATCACGTATTTTGTCACCTAAAACTATTCACAGAATTTTGACGGAGCCGTATTACCTTGATTGGCAAAGACTTCCTACAGATGTATTTTTGGCTGCTTGCATTATTGTTTGTTTACATAGAGTCTGCCAAAGTCCACTAGCCTTGTTTACGTTTGCAAGTTTTGAAACTTACTAGAGTGAATCCCCGCACGATTAATTAGTAGTGGTTGGCTTATCAGCGGCTGGGCGTTGTATTAGGTAGCCCAAAATAGCGGTTGAAATGCCTGTAACTAGACCGGCTGTATTGTTCCCTATCATGCCAGCGCCACCTAACACACTAGAAACTCCTGCAATTAAACCTAAAGCTGTAGTCAGACGATCTAAAGTTTTCTGAGACATTTTATTATTCCTATTCTCTAATCCTAAAATTCTGTTGTTTCTGAATAATTCCCAAAAAAGTTAACTGTGATAACGCAGACGCTAGCCTTCTTCGTGTTCGCGGTCTCGACGTATTGCTTTCCCAATTAAATAAGATTTCAATTCTGATAAATCCCGATCCTGAGAGTCTAGTCTTCTATCAAGCTCCTTAAAAAGAAATTCTAAATTGTTTGTTAAGTCTTTGAGATTATTTTTAATGTGTCCAAAATCTCTTTCAGCGGCATATTTCCGTTTGATGGAATTAGCAAAGAATAGCAATGCCCAAACACAATTTCCACCTAAAGCTAAAAGAAAAGTTCCGATTGTGATTGGATCGTCAGGTAATTTCATATTTCATGGATTTTTAACTACTACCTAACCAGACAGTAATACTGATATCTGGAACCCATAATCTTGGTATAAATTCAAGATTTCCTAATCTATCCGCGTCTGATAAGGTTAGTACTTGTCTACCAATGTACAAACGTTTCCATCTCCCATAAGCTCTACCTGGCAAAGAAGAGGGAATATAAGTAAATGGTGCTAAATGCCCTACAAAACGGTAATCCCATCCACCAATTTTTGACAATTCAACCGCTACTAAATTGGTTAATAGCGGTTGAACAATATCAATATGCTGACGCTTTGGTACTTGGAGATGATAAAAAGACCTTTGGTATATCTTGCTCCAAGTTGTCATTACGGGATTAAAGTAATGTTTGATTCTGCTTCGAGCTTAACAACATCAAAATCAGTGTTAGCAGCCTGAATACTGCCTTGGATAAAACGAGCATTTTCAACAGTCTCAACAAAATCAGAACTATCAATTGCGTCTGCATCATCTGTAATTAAAACAAATTGCGTTCCGTCCCAATATGCATCAACATCACCATCTGCATCTTTGCGGGCTACGATATAACCTTGAGCCATGACTTACTCCTTATTAGGTATTAATAAATAAACTTATTGCTGATGTTTAGTAAACAAACTTGCGGCGACGAACAGCGGTAACTTTGACCACTTGAGAACCTAAATAAGTCCCTGCTTTTGCTTCAGTGGCAATAGTATCCGCCTTGGTGGGAGAGCATAATACAATAGCGCGGCGTTCTGTACCGTTTTTGGTGTAGTAAACGGCAACGGGGAAGCAACCATTCAGTAGTGCATCCGAGATGCCTGTGCCTACGAGTGTTTTGCCATCTGGCACTTCCCCAGTGGTGCTTTCCGTCCATCCAAGATTGTCCGCCAAGTTGCCGACAGAAGCTTTTACAGCTTTAATGCGGACTACCTTAGTAGCAGTAACGTTAATGAAATATGTAGTTTTCTTTTTTGCGGCAGTAGCCATGAGTGATTCCTTTGCTGGTGCTTAAAATCACTGTAACTACTTATATATAAGCTTCTTGAGTATAGGAAACTTATAAGTTTCCCCATAGCGCCACACAAACGAAGATCCTGCTACAAAGCCATCAAAGCAATCACTCGTCGGTCTAGTGTAGGGATACTCATTCTGATTTCTCTGGGTTTGTGTGGCTGTTATGTCGCACAAGCATTTAGGATGATTGATTGTGCTTCAAGGGAACACTATGGCGGGTAATTTGTTAGTGGTGTCATACAGCACAACTTCTTTGTTCATCCCCGGAACTTCACAAGTAGCGTATCTAAAGCGAACATTTGCGATTGGGCGATAACGTTTCTTGGGTCTTTGCTTTCCATAAACGAGATGATTTCCTGGTTTAGGATCGCTCGTTTTTTTTGGTTCGTGTTTGGTTAAATTATTCTTGTTATAAGTGAAATTTTGGCATTCTAAAGCGCGTCGCACAACATCTATAGCATCCGTTTCTGTGGTGCAATATACTCGCATTCTGTAGCCGTTTAATTTATCGACATAGCTGTAAATATCCTTTCCTTTTGTAAAAACAATTCCTTGACCATTTTGAATAAATTGCTGTTTGATTTTGACCCCAAGTGCTTTAGCTTTAGCTTCAGTAAAAGTTGCTTGGGTTTCGTTCATTATCCTAAAACTTATTTCGGCATCAACTTTATCGTAGCCTTTAGGAATTGATTCCATATCTTGTGAAAAATACAGAAGTACCTTTGGATGTCCCTCAACCGGTGGATCTATATTTTCTCTAGAGCCGTGGTACACTATCAAATCTTTTTTGCTGTATCCAAGTAAATCAAAAAAGAAAGACATCCTAAGAGCCATCATTGCATGATTATCAGTATCAAGCATTGTGCAAGCTACTCTCATGCTTGAGCGTTTATCAGCAACATTCGGTTGCCAGTTATCATTATGATCTGAAAAGTATTGCCTGACGCGTCGGTTAAATTCTGTGATGTATTGACCTTGCAGATGTTCCCAAGGATCAAAACCATCCGGTAAAGCATTGTTGGGAGGTGAATTTGTCATTAGTTATTCTCCAGCATCAAACATTTCTTCAAAGATGTTGTCAAAGAATGTGGATACTGCTTTACCGGCATCAAATTCTTCTTTTTTAGGCTTGTTTTCTTCCGTCTCTACACCTTTTGCTTTATCCGTACCATCTTCGTTTTTATCACCACGAATAGCAGCTTTAAATTCCTCGTCTGCTTGAACTATTTGGGTTCTCGCATCGGCAATTGACACGGGAACTTGTACAACGGTTTCAATAATATTTGCGGCTTCCTGTGCATTGTTTAAAGCAATGATTGTCTTGTTATGAAAGTTCGGCTGGGGATTAAACCACTCGTAGGCTTTCTCGTAAATCACTCCAAATCTCTTCAAGGCATTGGCTACTTTTGCTAATTGTCCACCGATAACTTCCATGCCGTTCATGATGGCATTTTGGGCATTTTGGAGAGCATTAAATATGTTAGCTGTCGCTTGATAAATTCTGTTAGCACGCGCCCATTCTGCTGTCAATTTGGTGTATTGTTGTTCTCCAATAGCTTCTTTTATTAAAAATTCGGTAGTTTTATTAATTGCTTGAAAAATATCAATTGGTTGCCCATCAATTCCTTTGGGGAAAATTAGATTCGCTACAGTATTGATTATCCCTCCAAGGGTCTGTCCAAGATTATTCGACAACATCAATGCATTATGCATCGTCGCAGCAAAAGTCAGAACATTGAGCGCCTTTTCAATATACGAATTTTCAGCAATCCTGGTAATTAATCCACTAATTCCACCTACTACTTGTCCACCCAATTTATTATTAATAATGTTTAGTAAGGCTAACTGTGCCGCATCTCCTACCTTGCTAACTAGATCCAAAATCTGCTTACAAATAGCAAATATTGGGGTTAGCAATGCCATGATCGGAGCCAATATTGAAGTTCTCGTTGCTGAGTGTTGAGCCGCTATAAAAGCTTTCAAGCCAGAATCGTTGTATGGCATTGCGTCTTTCCCGTCTCTTCCGTTTATTCCATTCCTTCCTGGTGCGCCTGTAAGCCCCGGTCTTCCGTCCCTACCGGGTCTACCATCTCTTCCCGGTATGCCGGGTATTTGAATTGTGTAAATAAAACCATCTTTCCCATCCCTGCCGGGTCTTCCGTCCCTACCGGGTCTACCATCTCTTCCCGGTATGCCGGGTCTATTTTTGAGCAACTGATATAGTCCCAACAGCGTAGTCGCAATGCCAAGAGCCTCTACTGCCTTAGCAAACGCATTGTTACCCGTCGTTTGCGCTTTTTTGGCTGTCTCCTTCGCATCTCTTGCGTTTGTCTTGGCTTCATTTGCAGTAGTGTTTGCACTGTTTGCGGTAGTTGTAGCTGAAGCAGCTGTAGCACCAGCGGCGATCGCAATACTTGCAGCTTTTACTGCCTGAGAATTAGCAGTTACAGCAGTCGAAAGCGCTGTAGTAGCAACCCCTTGTGCCACATTAGCCGCAAGAATTGCTTGCCCAGATTGCCCCAGCGCTTCTCGTGCTTGGGATATGGCGCTACTTGCTTGAGAACTAGCGGAATTACCAATACTTACGGCATAATCAGCCACGCCACGAACAGAATTAGCAACATCTAGTGCGTTTCTAGCTATTCCTCTAATCGTTGGCAGCAAACGACCAAGGATGTTGGAGACATCAGCACCAATAGCTGTAACCTCACGCTCTATTGCATCAATTCGAGAACCCAATGCCTCGGCAAATGCCACCAACTGCAAAATTTCAATAACAGTACCAGCTAATGCTGCAACCTTAGCGGCTAGTCCTAACAAGTCACCAGCAACCTTGCCAGCAGTTGTCAAAGCTTTGCGACTAATGCCGATTGCTTCAGCCGCGTCTAGAGCTACATCTGCCACTTTGCCAGCAAGCTTACCAACTTGCCCTACAACACTAGCGATTTTGTTGTCTACAACGTCAATAGCTCGTTGTGCCGCGTTTGCTGTCCCGATGGCTTTGTCAGCTATTCCTCTTGCAATCTTGCCGATAGAATTAGCTTCCTTGGCCACGGCATTGGCTACCTTTGCTTCAGTTGTAGCGGCTTGAGCAACTCCCCTTGCTTGGATAGATAATCCTTTTGCTAACTCAGCATCACTTGCAGCCTTTGTTGCCCTAGCGCTTGCATTATTAGCTTGTCCAAATGCAGCGGCTGCATCCCTATCTGCTTTTGTGCCGATAATTTCGGCACGGTCGGCTACACTACGCGCTTGCCTTGCTGTGCCTTGTGCTTCGTTGCCTACATTCAAAGCGTTGTCTGCTTTTGTGCTTGCGGTTCTAGCTGTATTGTTAGCGTTCTTAGCTTCTGAGCTTGCATCATTAGCAGTTCGATTTGCTCGACTTGCATTATTGTCTGCCAGTTCCGCCTTACTAAGTGCATTGTTGGCGTTCTTGTTAGCAGCGTTGGCAGTATTAGAAGCAGTTGCAGCTAAATTCTTTGCATCGCTAACTTCAAACCTTAATGCAGCCAACTGGGCTTTAATGCTACGTAAATCATTGATAACTGATTGTCCTTCAGAGGTAGCCATTACCCTATTAAACTTTTGATTTCATTAAATTCCACACGTTCGATACAAACCATGTCAGGAGGGCAGTAATTATTGGGGTCAAGACACTTAAATGGATCTGGACATGTCTGACCGCTGACCATGCCACAGCCGGCTTGACATTCAGCTAATGAGTCATATTCGCCAGGAGTCCCGTAAACATTGCTCTTGACACATGAATTATTTATGCAATCATAAGGAACCGCGTTACAAGCGGTGCAATTACCGTATTTTGTATAACCAGCATTAGGATTATCATTAGCTACAGCAGTTACTTGTGCCGTTGTAGTCAGATAAAAATAATTTGTCCCGGCAACGTTTACACCATCAAGATAAAGATATACAGTAGTTGAGTTTCTGGCACGATATTCAGGTGTTGTGCCACAAGCAAAAAATTCGTAACTAACATTCCCGTCAGCCCCTTTGCCGTAGAACCGAAAACATTGAGTCATCTTTAGTAATTATCCGGGTCAATTGTGGCGTTATCATCAACCTTTGCAAGTGATAATGTTATTTGGTCTACTCGATATTTGGTTGATCCACGATCGATAAAAGATGCGTATCCATCAGCCATTAACAAAGACTGATCTGTATTGGTATCAAAGTTTGTTTGTGTGAGATAAGTTTTTGCGCCCATATTAATTGCTACAAAATGCCCTTCTGCTGTTGCAGTTGATGGTGTCGCCAGCCCGGCTGTTTGTAGGGCCGTATCTGGAATGAATAATCCTGCTGATGGTGTAGCCGCGCCGCTAGCTAATCTTGTTGCGCCGGTTCCAAAAATCTGAGCGATTGTAGGTTCTGCCATAAATCAATTTTGGATTTATTGAAGTGAATAAATCCGTTGTATTCGTGATTTAAGAATTGGTAAATCTTCCAGTTTTATGTATTTTCGGAAGTAACTTCACGGGGTCTATATCTTGCTGTGTAAGTATTCCAGCAATACCCCCTAATTAAGTATTTAAAAATATACCGATTTAACCTTACAACAGGGTTAAACCGGAACTTATGCAAACATACGAAGATATCGCCTGAGTAACTGTACTGAAGCTATTAGAGTATTAATTTATTCAAATCTTTAAGATTCATCAGCAGGACAAAGCTGAGTAGGGGGAATACGCTGAACATTCATTGCTGTGCGATCGCAACTTTTGACCCTGGTTATGCGATCGCCCTTACTTTACAAATATTTTTGAAACTTCTCCATCAGCTGAAAATCACCATAGCGTCGAACTACATACCGGATTGCTCTTATACCTAAGCGATAGCGTTCTCCCTTGGTCAGTTTCAGTGTTCGTTTAATAAACTCGCCTGGGGCGAGGGTAGTATCTTGCAGCATTTGCAAAAGCTCATTTTCTGTGGGTAAGCCGTTGAAATTTGGATAGGTATCTAGTGTATTCTCACCGCTTGAAGTGGCAGTACTGTTTGATTTCTGGGCAGATACAATTTTTGATGGAGTATTGTTTTCAGTATCTACGGCTGATACTTTAGCCCCTGGGGGGTCTTCTGGTGGTATCTCCAGTATTTGGCACATATCCAAGTAAATGCCTTTGACGTACTCCCAGCGTTCACCGTCATTGGGGGTGATATTCCACAACATTTTGATAATCACTTGGGGCGATTGTCCTTGTTCTCTTAACTGTTTAATTTGCTGTAATCGTTGTTGTGCTTCTGTTGGTGGACGATTATCAAAAGGCTGGACTGTTTCTAGTGTTTTTGGTTGCGGTCTGCGCTCCTGACGAAAGTGAGAATATAAATGTCCCCATCCTTCAGCGAGGGGGATAGTCAGAGGAAGTTTGTTAATAGACTGGATGTTTTTGGGAGGATTGCCTTTTTTAACAAACTTACTGTAATCGGCGTGGGTGGGATGCACTGCAATTTGAGTTGGTACGCAACCACCCACAGCACAGGGATAAGCAACAGCATTGAGATGTTGCTTTCTAGGATCGGTGTTTCGCCAGCGATCGCCCAAACTTCTAGCAGCTGCCCCCAGTGCCAACAGAAAGTAGTTGTTTCGCATGGCCGCAGACAGAGGTAAGTCTTCAACGTTAGGACTTTGGTTAAGGGCAATGAAAACAATGTCATATTTTCGCCCTTCAGCACCCAAACGTTTGAGTGCTATTTCCATCTGTTGGGGCTGCTCAAAGTTGATTAAACATGAGTTAATTTCATCAGCAAATACAATTACTGGATCGCCGTTTTCAGGAAGTTCGCGCCGGTCGTCCAAAAGTTCAATTAATAACTCTATCTGGGCTTCTATCCCCTCAAAACTACTAATTACAGGGATTTCTAATTGCTTCCACAGTGGATTTCTGCTGGCGTGGGGGTCAAGCGCCAACATTTGGGCGGGTTTATTCTTGGTCAGATGTCCGGCCAGCCAACAAGCAACGGACGTTTTACCATAACCGGTGTTACCAACAATAATGATGCCGCTGGCTTCATCTTCTACGTCATCCCAATTGTAGAAATCAAGAATGGTATCACTCGTTTGGTCGTTGCCTGCCATCGGCAAGGCTGGCTTGTCTTCTTTACCAGAGAACCCATAACTGTTGTAAATTGCCATATTCCCAGCTTCGATACCAGCGCTAATATTCGCCATTTGCATCAACAGCGGCGCGGCTGCCCCCAGCATGGCGAACTCTTGTTCAAGTTCATCAATTTGATCTTCGTTGTCGTGTTCCCTTTCCACAACAGCTAAATCTGCCTCCATATCCATGATCCGCTGTTCGGTGGTTTTAGTTCTGGCTATTTGCTTTTGTTCTTGTTGATCGTTGTCCATTTCCTCGCCATTAGTGGCGAAAATAGCAGCAGATGAAGCAAGTATCAAGCACATTGCAGCCGTGATTGTGCGGTGTGGACTGTACTTATCTTTGGGTGCAGATTGAGACGACATTAAGACAAATGATAATCCGGCCAAGATGATGCCACTAGCAAAGGCTGTGTTAGGAGTCAATTTTATTTCCATATCACCCCCACGCTGCCAGCAGTAGACCAAGCTGAACCGATAGAGCGATCGCAGTAATAGTAATGCGGGTTTCTTGGGGCAGTTCGAGTAAAGATTCTCCGTTGCTCCTTCCCCAAGCAGAAGCGATCGCCACAGATGCAATGATTCTGATGCCCCAAGTCAATTGCCATGTGGGAGCGATTAACAAACCAATCAAATTAGCTCCAGAAACTCCAGCCAAAAACCAAGCAACGTACCTGAGGTACTGCCAACGACTTAATCTATTCATAAGTAGAGCGATAGAACTGCATTTAGATGGGCAACCAGCCCATCTAAATTTTCTACAAGTCGATGTCTCCAGGTTGGAGAGAGTAAGTTTGTTTAGTTTCTCTAACCGCTTTTAAGCGTTCGCGGAAACTAGCACGAGCATTATTTTGGTTAACTTGGTGCTTGTGATTTGACAGTTGAGAGTCAAGCTGAAATTTAGTCTTGGCTTCTCTGCCCGATTGATTAACCACCTGTCCGACGTATCGCACTGCTAGCCTTGCTTTCAACAAGATATTAGAGACGTTACCTGTAACTTGAGCGTGGGTTTTGCTCAGTTCCCCTAGGTGGACGGCTCCTTTCTCGTCAAGTTTGGCCGTGGACTGAACAATTTTGGTAGCAGCATCTAAAACAGCACCTCTAACTCGGTTTTGTTGGTCGATTACTTCTGGTACGTCGTCGATCGCTTGAGTCATGTTGTTAGCGTAGGTGTGCCAGCGCTGCGCTTGGTCTTTCATGCCAATTTTGATAGCATCTGACCGCTGTACATCCTCTTCGGTCAAGTTGCCACTGGTTTTACAGCCAAACGGCAATTTTGAGGACAGATTGTCAGCGAGTTTTTTTCCTTGTCCAGCCCGAAACCCTTTTAAGTTGTGCTTTTCACCTTTGTAGGTGTATCTTTTCATGTTTTACCTCTGGATTGATAATAGTTCCCAGCCTTACCCCAGCTTGGAGAATTACCCAGCACCCGACCCCCACCCCTGTAAGTGCTAAAGGAATAAGCAACACTTCGATTAATCCACTGCTGCTCACCTCGCTGATATCTTCTTCTTCATGGCTAAGGTCGGGGCGGGTAATACGTCGTTTGATTACCCGTTTCATAGTTGCATTGGTTTTTGGTGGCAGCGATTAAGTAAAAGCTGGCAGCGAGGGCAACTACCCCCACACCAACTGCTACCCATCGCTGTACTGCTCCGGTGGTAGAGCGTATTTTGGGGAATCGTGCCACTCCTGTAGAGCTTTAATCTCTATTTCAAAGTTGCTGGTAATGCCATGACTAAAGGATTTAATCAGCTGAGGGGCAACGTTACCCATATCCCCATTGCCCATACGTTCAAAGGCTTTTTGCAAGGCATCAGCCCAAACGAAGTCAACAATGTTATCAGCTAGTTGATCTGAGATGGCTGATAACTGGTTTGTGCCACCTTGGGCAGCATCTTCACCTATTTGCTCGGTTCTGGTTGAGTGACCATGTTCTTGTTTCTGCTGGCGAAGGGCTTCAGCCACTGCCTGTCTATCTTTCTCGTTCACGGTATTCCTCTAATTGTTGTGTGATCGCTTTAATTGCTTCTTTGCGTCCCCGTTCTTTGACCAGCTGGCGAAATATCCACAAAACCTCAAAGTCTTGAGGACTAAAGCCGCCGCTGTGCTTGGTATAGGTAATTAACCCCAAAGCTTCTACAACGGCTCTATCTCTCCTAACTTGGCTGGGGTGGACGTTGAGCAATTTTGCAGCTTGGACAATTGGTATCCAGGCAAGTGATGGGTCAAATTTGAGTCGATTTGTAGTCACGATTTTTATTTGACTCATGAATGACTAAACGCAAAAAGCCCACTGGTGAAAGTGGGCATGGTGAAGTAAGATACTATCGCCCTCCTTTCAGGTCGCTTCTGATGGAGTGGAAGTCCTCCGGTGGTGAGACACCGGGGGCATAAGTTTTAGGTTGAGTGAGTCAGAGATACATTTTTGCTATAGCAGCCAGTGCAGATTTGGTTGATCACCGCTTGCATTAAACCTTCTTGATCGCTCTGACTTTTCCCGTTAAGTCTTAAAAGCACGAAATAGCAAGGGTTTCAGACTAGAGTTTTTTCTCAATAAATTAAGATTAATGATAATGAATCACTAGAGAATAGGGTTTTGGGCTAGGGGTATAGTAAGCGATCGCTCAATCAAGGAGATAACGGGAAAAGTCAGCTTGATCGCTAACAGATAGCTTCTCAGGTATTTCGCTGCCTAGCGCCAAAATTTCGCTACGGCATTCCTCTGGGGCAGTGCAGCACAGGTGAGAAGCCAGGGCGACTATCAAAGATAGTTTTTCTCGCTTGGTCATTTCTTCAAACCTTGACCCGTAACGCTCTTGTAGCGTTTCTAGATAGGAACCATCCCCAGGAGTGTAGTTAGTCCAGTACCCTATTGGCTGTGTCATTGGTTTAAAATCCTTATAGATAAAGACCGTGCTGGCGACTTCCGTAGATGGTTGTCAGCATTTTTTATTGCTTTTGTTATGCTGTTCAGCATCCGTATTCCTCCTTTTTAGTTTCTCCAGGGTGTTCAGCTTCATTCTGGAGTTTTAGTATTTAGTTATCGCTACCCCGCGACGCTACGACTTATGGGTAATTGGCGATTCTCTTGAAGAACACACTCACCACGGGCAGGTCTTTCTTTATTGCACTACTGGCGGCAGGCTGCCATCTCTACTTGGTTTGGGGTGAGTGGTGTTCTAAATTGCTAAAGCAAAATCGACTGGGGTGCATTAGGCACTCATTTTGTAAGGCGCTCCTAAGTCATCGGGTAAGTCGTAAACGTTAATACCAAGTGGTTCAAGAACTTCTTTATGAAAACTTTTCCACTGTCGCGAGTTAAAGCTGACAGGATGCCTGCCTGTTTCCCATCGGTAAACAGTGCTTCCTGTCGTGCCAATTTTTACCGCAAACTGCTCACGGGTCAGATTTAACGCCTCACGTAATTGCCTTAAAAAAGACACGCCTTCCACAAAATTTGGTTTTTCGTTTATCATGATAGCAAAACGCTATGCAATTTGCATAGGCAAAACGCCAAGCAGATTGCATAGTTAAGTAAAGTACATTTTTTGGGCAGATGTGCAGCCAAACAGATCTGCCCATTCACTACATTCACATCCTTGAGCGCTAATTTTGAGCGAAAAGTCACGGAGTGAATTATGTAGTTTCTGCTAAGTGCCTTTTACACAGTACCTAGCCGCTAATTAGCCAACAAAAAAGCGGAGGTTAACTGCTGCTTTTTTTGCAGGTAGTCTCCGCAGATCGATAACTAACAGCCAATGACTAAACCTAAACCATTTGAAATTTCTCTACTACCACCCCCGCCAGAGTGGATTAACTTCCAACATCCCGACTTTCCCAAATACTTCTACATCGCCATCCTTGACGAAAACGGGGAAGTAAAAAGCTGGTGGCAGCGGATACCAGAACACCTCCGTACTAAATTTCCTTAACAGCAATGACCAAAACCAGAGAAGAACAAGTTATGTCTGACGAGCATCTACGCTATGCGGTCGAAATTTTGACCCAAGCCTTTGAGCGAGAATTGCGTGAAAAGATAGGAGTCCTCAAGCAATACCCAGATACCGAGTTAGTGGCTTGGAAAAATGCGCTTAACTCGGTTGCTACAGAAATCCAAGCAATCTGTGACCAACCTTACTACTTATGACCGACCCCAAAGACTTAACACAGCAACGACTTGACAAGTTAGAGCGCACCGTAGACATCTTGCGATCGCATCTATTAATCGCATTAGAAACGAATTATGCCCTAGCTTCTGAACTGGCAGAACTAAAAGGTCGCCAACAAGACAAAGACTTAATTTGCACAAGAATACTGAGTGAATTTAACACTTTAAGCACTCTCAAAACAGTAGTAAATCAATACAATCGAGGCAAATAAACAATGAATAAATGTATAAAAAAAAGGACGAATGTTCGCGCATTCCCCCCCCTCAAAAATAACTTGCAAAATATTCGATTTCAAGTTAATTCTAACATTTTTAAAGGGAGGTGAGCAATAATGGTAAGCTCATTTTCCCGGTTAGAGTCAACTTTTGACTTTAGTTCTCAAGACAATAGTTTACCTCCACAAGAGATAGAAGCCGAAGAAAAGATATTAGGCGGCATCTTGAGTGATCCATCAGCCATAGGAAGAATTTCGGAAAAGTTGGAGCCGGAGCATTTTTACATTTCAGCACACAAAGAAATCTATCAGATTTGTTTAGAACTAGCAAAAAAACAGCAGCCAACAGACTTGTTAACTGTTACTAGCTACCTAACAAGGCAGGGATTACTAGAACGTATTGGCGGTAGAAATAAGCTAGCAGATCTAGTCTATAGAACTGTTAGTGCTATCAACATAGATCACCATGCTCAACTAGTTATTGATTCAGCATTTCGTCGTCAATTAATTAAATTTAGCAGCTACACACGTAAGCTTGGACACGCAACAGAAATAGAAGTTTCTGAAGCAATGTCACTTTTCAAAGAAAACTCAACTTCCCTTCACGAATTGTTCTCGTTTCAGTCAAAAGAAGATCGAGAAACTTTGGAATACAACAAAATGATTGAGGCGATTAGACAGATTGAACTTGAGTGCCTCGACCCTGGGAAGAGACTTTTTAAAATGTCTAAATTGTCTAAAAAGCTTGGTCAATCAATTAAGGATTTAGAAAATATCTACTTTAAATCCTTGATCCACTCAGAGAACGAAGGATTAATCAGTATGCAAGAAATCATAGAACTTTACGGCAATGAGATCCGCCAATGGCTCATACACGGATTTCTACCCAAAGGTACTACGGTACTGCTCCATGCCAAAGGTGGCACGGGCAAGACTCGCCTCAGCTACGACTTTTTCTACCATTTGGCGACAGGCACACACTGGCAAGGATTCCCTGTCACCAAGAAAAGTAGATGTCTAGTGATTCAAACGGACGAGTCGCCTAACGATATGTTGTCTGCTCTAGAAGACCGAGGCTTTACCGACGACATGGACATTCGCTACAAAACCAAATGGACAACAGACCACATCCAGCATCTACGTCAAGAGATTGAAGAGTTCCGGCCTGACATAGTTTTGATTGACTCTTTAACCTCGGTCAGTCGTCACTCGACCTTCACCGAAAATGACACCGAGTACGCTAGACCAATTCTTTTGCTTAGAGATATCGCCCAAGAATTTGGATGCACGATCCTGATTATTCACCACAGCAACAGTAACGGTGAATCCAGAGGAACCAAAGCCATTTTTAACAGCGTGTCTGAGGTGTGGTCACTCAAACGTGACGACCAAAATAACGCCGATGGCTTAGATCGTCTACTGACAATTGAGAAATCTCGCTCACGCGCACCCGCCGCCTATCGTTTGAGATTTGAGCCGGAAGACAAATCATGGACTTGCCTGGGACGAGCAGATGAAGACCCCGCATCACCCAATGCCACCATCAAAGATGCGATCGTGCAGTTCTTGTTGGACAACCGAGGCACACCATTTGAGGCTGAAGAAATTGCCCATGCTATGGGTGACAATTTAAACACTGTTCGCAAATTATGCTTCCAATTGGTTCAAGACGGCATTATCACGCGGTTGAAGCCGAAAGCTTTAGGCAGAGGCTATTCCAACCTTTATTTGATTGGAGGTGAAACATCAGACACCAGTGATACCCCCAAAAATCAGTACAGGATCACTTCTTTGAACGGAAAAACAGCACTTTCAGCCGAAAGTGATAAAAGTGATCCAAGTGCCACCAATATCCGGGATCACTTTTTTTCTCCAGTAGAGGCAAGGGTTACAGGCGAAAGTGATCCGATCCCTCTTAAAAATGCACTAATAAACGAGTCAGAAATTTCCTCGAAAAAATCGCAAATTTTGGATTTTGAGGATCACTTATCGCCAGAACCTTTGCCAGATATAGAAAAAAAAGTGATCCTCATAAGTGATCCTCAAAGTGATCCAGAAGTGATCCAGGCAATAGACCCCCTGAGGGGTCAGACCCCTGGATCACTTAAAAAGGGGTCTGACCCCTCACCCACCCAGGCAGAACCACCAGAACCACAAATAAAAGGTGAATTGCCTCTTACCGATGTATCAATAAGTTTGCATCCTGGCGATGAAGTAGAAGTTATTGCAGGGCAGCACTGGGGGCAAACGCTAATAGTTAGCTCCATCGATGGCACTGGTATTTGGCTAAGGAAATCTACTAAAGGGTTTGCTCCACCTATGGCGAATAACGGGCAACCTTATCAACCACATCAGTTAAGGAAACGAAACTGCGGTAATGAATAGCTATTGTCCTATCGGTTTTGACTGTGCGTTGATGGGCGATCGCACAGTTTGCCAAAACCGTAGTTACTGTCAAAATCTTGCAGAACCGTGGCCTATACCCTATGACATTAATCCTTCGTGGCTAACCGGGGTGGGATTGCTTGTTTCAGTACCAAATTATGATTACGACTGCCCTAATGTTGAACACATGATTGCTGAGAACGACCGTTACAACGCTTGGGTGGAGAGCGTTCGGCTGGAATTGTGGCTTGCTGGATGGTGGAGCGCAATCGAACTGCCATATAAGCAACATCCAAGGGGAGGGCTGCTAGTCATTCACCATCTGTCTTTAGACAGTGAAGTAACTTTTGCTTCACCCTGGGCTTACGACCCTACACAACCATATAACTGTTCACCTGAATATCGTGAAATCTTTATGCCTCCTATTCCAGTCAGTGCGAATGGAAGAAAGTGGGATTTTGCAGATTGGTCTCACCAAATCGAAGAGGACGGATTTTATCGTGACTGGCTAATGTTTTGGCCTTGGGATTTTAACAACGATGACTGATGACAAATGGATCAGCGTCGATAAACGCAGCAATCGACTAGTCATTCGTTTTTGGGCAAAGGGGGCTGGCAAGCAATTTTTTATAGCAACAGGACTGAAGGATACCAAACGCAACAGAGAGATTGTAAGGATTCGTAGAGATGCGATCGCCACCGATATCGCTCTAGGACGATTTGATGATTCCCTGGTGAGTTATCAATTCGGACATAAGCCAGCCGCGAAACCTCAGAAGCCAGAAGTTACCACTCACTACTCACTCGGTGAATTGTGGGAGTTATACACTGACTTCCAGTCAAAGCAGCTGGAGCAGACAACTATTAAGAGCAGCTACGCGGCGATCGCTCGTTACATCCGCAAACTACCTACCCAAGACTTAACCCAGGCGGTAAAGATTCGTGATTGGTTGCTAAACAACATCTCTCTATATATGGCTTGGGACAACTTAAATTACTACCGTCGTTGCTGTGACTGGGCAGTCAATTCACAGCTAATTGTGTCCAATCCATTTACATCTCTCACAATCGAAAAGCCCAAAAAAAAATCGACTGACACTGAAGATTACCGAGCGTTCACCTTAGAGCAGAGAAATATCATCATTGAGGCTTTTGAAAATAATCCTAGTTATTCTCACTACGCGGACTTGGTGAAATTTCTCTTTCTGACTGGGTGTCGCCCTGGGGAAGCTTTTGCTTTGACTTGGGGCGACATATCGTCGGATTGCTGTCTGATATCCATTTCTAAATCTAGAAACCTACATGGAATCCTGAAAGGGACTAAAAACGGGAAGAAACGAGTTTTTCCTACCTCTCCTAACTCAAAACTTCAAAAGCTGCTTTTGAATAGGAGGACAGAAGCAAGCAGCCAAGACAAAATAATTTTTCCAACGAAGTTGGGCAATAAGATGACCAGCTACACCCTTAACGATATTTGGAAGGGAACAACATCAACCAGCAGCAATGGAAAAAAGTATTTTTACTTGGGAGTGGTGTCCAAGCTGGTAGCAGAAGGAAAGCTGCCTTACTACCTCAAACCTTACGCTGCAAGGCATACATTCGCAACTTGGGCAATTAGTAGCGGTATTAGTCCCGATAAAGTTGCCAAGTGGCTTGGTGACGACATCCAGACAGTTTTGCTTCACTACACTCATCCAAATGTTGTAAACGCCAGCTGTCCAGATTTTTAACCCTGCTACTTAAATGCTACTTATTTAAAGGCGAATAGATATCCTCAGAAGTGGGGTTGAGATAGGGGCGCTGCAAGTCAATCAAGTGTCGGGCAAAGTGTTGATCAATTACCTTCATCTTTTCTTCGATTGCATTCTTACCTTTTTGCCAAGCTTCTAACAAAGCATTCGCTACAATTTGGCAACGATTCATGCCAAAAGTTTCTTGTGCGGCAAATTTTTGGCTTGGTTCCTCGGCTAAACTCAACCCTGGTGCTAAAAACTTGGTGAATAGGGGGATTTCGGACTGAAAATCGTCTTGATGCTGCGTGTAAACACTCTGAAGAATTTTACGAATTGCTGGGTAGTTGTGACGTTCAAAGTAAAGTACCCCTGAGTCATAGCGTCCGTATGCTGAGGGATTGTAGAGAACTTGAAAAGTAAACGGGATTGTATCTGCGTTTAACTGCTGCGTTAAGCTATCCATAAGCGCGATCGCACCGGATGCAGTGAAATTAAAATAGATGCGTCCTGTGCCTAAATCAGCGTCAGGACTACATTGTCTTTCTTGTCCGACATTGCTGACTGCTAAGTAACAGCCATTTTGTAGCCGATTTTTGGGCATCCAGATGGCTACTGATTCGCCAGCCTTAGCCGATTTTGAACTAGGTTTAAGATGACAATCAGGCTCAATATATAGCGTCAAACCACCTTTAGTCACAGCCATACTACCGTCTGGTTCCTGGCGCAACACTTGCCAACTAGGATCAAAATAACCTCTACCGTGATTGCTGGTGTGCAGTTGTTGATAAAATTCCCAATCAATGTCTAAAACAGAATTATTTTCTAAGCTATGGTGTTGTAGGCAATTAGCAGTATTAGTATTAACCGCCAAAACACTTTGTAGCGAACCATTATAATAGATACCGTAGAGGAAATTTCGCAGTAATAAAGTGAGATATTTATGTTGTAAAGCGGGAGAATTTTGCTGAAATCTGTCTGCTACTTTCGTTGGCAAAGCAAAAGGCTGATAATTAGGATGGTGAATACAGAAGTTTGGCTCGATTTGGATATTACTAGCAATGTCAAAGAGAGGATTTAAAAGGGTATTGGTAGAAGAATTTTGCATTACTCAATTCAAACTCAAAAGTGGATATTAAAAATTAGACAACCACTCAGTGGTAAATATTCTATAGTAATCCGGTTTGATTCGGTGAATTTATTTGTGTAGGTAGGGAACAGGAAACAGGAAACAGGGAACAGTTAAGAAAGGATAGATATGTACTGAATCGTGTTCAAAAATCAAATAGGAGTCCTATATTTTGGTTAAGAAAAAATTAAGTTTGGGTAAATAAAATGATGGCAGATTCAAAGTTCAAAACATGACACCTGATTTTAATGTTTGAATTTTTCATATTATTAACAACCCCGTAGACGAGTTTTTTCGTAATAAAGCCGCACTAACTGTTGCTCTTTTTCTGGCTGAGGTAATTTATGGAGTTTCGCCAAAGGACTAAAAATTTCTGACTCAGAGATACCAAAAATACTCATCACAGATTGCTCAGGTATAGTGAGAAGATTTTTAGCGATTTGAAACATACAAAGGTCAGAATTGCCAAAGTTTTTTTGATCATTAATTGTTTCTTGAATTTGATGAATTAGTGCTAGTCCCGTAAACTGGATAACTTGCACCAGAAAGTTTTGACGTTCCTCTAAAATCATCGGGAAATCATTGAGATAAGCTTGAATGAAAGCTAGTAATGAAGGTTGAATAAGTTCTAATGGTGTCATTGCCAAATCCAGAGATTCTTCTAAATTAATAGTAGGATCTACTACTAAGCTAGAAAGCCAAATTCTTAAGTAACTTGCTAGTAAAGTTCCCAAATCAAAAGCTGGATCTCCCCAAGCACAAGCTTCCCAGTCAATCAGTCGTACTAAGCAATTGTCTAGTTGATTCCAGCGAGAATGAATTAATATATTGTCTAACTTCAGATCGTTGTGAGTCAAGCAACAAGGATTCCATTCATAAGCCAAATCTGCGATCGCTGACTCTAAACTTTCATAATTTTGATATAAAATATAGAATTTTAATGCCTCAGTCGGAACTGTACCAAAAATTTCTGGACTAATAGAACCTATACCTTGTACTGGATTGTAAAAATGATAGCGAAACTCTCCTTGGGGAGCAGTTGCCATAAAATCACGATATTCTCGACGTTGGAAAGTCGCACGATGCAACCCTGCTAAGGTAGTACCAATAGCAGTCGCAATCTCTGATGGGAAAATATTATTGTGACGGTAAAATCCGTCTATTTCTAAATATTCGCTAAAGTAGTTACGGACGAGGATAGAGTTTTCCTGATCAAAATGTAGCACTAATGGAGCGATCGCCGAAATATTGCCGAGAACTGGAAACTGCTGAAGCAATTGGTGAAATAGCCACTCATTAAATAACTCGTGAGAGGTTTGATGATTTTTCAGACTGCGTTCTTGTTTAACCAGCAACTTACGATTATCTGCTAACGTCACCAGTAAATTGCAATTCTTACTGCTACTTTTTGACAACTCAGTTTCGTTTGATGTGGCATTTTCTGAGCTACACAAATCTGTCTCTTGCAGATACTGGATGACGTTTTGAGAAGACATTGGTAATAACATGTATTATGTCCTACTTCGTAAAATTGCTGAGAAGATTACCAAATATCATGATTTATTTGGCTTTAGCAGTTTCGGTAGACAACAACAAATGTGCAAATATTAATCATGTTTGTTCCAATCTATTAATATCTCATGTCTTTGATTAAAACCTGCCAAAATGGCAATGTTACCTTTATTTTTACTTTAAATTATGCTGTTAAATATATCAAATCTTTAAAATTATCTAATTAGTTATTCCTAATAAATTCAACATATTTATTGGTCACTTTATAGACTCAATAATTAGGTTTACTCGAAATCACTAATTCCCAAAAACTATCTACGGATGGATGTTTCGGGATGTTAAATATTCATTTCTTAATGAGAATTTTTGCTGATTTTGAGATGATGTCATCAAATGCATAATCAACATAATTCATGTCATTATTTTTATTTATCATTACAAACTGAAAAAAACCGGAGATTTTAGGCAGGTAATAATTAATTTATTTTTGACAAATATTGATATTGGGCATAGGGCATGGGGCATTGGTTATTTTCTTCCCCTGCTTCTCCTGCTCCTCTGCTCCCCTGCTCCCTGCCCACTGAGCGAAGTCGAAGTGCTGCTCCCTGCTCCCCTGCTCCCTGCCCACTGAGCGAAGTCGAAGTGCTGCTCCCCTGCTCCTGTGTCGCCCAATTCACTATTCGGTAATATACATGTACTATATAAAATGATCACAAGAGCAAGAAGGTAATTTTTACTGAAAGCTAACAAGTTGATTTACCATTACAGCCAGCGCCAGTGTACCCAAAATAATCATTAATCCCGCAGGCATAAACTTACGGGTTTTAGCCAACCTAAATGCAAAGAAAGCTACTAAAACAACAGTAACGCCAACTGCTAAAATCAAAGCCCAGTTTTGTCCTTGGAATTGAAAGTAAGCAGCAAAAATTAGTAATAAGCCGCTAATCGTACCACTGAGTAGCGAGACTTGACTATGAGCTTGAATGTAACCAATAATACCACCAATCAACGCTAAAATGCCGTAGGCAAGAGCAGCAACTATACTTAAATTCATTGTTAAAACCTATGTAGATTTTGATAAGAGGCATGGGGCAATTAAGAGGAATTGGGGCAGGGTGCGGGGTGCAAGGGGGAGTTTGAAACTACTTCGCATTTATTCGCTTGTGCTTAACACTCTTTCCCCTGCTCCCCTTCGGGTTCGCCAGTCCAACGCCAGTCGCTCCTGGGGGAAACCCCCATGACCGCGCTGGCTCCTCTTTGTTGGAACAACTTTCTGCGGGCTGGCTCATCTGCTCCCCTGCCTCTTGTCTTCCCCTACTTTTTCACTAATGGATAGTTAAGTAATGCCAATAGCAAGTACTTCATACTCTGCTCAAGTTCAATTCCTCCAGCGCCAAGCAGCCTCACTTTTACTGTACCAATCTGTCCTTCAAAGCGAAGTGGCGATCGCGTTTCTTGACCTGTTGCAAGCTATACGTTACACTGATGCCGACGCTAGGGGCTGCCTCCAAGCTTATGGTAATTACTTTCATGTCTTGGCTGCTAAAAATCAAAATTGGGAGGATTACCTAATTACTCAAATTCTGATTTGCGAAAATCCTTTTAGTAGGCTTGCTCAACAACAAGAATTTGAGGATTTACCACGGGCTTTAATCGCAGCAGTTCAACATGATTTACAGGCGTTGCAGAGCCTTTACGAATGTAGCAGCGCTGTTTTAAGTGAGTGGGTACAAGCTGTAGCTCATTTGCCTGTTTCTCCTGTTGTATGGTATCAGGAGCAGAATGGGGTGGGAATAGAGACGGGATTGATAAAGCAGCATCCAGAGATGACTTATATTGCGTCTTGGCAACAGCTAGAAAATTGGGCTGACGCTGTTGAAGAGTTAGCGGTTTATTATCGGCAATTTGGTACTGGTTTATTTGCTGAATATCAGGCTTTGCGCTGGCAAACTGGGCAGTTTGTTGGTATTCGCTATCCTGACCCAGTAAAGCTGAATGCACTTGTAGGTTATGAATCTCAGCGAGATGCTTTGTTAAAAAATACAGAGTTTCTATTATCAGGAGAGACAGCACTACATGTATTACTTTACGGTAGTCGGGGGTCAGGAAAATCTTCTTTGGTAAAAGCCTTGTTGAATGAGTATGGTAACTACAACCTACGTTTGCTAGAAGTAGCCAAATCGGACTTGCAAGATTTACCAAAAATTGTGGAACATTTGCGGGGCGTACCCCAAAAATTTATTATTTTTGTGGATGATTTGTCTTTTGAGGAAGATGACGATGCTTTTAAAGCATTGAAAGTAGTTTTAGAAGGTAATTTGACTGCACGACCACAAAATGTAGTAGTTTATGCCACTTCTAACCGCCGTCACTTGATTCGGGAGTTTTTTGCAGATAGACCTACACCCAAAGATAATACAGAAATTCATGCCTGGGACACTATGCAGGAGAAACTTTCGTTTAGCGATCGCTTTGGGTTAACCTTAACCTTTGAGGCCGCAAATCAAAAAACCTATTTACAAATAGTTAAGCATCTAGCCACCCAGTCCGAAATTAATCTTAGCCAGGAAGATTTAGAATATCAAGCATTACAGTGGGCAACTCGCCACAACGGACGTTCTGGACGCACAGCCCGTCAATTTATCGATTTTTTAAAAGCCGAGTTAGTGTTTTTTGCTAAAAATAACAATACATCTGCTACGTAATTATCAAATTTATTTGCTATTGACTTCTCTTTTTTATTACTTCTATAACAATGTTATACACAAACACTTACAACTGGAAAAATCCGCACTATCAAGTGAAGGATAATGTCTTTAATACCTACTGCTTCTAATAACTTAACTACGCTAAAAACCAGCAACATGCAATCATTAATGGTAAGTAATCGATTGATTTTAGGTATAATTGCCTTTAGTGTGAGTTTTGGTTTGAGTCTTGTTCCTAACTGGAATTTTAAGCAATCTCTGATTACAGCTATAATTACTGTCCTTGCTACTTATACAGCAGCTTTGTTTGTAGACCAGCGACGTAGAAATCATGAAATGCTAGTTTTAAGTTCACTGCACAAGCGAATTAAAGACATGGAGGGATTGAAGTCCCGGATTGTCAGAGAAATCAACCAAATAGAAACGCATCGAGATTTATTATATAAAGAGTCGCAACAACTCCAAAATCAAATCTTAGAATGCCGCAATCAAAGAAATAGCCTACACAGAGAATTAGGCAGTTTTGCTGGGCAAAAAAAGCAATTAGAAGATGAATCTAATAAGTTAAAAACTGAACTTTATATCCTTGAAAATAATCAAGTAGAACTGAATCATTCCTTGACAACTCTCACAGCAGAAAAACGCCGTCTAGAATTGCACTGTAACGCCCATCGTTCTGAAATCAATCAGATGCAAAGTCAAATTAGCGAACTCCAGCAAGAAAAACAAGAAATAGAGAGTAACTTAACTTTATTGGGGAGACTAAAACCCCAATTAGAAGAAAAACTTTACGAACTACGGATTGCCCTTCAAGACTTAGAAACAGAAGTTAATCAGCAAAGCAAATTGCTTGTAGATACAGCCATACAAAAAGACGATATAGCAGCTAGCCTTGATTCTTTAAAAAAGCAAAGAGGAGAACAACAAACCGAACTACAACAGCTAAAAAGCGAAGTTTCATTACTACAAGAAGAACGCGATTTATTACAAAGTCAAGTTTGGGAATTACTTCAACAGACAGAAATACTCAATCAAGATTTGTTGCCAGGAAATATCCAACCAGAAAAAAATGATTTGTTGCCTTTTTCAGAAGTAGTTGAAAGCTTACCTGAAGAGTGGACTAATTTCCTCGAAAAGTTGCCTAGTCATGAAATTCAGGTACTAAAAGCTATAGTAGAACAAGATAATCCTAGTATGGCAATTAAAAAAATTGCCGAAGACCATATTACAATGCCAAATCTGTTAATCGACTCGATTAATGAATGTGCAAACGATACGATTGGAGAATTAATCATTGAGCCAAGTGTAGATATCCCAGAAGTTTATCAAGAGCATATAGTCAACGTCAGAAAATTGCTTTCTATGTATGAAGTTATCATGACTAGACATGCTTCACCAAATTAAAAACTTTTGGAATGTTGTCAGATTATTGATAATTCATAGGACTCCTATTTGGTTTTTGAACACGATTCAGTACGTATCTATCCCTTCTTAACTGTTCCCTATCTACACAAATAAATTCACCGAATCAAACCTGATTACTATATGTACATGCCTCTGCATTGAAAATCCAGTAAAGTGAACTACATGGCAAAGCTCAAAATATCAAAAAAAATTTCTACTGCTTTAATCAATTCCCTTGGTGCAGGAGTAGTTCCTAGAATGGGAGTTGAACATATAGCAGTTGGTCGAGAAAAAGAACTTAAAAGCTTGTCACAAAATCTTGATGATATTGCAGAAGGTGTCGCCGCGTTTCGTTTTATAATTGGTAACTATGGTTCGGGAAAAAGCTTTATTCTCCAATTAATTCGTAACCGGGCTATAGAGCAAGGTTTTGTCGTTGCTGATGCTGATTTATCTTCAGAACGCCGATTAGCAGGAAGTAATAATGAAGGTCTAGCAACATATAGAGAATTAATGAGCCACTTGGCTACAAAAACTCGTCCTGATGGTGGTGCTTTAGTTTCAATTTTGGAAGGATGGATTAATAAAATTCAACAAACAGTAGTCCAAGAAACTAGTTTGCGTCCCAATGATGATGGTTTTGATGACCAAGTTGAAGCGAAAATTAGAGAAGTAGTTCAGTATATTGAAGATTTAGTTCACGGATTTGATTTTGGTAATGTTATTATTGCTTACTGGCGTGGCTACCGATTAGACGATGATGAATTGAAAAATGCCTCAATGCGTTGGTTGCGTGGAGAGTTCAACACCAAAACCGAGGCGAAAACAGCTTTAGGTGTGCGCGTTATTATTGATGATCAAAGTTGGTACGATTATATTAAGCTATTAGCTAAATTTGTCGCTGAAATTGGTTATAAAGGACTGTTAATTTTAGTTGATGAGGCCGTAAATTTATATCAAATACCCGCTACAGTCACTCGTGAAAAGAACTATAACCGACTTTTAGCAATGTTTAATGACACCATGCAATGTAAAGCCGAACATCTAGGGATTTTCATTGGTGGGACAACAAAGTTTTTAGAAGACCCAAACCGAGGACTTTTCGCAGACCAAGCTTGGCGAAGACGCACTAAAGAAAGCCGTTTCGCTACACAGACCGATGTGCAAGAATATTTAGGGCCTGTGATTCGGCTAAATCCTTTAAGTGAGGAAGAAATCCTCACGCTTTTGCAACGCATATCTGAGATTCATACGCTGAATTTTGGGTATGAAAAGACTTTGACAAATCGTGAGTTACAAGCATTTGTTCAAGAAATTGTCAGTCGCTTGGGGGCGGAAGCGTTACTTACGCCAGGGGAAATTGTCCGGGATTTTATTAGTGTGTTGAATATCCTTCATCAAAATCCGAAAATGAGTTTTAATGAGTTAATTCATGACTCTCAATTTAAGCCTACTGTTGTGGATGAGGATGATGCAGCGGAGTTTAGTTTGTGATTACGGTGAATTTATCACACGCAGAGGCGCAGCGAAAAGTTGTCATAGCGTAACGGTAGCGAGTCTGCGAGCGTCGGAGGGTTTCCAACGCCAGTTGCTCATGGGGGAAACCACGCCACTTGCTCCTCCGTAACAAACTTTTCAAGACAGAGACGCAGAGAAGATGAGTTAAATAATGTTTTTTTATACAAATAGTTGCGTAAATTCACACATCAAATCTACCCTTCCTTTCCGTAACATAGCTGGGTCTAATCTTTCGGTAGTATTACAAGTCATTAAGACAACTAACCGCTGCTTGATTTGAATCCCAGAGTCATCTATTACACTTTGGTATAAAGTTCCATCTAGTAAACTTAAAATATGTTCTGTTTTATTGTTGTATTGTGCTACTTCAAAAGCCCGATTTTGGGCTAGGTTATCGGCTTCGTTGATGATAATACAAATACGCTCTAAGTAAGTTGGTGGGACAAAGTTAGCGATCGCATCATGGTCTAAAATAAAAATGACATACCCTAAAGGTACAAGAATTTCTTTTGCTACTGCTTGTGTCCATGCTGTTTTACCTGTACCCGGTTTTCCGTGTACTACAACCGCTAACTGGTTTTGATTTAGCACTGCCTGTTGTAATATGTCAGTAAATTCTTGAATATCTGCTGGAAAAGTCCGAATAGGAAATTGACTATAAACTTTACCTACACGACTTTGATATCCACTCAGCATGACTGCTAAATCGTAAGTCGCTTTGTTAATTAATGGCGATATATTTTTGGACATTAATGTATATTGTCGCCGACCGCGATCATAAGAGTCAATTTGTAGCCAAATATCATACTTTGACCAATACGCATAAACGGTATTAATAACTTCTAAACGTTCCCAATTGATAAACTTTTCTACAGGCAGATAAAAATCTCTTTCTAAGTAATATTGGGTAATAATATCTGGACGTTCTAATAAGTGCAGAACTCGTAGTACAGTAATTTCTTGCAATCGATTTAGGACATAATCAATAGGAATACTACTACGACTGACAAATTGAACAATAGGCGTTTCTGTACTTAAAACATCCTTGTAGCGATGGTCTGGTGATTGGGGGTCAGGTGTAATGTAGTTCCAAAATTTTTCAAATTCGTAGCGGGTGTTATCAGATACTACACTTAATAAATTAGCCCACCAAGTATAATTATTGCGTCCTAATACTTCAGCAAAATTACTAGCTAAATTAAACGATTTTTGAGTAAATTCATGTGTGTCATTACACCACAATTGCCATAAAAACTCCCAGTCTAAATCTCGCCGAAATGGTCGCCAACCGCTAGAAATTAAACTTTGACTTTTGTTATTTGCAGCATTATTTTCGTTACTTCTAAAATAATCAAATTCCATGTTTTTTATTTATACAGCAGTAGTTGATTGATATCACAACTGAGTTGTTTAATTATTACATAGCTTTATAGATAAATTCACTGGTCATATTTCAATTTACTATAGTAATCCGAAAATGAGTTGTGAAAAATATAGATAAGGAAATGTAGACGCAAAGCGGCTTGCCGTAGGCTACCGCCATCGCGTAGCGTCTCGTTAGAGAGAGAAGAACGCCAAGGACGCAAAGTAAAGAAAGAAGAAAGAAATAGATAATTTTCACAAATGATTTAAAACTGCTATAGATATAAAGTTAGTAGATAAGGACTATGCTAGTTGCTAGATAATTTTTACAGCAAAATTTACACAACGACACTTTTTATTATCTAATTAGGTTTTGTAACATACGTAATACAAAAATGTCAATAGTAAACTGATGTTTCATTTAATCTGAATTTAGTAAATTGCGGCTTCATCTTTGTCGCTTAATTTTACTAATTTACGTTCTACTTATGGTGACAGCAAGATGAAAACGTCAAAATAGAAGACACAGACTTGGGAAAAGGTTTTATATAGATGGAATATATCACTTTAGCCACTAGCCCCTAGCCCCTAGTCCCTAGCCCCTTAACAGGAGATTATTATCAGTGGTATTACAAGTAAAAACCAGCACCTACGAACCTAAAACTCAAGAAATTGCTAAACAATTACTCACAGCAACTCAAGAAAATCGCTCTTTTTTGGCTTCCCTCCGCGATCAAATGCGCTGGGATGATAAATTACTAGCTTGGGCAATGAGTAATCCAAGTTTGCGGGTGCAGTTATTTCGCTTTATAGATACACTGCCAGCGTTACATAGTAAACCGGAAGTTGCTGCACATTTACAAGAATATTTAGGAGATGAATCTGTAGAATTACCAGCCGCCCTCAAGGGAATGCTTAACTTTGCTAACCCTGAGTCTATGCCGGGGCAGGTTGCGGCTACAACTGTCGGCACAGCAGTAGAAACCCTAGCCCACAAATATATTTCTGGGGAAAATATTAAACAAGTCATTAAGACAGTTGAACGGCTGCGAAAAGAAAAAATGGCTTTCACCATTGATTTATTAGGTGAGGCTGTCATTACTGAAGCAGAAGCGCAGTCTTATCTAGAACGTTATCTAGAATTGATGCAACAATTAGTAGCAGCGTCAAAAAGTTGGTCAACAATTCCTGCCATTGATGAGGCTGATGGTGAATCTATCCCCAAAGTCCAAGTTTCTGTGAAGTTAACGGCATTTTATTCGCAATTTGACCCATTAGATGCGAAAGGTAGTGAAGAGCGAGTTAGCGATCGCATTCGTATTTTATTACGTCGTGCTAAAGAGTTAGGCGCAGCTGTGCATTTTGATATGGAACAGTATGCGTATAAAGATTTAACTTTAAATATTCTCAAAAAATTGTTGCTGGAAGCAGAGTTTCGGCAACGGACAGATATTGGCATGACAATCCAAGCTTATCTGCGTGATAGTGAGGAAGATGCCCAAGATTTAATTAATTGGTTAAAACAGCGCGGTTATCCTTTGACAATTCGTTTGGTAAAAGGGGCATATTGGGATCAAGAAACTATCAAGGCAGAACAAAAGCATTGGCCACAGCCTGTCTACAATGATAAGGCGGCAACGGATGCTAATTTTGAAACCATAACTCAGTTATTGCTAGAAAATCATCAATATGTCTACGCTGCCATTGGTAGTCATAATGTGCGATCGCAAGCTAGGGCTATAGCTTTAGCTGAAAGTTTAAATGTACCTCGGCGGCGGTTTGAAATGCAAGTCCTCTATGGGATGGGTGATAAGTTAGCTAAGGCTTTGGTTGATAAGGGTTACAGGGTTAGGGTTTATTGTCCTTATGGGGAGTTGTTGCCGGGAATGGCTTATCTAATTCGGCGTTTGTTGGAAAATACGGCTAATAGTTCTTTTTTACGGCAAAATTTGGAGAATCGACCAATTGAGGAACTTTTAGCAGCGCCGGGGGTGGATTTATCTCACGCAAAGGCGCAAAGGCGCAAAGAAGAAAAGACAAGTTTTCCGGGTGTGGCAGATAGTGATTATGCAAAAGAGGAAGAAAGAAGGATGTCTGCTGAAGCTTTTGAAGTTGTTCGTCAGCAGTTGGGAAGAAGTTATCTACCGTTGATTAATGGTGAGTATGTTAGTACTTCGGAGGTGATTGATTCTCTGAATCCTTCTAATTTTAGTGAGGTGATTGGGAAGGTTGGGCTGATTAGTGTGGAACAGGCAGAACAGGCGATGCAAGCGGCGAAGGCGGCGTTTCCTGGTTGGAGGAAAACACCAGCGAAGCAACGTGCTGATATTTTGCGTAAGGCTGCTGATTTGATGGAACAACGCCGCGCTGAACTTGCTGCTTGGATTGTTTTGGAGGTTGGTAAGCCAGTTAAGGAGGCAGATGCAGAGGTTTCTGAGGCGATAGATTTCTGTCTTTATTATGCTGATGAGATGGAACGTCTAGATCAAGGTGTGATTTATGACGTGGCTGGAGAGACGAATCGTTATATTTACCAACCGCGAGGAATTGCTGTGGTGATTTCTCCTTGGAATTTCCCCTTAGCAATCGCTTGCGGAATGACTGTTGCAGCTTTGGTTACGGGGAATTGTACTTTGCTCAAACCTGCGGAAACATCTTCTGTAATTACTGCCAAATTCACAGAAATTTTGGTTGAGGCTGGTATACCCCAAGGTGTCTTTCAATACGTGCCAGGGAAAGGTTCACAAGTCGGCGCTTATTTGGTAAATCATGTTGATACTCATGTAATTGCTTTTACTGGTTCTCAGGAAGTTGGCTGTCGAATTTATGCAGAGGCGGCAACTCTCAAGCCTGGACAAAAGCACATGAAGCGTGTAATTGCGGAAATGGGAGGAAAGAATGCCATCATCATTGATGAAAGTGCTGATTTAGACCAAGGTGTTGTCGGGGTGGTGCAATCAGCATTTGGTTATAGTGGCCAAAAATGTTCTGCTGCCTCCAGGGTGATTGTGGTGCAACCAATTTATGATGCTTTTGTGCAACGGTTGGTAGAAGCAACAAAATCTTTAAATATTGGGGAGACGGAGTTACCAAGTACGCAAGTTGGGCCTGTAATTGATGCTCATGCCCGCGATCGCATCTGCGAGTATATTGAAAAGGGTAAGGCAGAAGCACAAGTAGCACTAGAATTACCAGCACCAGAACAAGGTTATTTTGTTGGGCCTGTGATCTTTAGTGAAGTACCACCAGATGGTATAATTGCCCAGCAAGAAATTTTTGGCCCTGTACTGGCAGTAATTCGGGTGAAAGATTTTGCCGAAGCTTTAGCAGTCGCTAACGGTACTAATTATGCTTTAACTGGGGGACTTTATTCAAGAACGCCTTCCCACATCCAACAGGCGCAAACAGATTTTGAAGTCGGCAATTTATACATTAATCGCAATATTACAGGCGCGATCGTTGCTCGGCAACCCTTTGGCGGATTTAAACTTTCTGGTGTTGGTTCTAAGGCAGGTGGGCCTGATTATCTGCTGCAATTCCTCGAACCGCGCACGGTTACAGAAAATATTCAGCGCCAAGGTTTTGCACCAATTGAAGGCGCAGATTAAATTTATAGGTGGGCATTGCCCACCTTATTTTATAATTGAACTACAGAAAGATTTGGATGAATAATTTAATTATAAAAATAGCTAAATTACCTGAAGACTTTCCAGCGATCGCAGCAATTAGAAAATCAGTTTTTCAAGAAGAACAAAAAGTAGACCCTGCTTTAGAATTTGATGGCAAAGATGAGATATCTAACCATTTGATTGCTTATTTAGATCAACAAGCTGTGGGTACTGCTAGAATTAGATATTTGGATGATAATACTGCCAAGATAGAAAGGCTAGCTGTTTTATCTGTAGCTAGAAGACAAGGTATAGGTAAGAAAATGACGGAATTAGCACTTGAAATTATCGCAAATCAAAATATTCCTGAAGTTGTAGTTCATGCCCAAGTATATATTAAAAATTTATACAAACAGTTGGATTTTATAGAAACAGGAGAAACGTTTACAGAAGCTGATATTTTGCATATAAAAATGAGAAAAAAACTTAATATTTATAAGTGATAATTTATAATCTTTTGATCATTAAAATACTTATTTTGAAAAAATTTTGTAATTGTATCATGTCCGCGTAATTAGTCACAATTCCCGCATCTGTGCATCAAGCATGAAACCTTCTTTCCCCCTGCTCCCTGCGGTCTTAATGACAAGTCTTTAATCGGACACAATATTTATTTTAAGTACCGCTTCAGTAGGGTTTCTAATTGTCCTATGCGAATTGGTTTGGCAAGATAATCGTTAACTTCACTTTTTAAACCGCTAACTTTTTCTAACGGAGGTTCGTTAACACTCATCATTATTACTAGTAAATTTTGCAAATCAGATTCTTGTCTGATACTTTTCAATAAATCCCAACTATTGATATCTCCTTCTAATTGCTCATCCAATAAAATTAAATCTGGTTTTAGGGTTCGCATTTCTTGGAGAAAACTATTACTATTGTTTGTCCAATCTACTTGGTAGCCAATTATTTGTAGATAATCTTGCAAAAATACGGCAGTGTTTTCCTCTGGCTCTATAAGTAAAATACGTTTTTTGGTATGAGAAGCAGGAGACAATGTGTTTACTTCTTCATCTGAGCGATTTGGCAAAAATATAGTAAACTGACTGCCTTCTCCCAAAGTGGAAACAACTGTCACATCTCCCCCGTGCAGTCGTGCTAGTTTACGAGTTAATGCTAAGCCCAAACCAGTGCCTTCATACTGACGATTTAAGCGACTATCTAATTGTTTAAAAGGTTCAAAGAGAAATTGAAACTGATTAGCATTAATACCAATACCAGTATCGGAGACTGTGAAATTCACACCTCCAGAGACTTTTTTGACTTCTAAACAAACCCTTCCCTCTGGGGTAAATTTAATGGCATTGGTAAGCAAATTAAGTAACATTTGCTTCATGCGCCGTGCATCAGCAATGCATATATCCGCTTCTGGATCAATTATACTTGTAAGTTCTAATCCTTGTTCTTGGGCGCGATCGCTTACTGTCGATAAGGCGTAATTACATAATTCTGGCACTGATAAAGGTAATAAAGACAGTTCTTCTTTACCTGCTTCCACCTTAGATAAATCCAAAATATCGTTAATCACCGCCAGCAGATGCTCACCACTGTCATATATACAACTTATATATTCTTTTTGCTTCTCGTTGAGAGAGCCAACCATTTCTTGTTGTAACAATTGAGATAAGCCCATAATTGCGTTCAGGGGTGTTCGCAGTTCGTGGCTCATCGTTGCTAAAAATTCACTTTTCGCTCGACTACCAGCTTCTGCTGCTGCTTGAGAGGCGAGTAGTTTTGACTCTGTTTGCTTACGTTCAGTAATATCCTCGATAGTCGCTAAGAAAAACTCTGGTTCACCATTCCAACCGGGAATCATCGAAACAGATAAATGAGTCCAAACTAACCTGCCGTCTTGATGCAGGAGTTGTCTTTCCATTTCAATGTGATGTTTGGCTACAGATTGTTCGTTGTTGGAGTGAGTTCCGGAAATTAGTTGTTTATAAAGTTCTAAATCTCCTCTTCGGTGTGAAATATAATCTATGAAGCGTTTACCGCATAGTTCCTCGCGCTGATAACCCAAAATCTGAGACAGCGCTGGGTTGACATCTACTATTTGTGCTTTCATATCAGAAAGCCCGATGCCCATAGAAGAACGCTCAAAAATTGCTCGAAATTGGGCTTCACTCTTTCGTAGTGCTTCTTGTGCAGCATTGCGATCGCTCGCTTCAATTGCTAAAGTCACAAAATCTGCGATCGATCCAGCAAAGTTTTCTTCTTCTAAAGTCCATTGACGAATCTTGCCAAAGTGTTCATGGCATACTACTCCTATCAAACGACCACCTAACCAAATTGGTGCTTCTAGCAAAGAAGCAATACCAAATACCGAAAGATAAGATGCAGATAACTCTTGGGTTCTTTGATCGTTAATGGCATCATGTATGGCAATACTGCGTTCTACTTCTAAAGCCTGAAAATATGCAGGATAATTCGCTTTCAAAAAAGACCTACCACAGGTATGCTCTCTTGTAATTACATCGTATAAATCAACACATTCAATCGCAGAACAATCTTCGTTGTATAACCATACGCCAACTCGCTTGACTGAGAGTGTCCGAGCCGCAGCTTCAGTGATTTCTTTTAATGTCGTATCTAAGTTACCTTGTTGAAATGTCTTACTCCTTGCCAATTGCACTAATGTTTGACTTTGTTTGCGCTGTTCGTTTTCTTTAATTTGCAAAGCTTCTTGGGCTTGCTGACTTTCTGTAATATCTTTAACCACCATTACCTGCATTGTTTGCCCCTGGGAAGAAATTACTTTACCTTGCAGCTCTACAGGAAAAGTAGAACCGTCTTTTCTAACTACAATTACTTCACTGGGGTTTTCACAACCGGAAGGTATATTTTCTTTCATCAAATCTTGTGATTCGAGGGTGAAAAGTTCAAAGCTGTTTGGGGAAATTAGTTCTGTAACTTCATAGTTAGTCATGTTGTCCAGGGTATGGTTATCATCTACAGTAATTCCACCCTCATGTGGTGTCATATAATACTTGAAAAATAGCCACTGGATAAAAATCGCAGTTGTTGCTAATAATATTTGACGGCAAAAATATTTTGTTGTTCATTTACACGTAGCTTATCTCTGTATAAAATTATTGATTTTATGTTTCTAATCAGTAAATATTCTTGTATCTCCATTCTTAACCCTTCTAAAGCGCAAACTTCATCTTTCGCTTCAGTTGCTAGATCAAGAGCGATCGCTTGCTTTTGACTCATGGTTAACGGTCTACGTAAACGATAAACATTTGTTAAATCTTTATTATATTTCAACAAAAAACGTAATATAACAAAATCTGTAAATTGAGTTCGCAAAATCTACGTACCTTTTAAATTCCTGAACCTAAATCATTTGACCCTAAGCGTAGTCGAAGAGTCAAAACCATAGATTAAGAGACAGAGTTATTTATGCTTACATTAGTTAACACTGAAGATACCAAGTTTGCATCACTCCTAAAGAATAAATTTGGAGCTAATGCTTTAAATTTTGTATGATGATGACAAAACAGTAGAACGTTAATTATTTTACATGTTGTGCTTATCGCCTACACAACAGCTTTATCAAAAGAGTTACGGCATTCGACTAAATGCAATACATGCAACTTCAAAAAATTAGTCAGGTAAAGAGGAAAAATTTAATTGAATCCTAACTCCTGAGTCAAATAAGGAAGTATTTTCGGCAATCAAAAAATACACGCAACTCTCAGCAGAACTTAAAAAGTATAAAATTTGTGATAATTTAGTTCTAATTACTTAAGTAATTACGTAGTACTCACAATTAAAAACAGCTATATTGCAAATCCTGACTATTTAAAAATCTGTGCATTCCTCTAGAGAAAGATACCCTAAGGGTTGAAGTTTGTAAAAATTAGTGTAACAGCTGTTGCAGAGGTAGAATAATGACAAATAGTAGTGTGAGAATCGTCTCTTTAATTCCCAGCGGAACAGAGATTTTAGCTACGCTGGGGTTAACTGATGCAATTGTTGGGCGATCGCACGAATGTGATTATCCTCCAGAAATCCAGAATCGCCCTATTTGTACCCAAGCCCGGTTGGATAGCAACGTTCCCAGCAACGAAATTCACGGTGAAGTAAATAATTTATTACAATCTGCTCTTAGTATTTATCAAATCAAAACAGATGTCTTAGAGCAATTACAGCCTACCCACATTATCACTCAAGACCAGTGTGACGTTTGTGCTGTCAGCCTTGAAGAAGTCGAAAAAGCAGTTGCTAGCCTCACCCACAGTTCACCCCAGATTATTTCTTTACACCCCAATGTTCTTGAGGATGTTTGGGCTGATATTGAACGAGTAGGTAATACTTTTAGCGTAGACTCAGTAAAGGTAATCGAAAACTTAGAAGCTCGCGTCAAAATTTGTCAGACAAAAATCCAAGGACTTTCTCTCAACGAATTTCCCAAAGTTGCCTGTATTGAATGGATTGATCCTTTAATGACAGGTGCGAATTGGATTCCCGAATTAGTCAATTTAGCAGGAGGACAGTCACTTTTTAGCGTAGTAGGCCAACCTTCTCCTAAGTTGGAATGGGAGACATTAATAGTCAGTAATCCAGATGTGATTGTTTTTATGCCTTGCGGTTTTGATTTAAATCGCACTCGTCAAGAAGCCCAGTTATTAGCTCAACGTCCAGAGTGGGAAAAACTCCATGCTGTTCAATGTGGTAGAGTTTACATTACAGATGGTAATGCCTACTTCAACCGTCCAGGGCCACGACTAGCAGATTCTTTAGAAATTTTGGCAGATATTTTGCATCCAGAGATTTTTGATTATGGCTACAAAGGAACTGGCTGGGAACCTTTTTGACACTTTCCGTGGCCGAAGCCATAGAGCATTCTTTGATCTAAAACATAATTTGCTCAAACAGGTTTTCACAATATGAGCGTATTTTTTTGACTACATCATTAGTATGGTGCGATCGCACACCTCATAAAACGTGAGTTCGATGAACCTCTCCCACCGTGGGAGAGAGGTTTAAAAAGGGGTTCTTTATAAACGTCGAACTCACGTTCATTTAGGACATCGTATTCTGATTCAAAGGGAACACATAAATGTCATAACAATTGTGGCTATCGCTATAGAGCTATGTTAAACCACCATTATCAAACACTAGAAAATCAGTATTAGAAAGAGCAACACGATTTGAGAACGAAGCAATCTGTACCGCCGCATTACCACCATTGCCATCACTATCAAACCAAAGAGAACCTTGAGTTTGATTGTAAATAAAGCGTTGAGTATTATTAGTAGCAATGCTACCAAGAACAAACAAACCAGAATCGAGAACACCTGATGATTGAGTTAGCCCAAAGTCGCTAGCCGAGAGTAAAACAGTATCATCGCCCACCTTGAAATCAACTAGAGTATCAAAGCCACCAGTACGAGTATCAGCAAGGTCAAACATATCTCTACCCAAACCACCGACAAGGGTATCACTACCAATACCGCCGATGAGTACATCATCACCATTATTGCCAGCGAGGTAGTCATTACCATCAAGACCAGACAAAACATTATTAGCGGCATTACCTTGTAGGCGGTTATTAACGCTATTGCCTGAAGCATCAATAACTTGAGTGCCAATCAAAGTTAGGTTCTCGAAGTTATCAGCCAACGTCCAAGTTACAGAAGACAAAACTGTATCTGTGCCAGCATCTACAGCTTCAATCAGCTGGTCATTGAGGCTATCTACTTCATAAAGATCATTACCATTACCACCATTGAGGATGTCATCACCACTACCGCCATCGAGTCGGTCGTTGCCATCGCCACCAATAAGTGTGTCGTTACCGCCTTTGCCTAAAAGCCAATCATTACCACCGCCACCATTCAAGGTATTGACAGCATCGTTACCAAAGATTTGGTTATTGAGTTCATTGCCAGTACCATTAATTGCGGCATTACCTCTGAGGGTGAGGTTTTCAAGATTATTTCCTAGTGTCCAAGATATCTCCGCGTTGACCTGATCTATGCCTTGATTGGCATTTTCATTAATTGTGTCATCTGCATCAACAGTGTAGATATCATCGCCTAAACCACCATTGAGGGTATCACTACCAGCGCCACCATTGAGGTTGTCGCCACCGTCGCCACCATTGATGATGTCATCGCCGGCTTCGCCATACAAAAAGTCATTACCATCGTCACCATTGATAATGTCATTGCCTACGCCGCCAAATACATAGTCGTTACCTGCGCCAGCATTTAGGGTGTCGTTACCTGCTATACCGAAAATGCGATCATTGCCATCTCCACTGTTGATGCTATCGTCACTTGGTGTACCAAACAAGACATCTGCACCTGATGTGCCTTGAATGCTGTTTGAGGTGGCTGCAATGCTGTAGATAGAAAGCAGGTAATCGCCGATGGATGTAGAGGCTGCATTCACACGGGCGTAGTAAGTACCATCAGTGAGGATGCGATAGACCAGCCCTTCACTGGGATAGTTGGGATTGCTGACTGTGAGGCTGCCTATGCCTAAAGTGGTATTAGAAGAACCACCGCCACCATTAACATTAACTAAAATAGTATTGGTGCTATCCAGCAGGGCTAACCTACCGTCAAAGGGTGTGTTGTTGCGGAGGGGGTCAGCATCCAAACTCAGAAATACTAAATCGCCAGCGCGAGCAGTAAAGGCGTAAAAGTCTAAGTCAGCCGTTGAGGAGAGCGCCCCGGAAAAATAGTTATTACTGGCAGTGTTGGCGGTGATTAGGGTGTCGTTACCCTCAGTTTCAACGGTGGCATTAGCAATACCGGGTTGCACCACTGCGTAGAGACGATAGGGTTCAGCCACAGTGGAGTTCTGGTAACGTGTCACCTGCAAGTAACTGGGAACACCTGTTAAAGAGGTGCCGGCAATACTAGGGTTGAAACCTGATTGCCCAAACAGAACATCTCCATCTAAATCATCATACTCCAAAGTGTCAGTTGCTGTGGTGACACGCAGATCAAAATCAGAAGTGTTACCAGCCAACCCGTCAATAAATGCAAACACCCGCGACCCAGATGCTGGAGTACCTAATACCAATTCACTAAAAGTATGATACAGATAAATTAGGAATAAATATGAACGGGTAAAAATGGTTGGAGTCACCAAAGTCGAAATAAAAGAATCAGTCCAACAGTTGCATGAACTGCTCGTCAAACAGAAAACAGCATCAAGCCGTGAACGAGTTCAAGCTTTGTATTTACTGAAAATGGGGCAAGTAAGAACGGTACAGGATGCAGCTTTTGTCGTAGGCAGAGAAAGAGTGACAGTGCAAAGATGGTTAAAAACATATACAGAGTCGGGAATAAACGGTCTATTGTCAACAAAAAAAAGTCCAGGGCGACCGCCAATTATTGATGGTTCGACCAAAGAACAACTTTTAAAAGAACTTGAACAGCCATTTGGATTTAAAAGCTATGAAGAAATCCGAACATGGTTGAAAGCGGTTCAAGGTGTGAGAGCGTCGTATAAAGTAGTACATGATACAGTACGCTATCGAATGAAAGCGAAGTTAAAAGTACCAAGAGCAGTAGGGATAAAACACAATGAAGAAGCAGAATTAGAATTTAAAAAAAACTGCCACAATACCTAGAAGTTATAAAAAAACACGTCATAGAGCCAAAAGATAAACATAAAGAAATTAGATACTGGTGTGGTGATGAAAGCCGTGTAGGATTAAAAACAGAATTAGGAAGACTGATCACGCTTTGTGGCATTAAACCTATTGGCATCATGCAATGGAAACGAGAAAATTTCTATTTATATGGTTTAGTAGAGCCGTTAACTGGTGAGTATTATATTTGGGAATTCTCTCATCTCAACACAGCTTGCTTCAATATCTTTTTAGAACAGTTTGCAGCTACGTATCCGGAAGATATACACATACTTCAATTAGACAATGGTGCTTTTCATTTAAGCCAGACTCTTAAAATTCCAGAAAATATTATTTTATTATTTCAACCTCCACATACTCCCCAAGTCAATCCCATTGAACGTTTATGGGAAGAAGTAAAAAGGAATTTAAGTTGGGAATGCTTTGCTAATTTGGACGAGTTAAGAACAGTTATTTGGCAACGTCTTGAGGAATTAAACACATCAATTGTTGCGAATATTACAGGTTGGGGTTTTATTCTGGATGCTTTATTTGTATCAGGCTTTTCGTGAAATGGTATAAGCTGTAATAGTCAAAGTCTCCAATTTGGTTAATTGAGCCTTCGATACCAAAAAACAAGGGGTTGGCAGTAGCAGGTGTATCGTTGGACTCTGTTTCCGTTACCGTTGGGTTAACTTCTACTGTAAAGCCAGAGGTGCTAGTGCCAGAGGCGATATCCGCTACTAAGTAGATGGTTTGATTGGCGCTTAAGGAGAGATTATAGACCTCTTCCGCTCTTGGCTGGCTATTGCTACTGTTACGATTAGCTCCTGCCAAGACGTTAGCAGAGTTAATATTGATGGGTGTGCTGGGAGTCGTTGCTGGTATGCTATTCAGGGCATACAGCACAATATCAGGTGCAGAAGTCGAGGCTTTGACGCGTAAGGAATAAGTGCCTGCACTGGGAGCAGTGAACTTGTAAACTACATCTGCACCTGTGGCTGTGGTTGCTGTTTGTCCAATGCCAGTAAAAGTATTGTTTACAGCAAACTGATAGTCGTTGACAGCACCTGACCAAGTGCCTGTCAAAGGGGTATTGAGAGTGAGATTTATGGCATTTTCCCAAATATCTGACATCAATTTTTGTCCTTACGTAAAGGTGGAAATGAATCTGGAATGAATGGTGTAGTAATTTCAAGTAGATGAAAACCCTGTTTTCTGTCAGCCAAAATCAACACATCCCCAAGTGAAAAAGACAAGTTGAGGTGAGTCTTATGGTGTGTCATAGATACGACACATTTGGGCATACAGCTAACTGTGTATCCCTACAAAAAACGTGCATTCCACGCCATTGAGAATGTACATAAATTCCCGATTAGCTTTTTACTCAGGCAAAAGCTAGCGTTCGTCAAAAACTCCCGCCTCAGTGCATAATTAAATTTCTCTATGCCGGAGTTGAACAGCTAGAGGCTATACGTTATAGATAGAACTACGTATAATATATTGCGTAGATTCCTATTTTCTAACTTATGAAGTTATCAGCGTCAAGATAAAAAATATACAAATAAACAAAATCTTTTTCTTTGGTAAAATCTTGTTTTCACGGCATAGCTAGCCGATTAAAGTCAATTACAAATTACGTAAGTACAAGCTTTGCCGTAAGCTATGACAATTTATAAATTAGGAGAAATTACTTAAATTAACAGAATTTGCGATCCTTCGTTAAGGCTTTTAAATGCTGATTAATGAGAAACTCTGCCAAAATTAATCTGCTTTTTAGCCTTTGAAGGCACTAAATATATTTGGGGAGCAGCGATCGCGATATATGGCAATGTTTAGTTATGAAGCGATCGCAATCTAAATAGGGAGGAGAGAAATCATTATTGTTCGTTTCCCCCATTCCCAATTTTGCTTAAGGAGTATTAGGAATCATTCTACCGCAAGGATAAGTAGCTGCTTGTTGGGATGCACTATCGGCTACAGCCGCAGGAACTTGATCTAATGGTTGGGTTTTGGCTGCTAAATAATCTTTTTGTAATTTGTCAAACATTGTTTCTCGTCGATCATACAATCGCTTCAAAGTCCGGGGCTGGCACTGTTTGATCACGTATGCTGTCACCAATGGTAAAGCGATCGTGCTATCGGTATAGCAAACAATTGTGCTGGGTAACTCTTCCGGGTCAATTTTACCCCAGCTAACGGCTTCTGAGGGAGTTGCCCCTGACAAACCGCCTGTATCTGGACGAGCATCGGTAAACTGGATAAAGTAATCATGTCCGCGTTCTTCTAGTCCTAAAACCTCGTGAATTTGCGGTTGGGTTTGTAATAAAAAGTTCTTCGGGCTACCACCGCCGATGATTACAGCGGCGCTTTTACCTGCTGATTCTCGCGCCGAATATGCGATCGCAGCTGTCTCATTTACGTCAATTGCAGGATCTAAAATTAACTGGGAACCTTCTAAGGCCAAAGCTGCCACGTTCATGCCAATGGAACTATCTCCAGGAGAAGAAGTATAAATGGGTACACCATATTCGTAAGCTGTAGCCAGCAAACAAGAATGCTTTACTCCCAATTGCTTTTCTACTTCCCGGACATACTTACCAAGTAAATAATGAAATTCGGCGGTTCCCATGCGCTTTTGAAACGGTTCTGCTTGCAAAATCTTACGGATGAAAGCATCAGTTTCTAGCAGCACATCATAGCCAAAGATAATGTCATAAATGCGGATAGTGCCTTGTTGACGCAGTTTCACATCATCCAAAAACGGATTACCAGCAAACAATTCAAAACCCAAGCCATAATGCATATCATGATAAAGATTAGCGCCAGTGCTAATCATCCAATCAATAAAACCATTACGAATTAAGGGTGCAAGCGCAGAAACCCCAAAGCCGGCTGGTGTCATCGCACCGGAAAGACTAACTCCCACGGTAACGTCTGCTGTGAGTACATCACGACTTAATAGTTGGCAGATTTCTCGTAACCGCGCCGAATTATAAGCAGTGAAGTAATTATCAATCAAATCCACCACCCCGATATCAGTTGACATCGGTATGGGTGCAATTTTTTGACCCAGCTGTTTTGACATTTTTAGACTCCCGAATAGTAAACACGCCCGAATACAATGTTATAGCAGGGAACTGGGTGAGCGAAAAAAGGTGTGGGGAGTGTGGGGAGTGTGGAGGATAATTTTTTGGATACTTAGCTAGAAATCCCACACAAAATTTCGTTCACCCGCAGGGAACAGCTAGACTTGGTATCAGGGTTTCATAATTAACTTCAGCTGAAAAAACAAGGGAGTGGTCAAACTCCCTTAATACAGATTAAAAATTGATTAGTGAACCTCTAATAAGTTAATCACTTGTTCCAGGGCTAATTTAGCTTTATAAATGGCTAACAACTTCTCTTGGTCGTACCTATCTGGATAATTCATACGCCTACCTTCCAAAGATATTCTAATCAGTGCTATTTGTTCGTCAGTAGGGGTGTTCATCTCGTCTAAGGCTATATTCATAGCCTGTAAACTACCGAATGATGGTAATCTCAACCCTTTATTATCTTCTAACTGCTTGAGAGCTAATACCGAAAATGCCATCAGGGTAGTAATGTACGAATCCTTGTAACCTGAGTTTCCAGTAGGGCGTAATCCATAGCGATTACATAAAATTCTTAACTGTTGGATTGTCAACAGTTCCAGTTCGGTTCTCGTGAACATAAAATAGAGTTACCTCTTGATAAAAGTGGTATCGGTAGGTAACAAGTTTCTCAGGCTGTATTACCTACCGATTTAAACTCTATCCCGATGTTAACATCGATTTCAACTTATATTTATTTTTCTAAATAAATGTCGGAACGCAAAGGTAGACCAGAAAATTTCAATAATCCGCCTAGCAAAGATTTAACTGAACAATTAAATTTTCGTGTCACTAAGGAAATGAAAGAATCTGTTAAATCACAAGATGACCCGCCTGAATTTTGTAGAGAAGCTATCCAGAAAGCACTAGATGAGAAAAAAAGCAAAGACAAGTAAATTCTAAGAATAAAGTAGGCGATCGCTAGTTTTTATTATAATAAATATTAAGTTATTATAATGATGCTAAATTAAAAGTATCGTATATAAATAAATTATATAATTCTATGACTAATGAAATTACTGAAAAGCTCAATCAAGCTACCAATGGTTTACTAATGATGAGTGAATCAGAGTATCCATTTGCAGTTTTTTTGCGGTCTAATCAAGCTCAAGAACCTTTGACAAATCAAAAACTTCTCCAGTTAACAGGACATCCTCCAGAAACATCAATTGAAACAGTAGAACTAAATTATTTTTTTCGTAATCATGCTCAAGAAAAGGAATGGTATGATGAAACACAAAAACAAAATGTACCCAAATTTCAATCGCTCGTCAAAACATTAAAAAATAACCTGACTGATATTCAGGTTTATCGCATTGGTATCACAAATATCGATGTCTATATTGTTGGTAAAACTCCATCTGGAGATTTAGCTGGAATTTCAACAAAAGTTGTAGAAACATAATTAATCAATCATCAGCCTGTCTATATACAGCAAATTGCAGATATATAAGGTACAAACTTTAAGAACAAAGCCATATAGAAAGTTTCAATCCTGTTCCCTGTTCCCTGCTGATATGGACAGGCTTTAGTTTGCATTAACAAGTCTTACAAAGTATCAACTCTAGCTTCAATTGTACTTTGAACAGATGTAGAAACATTAGAGAGCAAATTGTAACCAGTGTTCGCTTCAATAGAATCAACACTAACTCTGTAGTTTTTCCAATTCGCATTTCTGATACCTTGTGTATTAGGTATATTGACTGCAATTACTCTTGTGTTAGTAGTGACGCTACTAGCACTGGAATTTGATGAATTTAATACTACAATAACTTTCCATGTTCTTGTCGGAACAGTAACTTTACCACCAGCAATTGTAGTTTTGAAACCATTTGAACCTGTACCACCAGTACCATAA